>NZ_JBJFZU010000003.1:0-405712 GCF_045032955.1 Serinicoccus shuyuelongi | reverse complement strand
ACGATCAACTACTGCACCTTGAATCAACTGCCGAGGCGGCGCCGAGCGTGCACATTCCCTTTGGTGCGCTGAACCAGGTTCCGGAAGCGACAGCGGAGTAACACACGCTCATCGGCGTGGGCGACCATCGAGAGCCTCTGCGACAACCGTCCTGTATTCGGCAGATCCGGTCTGTCACAACCTCGACGGACGCGCATGCTCGCGCCACCCTCCGAAGAGCACCCATCGAGCCCCCGGGGCCTCACGGGTCTCGACCTTGAGGTGCTGGTGAACCGTGCTGCCCGCAGACGCTCAGGCAATACCACCTCCAAGGGCTCACCCGGCCCCGCCCGACACCCCGACGGCATACCGGACGTCCGTCATCTTGACGGCTAGCGTCTGCTGGAGCCCCGCCACCCCCACGATTCGAGGTCGAGCCCATGAGTCAGCCCCAGACCCGCACCGGCGTCCAGCGAGCCATGGGCCCGTTGAACTCCGTCGTCGAGCGCTTCATCCCCTCGGCCCTGGTCTTCGCGATCGTGCTCACCGTGGTGGTGATGGCGGCCGCCCTGGCGTTGACTGACTCCGGGCCGGTCGACGTGGTGCAGGCCTGGGGTGACGGGCTGGCCGGCCTGCTGGCGTTCATGACGCAGATGGCGCTGATCCTGCTGCTCGGCTACATCCTCGCCAACACAGGACCGATCCGGGCCGGGTTGCGCCGGCTCGCGGCCATCCCCGGTGGCCGGGTGATGCCCTACGTCTTCGTCGCGCTCATCACCTGTGTCGCAGGCCTCTTCACCTGGGGCCTCGGCCTGGTCGTCGGGGCGCTGCTCGCCAAGGAGGTCGCGGCAGAGGGCCGCCGCCGCGGTGAGCCGCGGCACTTCCCCCTGCTGGTGGCCGCCGGCTACACCGGGATGGTCGTCTGGCACATGGGCTACTCGGGCTCGGCGCCGCTGGTCGCGGCCACCCCGGACAGCTTCGTCGGCGAGCAGCTCGGCCAGACCCTGCCGATCACCGAGACCACCTTCTCCACCTGGAACATGGTCACCACCGTGCTCGCGGTCGTCGTCGTCGCCGGCACGATCGCGCTGATGGCCCCGCGCAGCGGCGCCGGGATCGTCGAGATGCCCGAGCACAAGATGACCGACGACGAGATCCGCTACGACGTCACCACCCCCGCGGACCGGCTCGACGCCTCTCGGGTGATGACCCTGGTCCCCGGCCTGCTGCTGCTCGCCTACCTGGTCATCCACTTCAACGGCGGCGGCACCGTCACCCTGGACATCGTCAACTGGACCTTCCTGACCCTCTGCCTGCTGCTGGTGCGCAACCCGTTCGAGATCATCGAGCTCACCCAGCGGGCCGCCTCCAACGTCGGGGAGATCCTGCTGCAGTTCCCGCTGTATGCCGGGATCATGGGCATCATGGCCGGCACCGGCCTCATCGCGATCTTCTCCGAAGCGCTGGTCTCGATCTCCACGCCCGCGACGTTCGGGGTGCTGGCGTTCCTCTCCGCGGGCATCGTCAACTTCTTCGTGCCCTCCGGTGGCGGCCAGATCGCCGTCCAGGGGCCCGTCCTGCTGGAAGCTGCCCAGAGCTTGGGCGTCGACCCGGAGGTGGCGGTGATGGCGATCGCCTACGGCGACCAGTGGACCAACATGATCCAGCCGTTCTGGGCGCTGCCCCTGCTGGCCATCGCGGGCCTGAAGATCCGCGACATCCTCGGCTACACCACCGTCATCCTGCTCACCACCGGGGTGCTCTTCGCCGGCGCCCTGCTGGTGCTGGGCTCGGGCGTCTGACGCACCGGGCATCGCACCGGCCGCGTGGCCGACCTCAGAGGCCCTGCCACTCCGGCTTGTGCGCCCACGCCTCCCGGTAGTAGTCGGCCAGCTCGAGCCGGCTCGCCGCGGCCTCGTCCAGCAGCACGCTGACGTGCGGGTGCAGCTGCAGCACGGTCGCCGGCCACCGCGCCGAGACCGGCCCCTCGACCAGCTGCTGCACGGCCTCCGCCTTGCGCTCCCCCGCGGCCAGCAGCACCACGTGCCGGGCCCGGCCGATCGTGCCCAGGCCCTGGGTGAGGCAGTGCCGCGGCACCGCGTCAGGGTCGTCGTCGAAGAAGCGGGCGTTGTCGGTGCGGGTCACCGTGGTCAGCGTCTTGACCCGGGTCCGGCTGGTAAGGGAGGACCCGGGCTCGTTGAACGCGATGTGTCCGTCCGAGCCCAGCCCGAGCAGCTGCAGGTCCACTCCCCCGGCCGCCTCGATCGCCTCCTCGTAGGCGGCCGCGGCAGCGGGAAGGTCGCTCGCGCCGCCGTCCGGGCAGTGCACCTGCTCGGCCGGGATGCCGGCCGGGTCGGTCAGCACCCGGCGGATCTCGCTGCGGTAGCTGGCGGGGTGGTCGGCGGGCAGCCCCACGTACTCGTCCAGGGAGAACGTCCGGGTCCCGCTCAGGTCCAGCTCACCGGCACGTACCCGGGCGACCAGCTCGGCATACACCCCGCGGGGGCTGGAGCCGGTGGCGACGCCGAGCACGAACTCACGACCGGGCACGGCGGCGGCGATGGCGTCGGCGGCGAGCCGGGCCATCTCGTCCGGCCCGGGGCAGATGACGACCTCCATCAGCCGACCACCCGCATCGTCGTCGGCGCCGAGGTGGCCGGGTCGGGCATCCGCAGCGGCGTGTGACCGGGGGTGATCCGGCCCGCGGGCCTGCCTGCCACCGCCCCGGTCGCCGAGGGCGAGGTCCCGGGCAGCCCGTGCCAGGTGAGGAAGCCGAGCAGCGCGAACAGGCACGCCTCCTTGGCGTCCACCGGGATCCCGTGCTGCTCGCTGGTGCTGACGGTGGTGCCCGGCATCGCCCCCGCCAGCCCGCGCAGGAGGGTGCCGTTGCGGGCACCACCCCCGCTGGCCACCAGCTCGGTCGGCGCCGCGTCGGCCAGGGCGTCGGCGACGGTACGCACGGTCAGCTCGGTGAGCGTGGCGACCAGGTCGTCGTCGGCGACCGGGTGGTCGACCCGGGCGAGCGCCGCGTCGACGTAGCCGAGATGGAAGTGCTCCTTGCCGGTGGTCCGCGGCGGCGGCCGCCGGTAGTACGGGTCGTCCAGCAGGACCTCCAGCAGCTCCCGGTCCGGTATGCCGCGCGCCGCCCGCGCGCCGTCCGTGTCGTAGCGCTCAGCCCCGCCGCTGACCCGCGCCACCACGGCGTCGATCAGCGCGTTCGCCGGGCCGGTGTCGAAGGCGCTCAGCGAGCGCCACTCCTGCCCACCACCCCCCTGCCCCGAGGCCGGGCCGAGCACGCTGACGTTGGCGATCCCGCCCAGGTTGAGGGCGGCGACCGGACGCTCGTCCTGCACCCCGGCCAGCCACAGCCGGTCCCAGGTCCCGGCCAGCGGGGCACCCTGGCCCCCGGCGGCGACATCGGCGACCCGCAGGTCGGAGACCACCGGGGCGCCGGTCCGTTCGGCGATCCACGCCGGCTGGCCCAGCTGCAGGGTGCCCGCCACCCGCCCATCCACGACGTCGTGGAAGAGGGTCTGCCCGTGCGAGGAGACCAGGTCGGGGCGCCCACCCGCGAGCTCGGCCCCCACCCCGGCCACCGCGTCGGCGAAGGCCCGCCCGAGGCGGGTGTCCACCCGGCAGACCCGGGCGGCGTCCAGGGTGCCGCCCGCGATGACGGCGAGCACGTCGTCGCGCAGGTCATCGGCGAAGGGCACCTCGCCGCTGCCGAGCACCCGCACCGTCAGCTCCTCGCCGTGCAGGTCCATCTCCAGGGCTGCCAGGTCGATGCCGTCGACGCTGGTGCCGGAGCCGACCCCGACCACGATCATCGGGACACCTCCGTGGACGTGGCGGTGGTCAGCGCGCCGCGCACCGAGCCGTCACCCTGCTCCAGGGCGGCCCGGGCCTGCTCGGGTGAGGTGTCGGTGAGGACCATGACGATCGCCACCTTGGTGCTCCAGCCGGCGTCCTCGAGCGCCTGCTCCGCGTGGTCGGTCCCGCAGCCGGTGACCCGGGCCACCATCCGCACGGCCCGGTCCCGCAGCTTCACGTTGGAGGCCTGCATGTCGACCATGAACGGCCCGTGGGTCTTGCCGAGGCGCACCATCACCGCGGTGGACAGTGCCCCCAGCAGCAGCTTCTGCGCGGTGCCGGCCTTGAGCCTCGTGGAGCCACTGATCACCTCCGGGCCGGTGGGCACCTCGATGGCGTGGTCGACGCCTGCCGAGGCCTCGGCACCCGGGTTGTTGGACACGGCGACGGTCAGCGCACCCCGCGCACCCGCCTCCCGCAGGCCGGCGATGACGTAGGGGGTGCGGCCGGAGGCGCTGATCCCCACCACCGCGTCGTCCGGGCCGACCTGCTCGCGCTCGATCACCGCGGCACCGGAGTCCGCGTCGTCCTCGGCGCCCTCCCTGGCCAGCACCATCGCCTCGACCCCACCGGCCGGCAGGGCCTTCACCAGGTCGGCCGGGGTGCCGTAGGTGGGGGGCAGCTCGGAGGCGTCGACGAAGGCGAGCCGCCCGGGGGTGCCCGCACCCAGGTAGAACAACCGCCCACCGGCCCGTAGCCGTGCGGCGATGGCGTCGACGGCCGCCGCGACGTCGGGCGCCACCCGCAGCAGCGCCGGGGCGACGGTGGACTCGGCCTCCCACAGCTCGCGCAGCACCGCCTCGGTAGGCCGTTGGTCCAGGTCGAGCAGGTCCTCACGCACCCCCTCGGTCCCGAGCCGGCCGATCCCGGACGTCACGTCCGCGGCAGCCTCCGGTGCGGCATGCGAGCCGTCGACGGCACTGTGCGACGCGGCGACGGACGCGCGGGGAGCGCCGCGGACCACGGTCACGGTGTCCTCCCCCGCCAGCGCGGGCGGCAGCTCCCCGTCCCACGCGGCCCGTCCCAGCATCAGCGCCCCGGCCAACGAGTCCCCGGCCGGCGTCACCACCGTCCCTTCCCCGAGCGCGTCCGCGAAGGGCACGGTCAGCAGGTCCCCCACCGCGGCGAGCCCTCCGGCCAGGCACACCGGCAGCGACGGGTCGAGCGCGTCCCGGCAGGCCCGCCCGGTGGCGGCCAGGGTGACCCCGGCCTGCTGCCAGATGCCCATCGCCTCGACGTCCCCGCCGCGGGCCAGGTCGGCGACGTCGGGGGCGAAGGAGGCGATCAGCCTGGACGGGTGGTCGGCCGAGTGCACCACCGCGGGCAGCCCTGCCAGGTCGCCGAAGCGCCCCTGCGCGGCCTGTGCCAGCGCGGCCGAGCCGCCGCGTCCCTCCCGGTGCGCCAGGGCGGCGCGCAGACCGGCGCGGCCCACGGCATACCCGCTGCCGTCGTCGCCGAGCAGGAAGCCCCAGCCGTCGTGCACCGCGGTCCGTCCGTGCGCGTCGGCGGCCAGTGCCACCGCTCCGGTGCCGGCGGCGACCACCACACCCGGTCCCCCGCCGAAGGCCCCGGCGTGCGTGGTGGTGACGTCCCCGGCGAGCACCACCAGGTCCGCCCAGTCCTGCCGCAACCGTGCCGCGAGCTCCTCGCGGCGGGCGCTGGCGGCGTGGTAGCCGACCAGCCCGATCGAGAGCACGTCGACGCGCATCCCGGGAGTGAGCCCGGCGTCGTCGGCGGCGGCGCGCAGCGCGCGGCATACCTGCTCCACACCGTCGGCGGCGGCGAGACCGACCGCACCCGGCCCCTCCCCGTGCCGCTGCCCCTGGGCACTCGTCAGCAGCAGTCGGCACCCGGTCTTGCCCAGGTCCACCGCAAGGGTCGTCGTCGCGTCGTTCGGCCCGGTCATCGTTGACATCACCCGGGCAGTATGCCAATCTCTGGACCGTTGGTCTAGCACCGTTGGTCTACAAGCTCTGACAAGGACGTGAGAGAACGTGTCCCAGCCCCACCGCACCCGGTCCCGCACCCGCCGCCGCGCCTACGCGCTCGGTGCGCCGCTCGCCCTGGCCCTCGCCACCTCGACGCTGCTGCCCGCCGCGTCGGCGACCCCGGCCGTCACCGCCGGACCCGGCGGCGGACCGCACCAGGGCTGCGAGATCAGCACCGGCGCGCCGCTGCACGAGATGCGCGGCACCTGGATCGCCAGCGTCGCGAACATCGACTGGCCCTCCCGCCCCGGCCTCAGCCCGGAGGAGGCGCAGGCCGAGCTGCGCGACTGGTACGACTCCGCCGTCGACGACGGCCTGAACAGCGTCTTCGTGCAGGTCCGTCCCACCGCCGACACCTTCTGGCCCTCCGAGCTGGAGCCGAGCAGCCACTGGATCACCGGGGAGCAGGGCGCCGACTTCGGCGGCTGGGACCCGATGCAGTTCGCCGTCGAGGAGGCGCACTCCCGCGGCCTGGACTTCCACGCGTGGTTCAACCCCTACCGCGTGTCCCAGACCAGCACCGACCCCGCCACCCTCTCCCCCGAGCACCCGGCCCGGCTGAACCCGGACTGGGTCCTGCCCTACGGCGGCAAGCTCTACTACGACCCGGGCGTCCCCGCGGTCCGCGAGCACACCATCGCGGTGATGATGGAGGCGGTCGAGCGCTACGACATCGACGGCGTCCACTTCGACGACTACTTCTACCCCTACCCGGTGGCCGGCGAGGAGTTCCCCGACGACGAGAGCTTCGCCCGCTACGGCGGGGACTTCGAGGACCGCGGCGACTGGCGCCGGGACAACATCAACCTGCTCGTCGAGGAGTTCTCGGAGCAGATCGCCGAGGCCAAGCCGGAGGTCAGCTTCGGCGTCAGCCCGTTCGCGGTGTGGCGCAACGCCGGCACCGACCCCGAGGGCTCGGACACCACCGCCGGTGCGCAGACCTACGACGACCTCTACGCCGACACCCGGCTCTGGGTGCAGGAGGAGTGGATGGACTACGTCCTCCCCCAGGTGTACTGGTCCATCGGCTTCGAGCCGGCCGCCTACGAGGTACTGGTGCCGTGGTGGAGCGAGACCGTGGAGGGCACCGACGTCGCCCTGTGGATCGGCCAGGCCACCTACAAGGTCGGCACCTCCACCCAGTCCCCGGAGTGGGCCGACCCGCAGGAGATGGTCCGCCACCTCGATCTCAACGAGGAGTACCCGCAGGTCACCGGCGACGTCTGGTTCTCCGCCAAGGACGTGGTGGCCAACCGCCTCGGCCACTGGGACCTGCTGCAGGAGGCCCACTACGACACCCCCGCGCTGCCGCCCGCGCTGCAGGCCGGGGCCGGCGACCCGGTCCGCGCACCGCACGGGATCAGCACCCGCCCGACCGCCGAGGGCACCCAGGTCCGCTGGCACCAGAAGGGCGAGGACGCCGGGTATGCCGTCTACCGGGTGGAGGGCGAGCGCACCGGTCCCGGCAAGGGCAAGGGCAAGGGCCGACCGGTCGACCCCTGCGACGCCGTCTCCGCGGACAACCTCGTCGCCGTGCTCGGCACCGGCGCCACCAGCTGGACCGACCCCGAGCCCAGCGGCAAGGACGTCAGCTACGTGGTGACCACCCTGGCCGACGACAACACCCAGTCCCAGCCCTCCCGGCCGGTGCGTGGTCGATGACCATCGAGGAGGTCGCCCCGACCACGGCCCGCCCTGAGCCGCCGGCCATCCGGGCCGGCAAGCAGGAGCAGGTGCGGGAGCAGCTCGCGGACCTCATCTCGCCGATGAGCCCTGGCGAGCCGCTGCCCGCCGAGCGGGACCTGGCCGCCCACCTCGGGGTGGCCAGGATGACCCTGCGCCGGGCGGTGGAGGCGCTGGTGGCGGACCACCGGCTGATCCGCCGCCCGGGGGCCGGCACCTTCGTGGCGCCGGCCCGGGTGGACCAGCGCCTCTCGGCGACCTCCTTCTCCACCGACATGCGCTCCCGGGGCCTGGTCCCCGGGGCCCGCACCGTGCAGGCCCGTGCGCAGCCGGCCGGCATGGTGATGGCCTCGGTGCTCGGCATCGAGCCGATGGCCTCGGTGCTGCACGTGCGCCGGGTCCGCACCGCCGACGGGGAGCCGATGGCGCTGGAGGACCTGCACGTCCCGGCCGAGCTGGTCCCCGGCCTGTCCGGCGCGGACCTGCAGGACGCCTCCTTCTACGACCTGCTCGAGTCGCGCTACGCGCTGTCCATCACCGCGGCCACCCAGACCATCGAGCCGCACCAGGTCACCGCCGAGGAGGCCGAGCAGCTCGAGGCCGCCGAGGGCGACCTTGCCTTCCTCTTCGAACGCACCTCCCGGGTCGCCGACGGAAGAGTGGCCGAGTTCGTCCGCTCCGTCTACCGCGGCGACCGCTACCGCATCCTCGTCGACATCTTCCCGACCAGCACCGGCGACCGCCGGGCACCCCTCTGAAAGGACACCACCACCCATGCCACACGCATCCCGCACCACCCGTCTGCTGGCGCTGGCCACCCTCACCACGTTCACCCTGGCCGCCTGCGGCGGCGGTTCTGACGACTCCTCCTCCGGCGGTGGTGACGTCGACGCCTCTGGAGAGACCCTGAGCGTCTGGATCATGGAGGGCACCAACCCGGACGCCACCCCCTTCTTCGAGGACGTCAGCGCGGCCTTCGAGGAGGAGACCGGCGCCACGCTGGACATCCAGTTCATCCCGTGGGCCTCGGCGCACGACCAGTTCGTCAACTCGATCGCCGGCGGCACCGGCCCGGACGTCGCGGAGGTCGGCACCACCTGGACCCCCGAGTTCGGTGACGCCGGCGCACTGATGGACCTCAGCGGCCAGATGGAGGAGGCCGGCCTGAGCGACGCCTACGTGGACAGCGTGATGGAGTCCGGCACCTACGACGGCGCCGTCTACGGCGCCCCCTGGTATGCCGGTGTCCGGTCGCTGATCTACCGCGCCGACCTCTTCGAGGAGAACGGCATCGAGCCGCCCACCACCTGGGACGAGCTGGCGGACGCCGGTGACGCCCTCAAGGAGGCCGACCCGGACCTGATCCCCTTCCCGATCCCCAACTCCACGCACACCACCAGCCCGTTCATCTGGGGTGCCGGCGGCGAGATCGCGGTGCAGGAGGGCGACACCTGGACCTCCGGCCTGGACTCCCCCGAGTCGGTCGAGGGCCTGGCCTACCTGGAGTCCCTGGTGGAGGAGCACGAGCTGTCCACCCCGGCCGCGAGCACCTGGAACGAGGCCGACACCCGCGACGCCTTCGCCCGCGGCGAGGCCGGGATGATCATCAGCGGCTCCTGGACCCCGATGTCGATCGTCGAGGCCAACGCCGACCTCGAGGGCAAGCTCGGCGTGGTGCCGATCCCCGGTCAGGACGGCGGGATGGCGCCCTCCTTCGCGGGCGGCTCGCACCTGTCGGTCTTCGAGACCGCCGAGAACCAGGACCTGGCGTGGACCTTCGTGGAGATGATGACCACCGGTGACTTCGCCGCCCAGTGGGGTGAGCAGACCGGCTACTTCCCGGCCACCGAGGACCTGCTCACCCAGCTCGAGGAGGCCGACGACCCGCTGGTCGGTCCGTTCGCCACGCAGATGCGTGACGGCAGCGCCACCCTGCCGGTGACCCCGATGTGGGGCCAGGTCGAGGGCGCCCAGACCATCCCCGCGATGATGGAGTCCATCCTCGGCGGCGGGGCCGACGCGGAGGGCGCAGCCCAGACCGCGGCGGAGGAGATGAACGGCATCTTCGACTCGTGAGCTCACCAGCACTGGGGTCGGCGCGGAGGCCGTGGTGGCTTCTCGCGCCGACCCTGGCCGTCATCGGGATCCTCCTGCTGTGGCCGATGGTCCGCGTCGTCACCCTGTCCTTCCAGGACTTCGGGCTGCGCGAGCTCGTCCGCGGGGAGGCCGAGTTCGTCGGCCTCAGCAACTACACCTCCGTCCTGACCGACTCGCGCCTGTGGCTCGTGGCGCTGCCCAACACCGTCGTCTTCGCGCTCGCCTGCGTCGTGCTCACCGTCGTGGTGGGCACCCTGGTCGCGCTGCTGCTGCACCGGCTGCCCGCGGGCTGGCGGACCGTGGTGCTGATGTCGGTGATGGCCGCCTGGGCGGTGCCGGCCGTGACCGGCACCTACGTCTGGGTCTACCTCTTCGACGCCCGCGCCGGCTTCCTCACCGGGCTCCTCGCGCAGGCGGGGCTGGTGGACCTGGCCACCCAGAACCTGTTCACCGAGCGCGGCTGGTTCTACGCCATCGCCACCCTCAACGTGGTGCACCACGGCTTCCCGTTCGTGGCCGTCACCGTGCTGGCCGGGCTGATGACGATCCCCACCGAGCTCCCCGAGGCGGCGATGATCGACGGCGCCAACGCCTGGCAGCGGTTCCGGCACGTGACCGTGCCGCTGCTCAAGCCGGTCTTCGCGATCGTCACCATCCTGTCCACGATCTGGGACTTCAAGGTGTTCACCCAGATCTACCTGATGCCCGGCGGGGACGGCTCCAACCGTGACGTGCTCAACCTCGGGACCTGGTCCTACATCACCGCCATGTCGCAGAACCAGTTCGGGCTCGGTGCCGCGATCGCGGTGCTGCTGACCCTGCTGCTGCTGGGCATCACCGCCCTGTACCTGCGCACCCTGTTCAAGGAGGAGGAGCTGTGAGCCGCCTGATGAGCAGGTCCGGGTTGGTGGTCGCCTCGCTGGCCGTCGTCGTCTTCAGCCTGTTCCCGGTGTTCGTGATGCTCTCCACCGCGGTGGACGAGGACGCGAACGCGGGCGGTCGGGGGATCATCCCCGGCGGGCTGACGCTGGAGCACTTCACCCGGGTGCTGACCGAGACCCGGTTCCCCGACTACCTGGTGAACAGCCTCATCGTGGCGGGGGTGACGGTGGTCGCGAGCGGACTGCTGGCGCTGTTCGCCGCGGTCGCGGTGGCCCGCTTCAAGTTCTCCGGGCGCACCAAGATCCTGATGATGATCCTCATCGTGCAGATGGTGCCGATGGAGGCCCTGGTCATCCCGCTGTTCCTGCAGGCCAGGAACCTCGGGCTGCTCAACAGCCTGCTGGGCCTGTCGGTGATCTACATCGCCTTCAGCCTGTCGTTCGCGATCTGGACGTTGCGCGGCTTCGTGGCGGCGGTCCCCGTCGAGCTGGAGGAGGCGGCCTACCTGGACGGGTGCTCGTGGTGGCAGATGTTCTGGAAGGTGCTCTTCCCGCTGGTCGCACCAGGCCTGGTCGCGGTCAGCGTGTTCAGCTTCATCCTGGCCTGGAACGAGTTCATCTTCGCGCTCACGTTCATGGCCGACGACGACATGTACACCGCCGCCGTCGGGCTGCGGACGTTCTTCACCCGCTCCGGCACCGACTGGGGCGCGGTGATGGCGGCGAGCTCGATCATCACGGTCCCGGTGCTGATCTTCTTCGTGGCGGTCCAGTCGCGGCTCTCGCAGGGTCTGATGGCAGGGGCGACGAAGGGATGAGTGAGATGAACAGTGCGGATGTGACGGACGTGACGGGTGTGACGGAGGATGACGCCGACCTGCGGGCTGACGCCCTGGCGGTGCTCGCCCCCGGCTTCGTCGGGACGCAGGTGCCGGGCTGGGCGGGTGAGCTGCTGGAGCAGGGCCTGGGCGGGCTGTGGCTGTTCGGCCACAACGTCCAGGACGAGGCGCAGGTATGCGCCCTCACCGCCGCGGTGCACGCGGCCCGGCCCGAGGCGCTGGTCTGCGCCGACGAGGAGGGCGGGACCGTCACCCGGGTGCACCACCGGGACGGCTCCCCCTGGCCCGGCGCGTGGGCGCTCGGGGTGGTCGACGACGTCGGCACCACCCGGGCGGTGGCCCAGGGCCTGGGCGTGCAGCTGCACGCCGCGGGGGTGGACCTGGCAGCGGCGCCGGTGGCGGACGTCAACAGCGAGCCGGACAACCCGGTGATCGGGGCCCGCTCGTTCGGCGCCGACCCGGCCCTGGTGTCGCGGCACGTGCGGGCCACCGTCGAGGGGCTGCGTGAGGGCGGTGTGCTCTCCTGCGCCAAGCATTTCCCGGGGCACGGCTCGACCCGGGTCGACTCACACCTGGACCTGCCGGTGCTGGACGTGGACGCCGACCTGCTCGCCACCCGTGAGCTGGTGCCCTTCGCCGAGGCGGTCCGGGCCGGGGTCGACGTCGTCATGACCGGGCACCTGGTGGTGCCCGAGCACGGCGAGCTGCCCGCCACCCTCAACTCCTCGGTGCTGAACCTGCTGCGGGACGACCTCGGCTTCGACGGGGTGATCTGCACCGACGCGCTGGACATGGCGGCGGTGGCCCGCACCTACGGGCGTGAGCGCAGCGCGGTGCTGGCGCTGGCCGCCGGGGTGGACCTGCTGTGCGTGGGCAACCCCGCCTTCCCCGGTGACTACGACGCCGAGGAGGACACCCGCGGGCTCGTCGAGGCCGTGCTGGCTGCGGTCCGCGACGAGCAGCTGCCCCGGCAGCGGCTGCACCAGGCGGCGGAACGGGTGCGTGCGCTGGGGACACGGCAGGCCGCGAACCGGGCTGATCCGAGGAGTGGTGTCGGTGCCCGTGCCGGCTCCGGCGTCGGTGCCCGTGCCGAGGAGGCCGACGCGAGCCGGGTCGGCCGTGACGCCGCGGCGCTCGCGGTCACCGTGACCGGACCGGTGCCCACCCTCGACGCACCCGTGGTGGTCGCGCTCAGCCGCACCATGAACATCGCCAGCGGCGCCCGCGCCCAGGTGGTGGTGGACACCCTCGCCGCCCGGACCGGTGGCACGGTGGCCGAGCTGGGCGAGGTGGGCGGGCAGACCGGGTCGATGGACCCGCTGCTGCTCGTCAGCGACGACCAGAGCGACCTGCACGACCCGGATCTGCAGGCCCTGGTCCGCCGGTGCGCGGTGCTGGTGCACACCGGTGTGCGGGACCTGCCCGCGGACCTGCACCCGGCCTGCCTGGTCCGCACCTTCGGCGGAGGCCTGGCCAGCGCGCTGGCGGCGGCCGACGCCCTCACCGCACGACCGGTCACGTGAGCGGGCTGCTGGTCGCCGCGGATCGGGCACTGCTCGCGGACGGGTCGCTCTCCCCCGGCTGGGTGGAGGTCGCGGACGGGCTGGTGCTCGCCACCGGTCGTGGCAAGCCGCCCCGCACCCCGGACCGGCGGGTCGCCGTGATGACCCCGGGCCTGGTGGACATCCACTGCCACGGCGGGGGTGGGCATACCTTTGCCACCACCGACCCGCAGGAGGCGCGGGCCGCGGCCGACGCGCACCACCGGGCGGGCACCACCACGGTGCTCGCCTCCCTGGTCAGCGACACCCACGAGACGCTGCGCGAACAGGTGCGCACGCTCGCGCCGCTGGTCCGCGAGGGGGTGCTCGGCGGCATCCACCTGGAGGGCCCCTGGCTCAGCCCGCTGCACCACGGCGCGCACGACCCCGGGGTGCTCCGCGACCCGGACGCCGGTGAGCTGCAGGACCTGCTCGCCGCCGGTGACGGCACCGTCCGGATGGTGACGCTCGCGCCCGAACGGCCCGGCGGGCTGGACGCGGTGCGGCTGCTGGCCGAGGCCGGGGTGGTCGTCGCGGTCGGGCACACCGACGTGGACGGGGACCAGCTGCGGACGGCGGTCGACGCCGGCGCCCGGGTGGTGACCCACCTGTGCAACGCGATGCGCCCGATCCACCACCGACGCCCCGGCCCGGTGGTGACGGCGCTGGCCGACGAACGGCTGGCGGTCGAGCTCATCGTGGACGGGGTGCACGTGCACGACGAGGTGGTCGCCCTGATCGCCCGCAGCGCCCGCTCCCGGTTGCTGCTGGTGAGCGATGCGATGGCCGCCGCCTGCGCCCCGGACGGGCGCTACCAGCTCGGCGCGATGGCCGTCGACGTCGTCGACGGGGTGGCCCGGACCACCGACTCCGGTCGGATCGCCGGCAGCACCCTCACCCTGGACCGCGCGGTGCGCGGCACCACCGCCACCGGGGTCGACACGCTCGCCGCCCTCACCGCCGCCACCGCCTCCCCGGCCAGGACCCTGGGGCTGACCGCCGGGGTCCTGCGGCCGGGCGCCCCCGCGGACCTGGTCGGGCTGGACGCGGACCTGCACGTGCGGTGGGTGCTGCGGGGCGGGGTCGGGGCCGGACCTGGGACGACGTGCAGCACCTCCTAGGGTGAGACGCATGGACCTCGCCGCGCTGCCCACCATCGCCGACGAGAGCGAGCTGAGGGCGCTGATCGGTGAACCGCTGCCCGCCGTGCGGGACAAGGTGCAGCCCGGCCTGGAGGACGCCGACCGCGAGTTCCTGGCCGCCTCCACGCTGTGCTTCGTGGCGACCCGTGGTCCGGACGGCGGTGACGTCTCGCCCAAGGGCGACCCGCCCGGCTTCGCGGTCGTCCTGGACGAGCGGACCATCGCCCTCCCGGAGCGCTCCGGCAACAACCGCCTCGACGGGTTCCGCAACCTGCTGCACGACCCGCACGTGGCGCTGATCTTCCTCATCCCCGGGCTCGGGCACACCCTGCGCGTCAACGGACGGGCCAGGCTCGTCACCGACGGGCCCTTCTTCGACCGGATGGAGCACCGGGGGCACCGCCCGCTGCTCGCGATGGTGGTGGAGATCGACGAGGTCTTCAACCACTGCCCCAAGGCCTTCCTGCGCTCCGGGGCCTGGAAGCCGGCCCGCTGGGACACCACCGCGGTCCGCGACTACGCCGCGCTGGCGCAGACCAAGTGGCGCCGCGAGGACCCGCCCGAGCAGATCGCGGCGGAGTACGAGCCCGCGGAGTACGCCAAGGGCCTCTACCCCTCGACCTGAGGCTCTCCGGGCTCACCCGCAGGGGTGACCCGGTCGCGACCGGCACGTCTTGGGCCGTGCCCTCCGGATGCCCTACATTCGCTGCGTGAGTGCCCAAGCCCCGTCCGCCGTCATCCTGATCCGCGCCGAGAAGTTCGTGCCCAACCCGGCGACCGCCGCCGACAACGCCTTCCAGCACGACGCACCGCAGGGACAGACCGCGGAGGCCACCGCCGCCGCCGCGCTGGCGGAGATGGACGCGGTCGCGGCGGCGCTGCGGGCGGCCGGGGTGACGGTGCACGTCTTCGCCGACGAGGACCACACCCGACCGGACAGCGTCTTCCCCAACAACTGGCTGTCCACCCACCCCGGCGGCTACGTCGCCGTCTACCCGATGTATGCCTCCAACCGCCGGCACGAGCGGCGCGGCGACATCCTGGAGATGCTCAAGTCCACCTACCGGCTGCAGACCATCGTCGACTACTCCGGGCTGGAGCCGGACGGGATCTTCCTCGAGGGGACCGGGGCGATGGTCCTCGACCACGTCTCCCGGGTCGCCTACACCGCGGTCAGCCACCGCGCGGACACGCTGGTGCTGGAGCGCTTCTGCAGCGACTTCAACTACGAGCCGATGGCCTTCCACGCGGTCGACGCCGGCGGGGTGCCGGTCTACCACACCAACGTCATCGCCTGCATCGGCACCGAGGTCGCGCTGATCGCGCTCGACATGATCCCTGACGAGCAGCGCCGACGGGAGGTGCGCGAGCGGCTGGAGGTCACCGGCCGGGAGGTGGTGGCGCTCAGCGAGACGCAGGTGCGGGAGTTCGCGGGCAACGCCGTCGAGCTGTGCGGCCGCACCCCCGAGGGCCGCAAGCGCTACGTGATGGCGATGTCCGGCCGCGCCCGGCGCAGCCTCACCGGTCCGCAGATCACCACCATCGAGCGCTCCTGCGAGATCATCTCGGTCGACATCCCGACCATCGAGCTCGCCGGCGGGTCCGTCCGCTGCATGATCGCCGGGGTACACCTCGACCCCCGCAGCACCAGGGCACCGGAACCCACCGAGACCGCCGAGGCGATCGACGAGGCACCGGTCAGCGCCGACGGGCAGGTCTGAGCAGGAAGGCCCCTCGGCCACGGGCTCCGGGCGAGGAACCGCTCAGCGGCGCAGCCGGGCCAGCAGCACCTCGTAGGCCGCGGTCGTCCCGGTGCTGAGCGTCGGCTCCAGGACCGGCGCGAAGAACGGCGAGTGGTTGGTCGGCGTGGGGGTGTCCGCGTCGACAACCTCGGCGGGCATACCCCCGAAGAACCAGTAGACGCCGGGGACGCCGAGGGCGTCCGGCAGCGCACCGAAGTCCTCGCTGCCCATCACCGCCGGCTTGGTCACCACCTGGTCCTCGCCGAGCAGCCCGCGCAGCACGCCGGTGACCTGCTCGGTCTCCGCCGGGTCGTTGACCAGCAGCGGGAAGGTGTAGAGCTCCTCGATCTCCGGCTCCGGGGCACCGCTGGCCATCGCCTCCGCCAGGATCACCCGGCGCAGCGCGACGAGCAGGTCCTCGCGCACGTCGGGGTCGAGGTTGCGCATGTTGACGGTGAACTCCGCGGTCGGCGGGATGATGTTCTCCTTGAGACCGGCGTGGAAGGTCGCGACCGTGATCACCGCGGCCTGCTGCGGCGGCACCTCCCGGCTGATCAGGCTCTGCAGCCGGACCACCATGTGCGCGCCCAGCAGCACCGGGTCGATGGTGTTCTCCGGCTGTGAGCCGTGCCCACCGCGACCGTGCACGGTGACCTTCCAGGCGTCGGAGAAGGACATCGCGGTGCCGCTGGAGATGTCGATGGTGCCGGTGCGACCGGGCCACACGTGCTGGCCGTAGATCACCTCGGGGTGCGGGGCCCTGTCCCACAGCCCGTCCTCGAGCATCGCGGCGGCGCCCGCGGCCGTCTCCTCCCCCGGCTGGAAGAGGAAGACCACGGTGCCGGACCAGGCGTCGGTGTCCCGGGCGAGCAGCGTCGCGGCACCGATCGCGGCGGTGATGTGGGTGTCGTGGCCGCACGCGTGCATCACCGGCACCTCGGTGCCGTCGGGCAGCACCCCGCGAGCGGTGGAGGCGTAGTCCAGCCCGGTCGACTCCAGCAGCGGCAGCGCGTCCGTGTCCGCGCGGAAGCCGACCACCGGGCCGTCCCCGTTGCGCAGCACGGCCACCACGCCGCTGCCCCCGCAGCGGAACACGTCATACCCCAGATCGCCCATCCGCTCCTCGATGAGGGCGGCGGTGGCGTGCTCCTGCATGGAGAGCTCAGGGTGCTGGTGCAGGTGGCGGTAGAGGTCGTGCAAGGACGCCTGCAGGTCCGGGTGCTGGTCGAGGAGGCTCATCGCGTCAGCGTGCCACACGGGTGCCTGACCTGCACCGCGTCCCCTGTGGGCCCCGCACGTCACGGCCGGTCTCCTCCCCGGGGCCAGCCGTCATGCCCGTCGTCGTGCCCGCCGTCGTCGTAACCGTCGTCGTGGCCACCCTCGGGCGCGGGCGGCAGGTCCCGGCGCAGCGGCCCGGCGCCCTCGAGGTCCTCCAGCGTCATCCGTGCCCTGTCCAGCTCCTCGGTGTCGGCCCGGGCGGCCTCCAGCTCGGCCAGCGCCACCGCGATCCGCCGCTGCCGGTCGGAGCCCGCCTCGGCCAGGGTGCTCACCGTGGAGCCGGTCGCCGCCGCGAACTGCTGGGCCTGACCCAGCTGGTCCCCGGGCAGACCGAGCACGTGCTCCCACCCGCCGTCCGCGACGACGAGCCGGACCTGCCGCTCGTCCTCCGGCACCATCCGGGGGCGGTTCTCCTCGTCGAGCACGCTGCGCCAGCGGATCTCACCGACCACCTCCACCCTGGCCCGGGTGCCGTCGGTGAGCCAGTGCCGGCGGTCCCCGACGACGAGGGTGAGCCGTCCCAGCCGCCAGCCGGCGAGGGTCATCACCGGCAGGTCGAGCCCGGCCCCGTCGAACCGGTGCTCCGCCGCCCGCAGCGCCCGGGCGTGCGCCGCCTCGGCGTGCTGCAGCTCCTCCCTGGCCGCGGCCACCGCCTCGGTGTGCCGCCTGCTGGCGAAGGAGGCCGACGGCGGGATGTCCTGGGGCACGTCGGCCGATGGCTGCGGGCGCGGCAGCGACGGTGCGGCAGCACCACCGTCATCGGCACCGCGTGGAGGGCGTGCTGCTGCCCGTAGCGCCAGCAGCACACCGACGACGAGCAGGGCGAGCAGGATCACGCGCAGCATCGAGGCACCTCCACCGCGAGACTAGCCCCGGTCGAGCGCCGCACGCCGGGCCAGCAGGTGGTCGCGCTCGGCGTCGTTGCGGCAGAGGGCGATCGCCTCGTCGAAGGCGGCCCGTGCGGAGTCGTGCTCGCCGGCCCGGGCCAGCAGCTGGGCACGGACCGCCGCCGGCCGGTGGCTGCCCGGCAGCTCGATCCCCTGCAGCGCCGCCAGCCCCGCCCGGGGTCCGTGCGCCTCGGCCACCGCGACGGCCCGGGCCAGGGACGCGGCCGGCGAGGGGTCGACCTCGAGCAGCCGGTCGTAGTACGTCACCACCCGGTCCCACCGGGTGGAGCCCGGGTCGGCGGCGAGCGCGTGCTCCCGGGCGATGAACGCCTGCAGCAGGTAGGCCGCCGCCTGCCGTGGCACCGGCTCCTGCAGCGGGGCCGAGCCGAGCAGTGCCGTCGCCTCGTCGATCTCGTCGTGATGCCAGCGGGCCCGGTCCTGGTCGGGCAGCAGCACCAGTTCCCCGGCGGCGTCGGTGCGTGCGTCCCGGCGCGAGTGCTGCAGCAGCATCAGGGCGAGCAGCGCGGTCAACGTCGGGTCCTGCGGTCGCAGGCCGCGCACGGTCCGGGTCAGCCGCAGCGCTTCGCCCGCCAGCTCGACCCGGACCGGGTCCGGGCCGCTGCCCGGGGCATACCCGGCGGTGAACGCGAGGTAGGCGGTGACCGCCACCCCGGAGAGCCGCTCGGCCAGGGTGCTCGCGTCGGGGACGGTGAACGGGATGCCGGCGGTGACGACCTTCTTCTTGGCCCGGGTGATCCTGGCCGCCATGGTGGTCTCCGGCACCAGGAAGAGCCGGGCCACGTCGTGGGTGCTGACGCCGAGTACCAGCCGCAGGGTCAGCGCCGCGGCGGCCTCCGGCGCCAGGGCGGGGTGGGTGCACAGGAGGACGAGGCGGAGCAGATCATCCTCGACCAGGTCGCCGGGGTCCGCCATCGTGGGCCGGTGGGACCGGTCCAGGTCGGTGGCCAGCAGCTGGTGCCTGCGCCCGGCCATCGTCTCGGACCGCAGCCGGTCCAGCACCCGTCGCTGGGCCGCCCGGTGCAGCCACCCGGCGGGGTTGTCGGGGACCCCGTCGTGAGGCCAGGTCCGGGCCGCGGCCTCGACGGCGTCGCCGAGCGCGTCCTCGACGAGGTCCAGGCGGCGGAAGCGCGCGAGGAGCAGGGCGACCAGGCGTCCCCACTCCTCGCGCACCACCCGTGCCACCGCGGCGTCAGCGGGATGAGCGGCGTCGGCGGGGTGGTCGGCGTCAGTAGGTCCGCCGTCGGCGGGTCTGCCGTCGATCCGTCCCGGCACGGCTCAGGAGGGGTCGATCACCGGGGAGATCTGCAGGTCGTAGGCGGGCAGCAGGGTGGTCAGCTCCAGCACCACGTCCAGGTCGGGCGCCTCCAGCAGGTAGAACCCGCCGAGCTGCTCGACCGCCTCGGCGAAGGGACCGTCGGTGACCGTGCGCTCCCCTCCCCTCGTGCGGGTCGTGGTGGCCGTGTCGGCCGATCCCAGGGCCTCACCGGCCAGGATGGCGACCCCGTCCCGTTCCGCGCAGGCCGCACCGAACGCCTCGAACTGCCCGAACACGGACTCCTTCTGCTCGTCGGTGTGCTCCGACCACGCGGGCACCTCGCCGTCGGCCATCAGCAGGACCAGGTACTTCATCTCGTTCTCCTTCGTCTCGGCGACCCGCCGAATGCGGTCCGCTCACCCCTGTGACGAACGGGACCGGCCGGGATCGACACCTCGCCCGGGTCGTCCTGGCGCGTCCCGCCCGGGCGGGACGCGGCATACCGGTCCAGCACCTCCCGGGTCGGCGTCACGGTGACCCCGAGCGTGGCCAGCCGGGAGGCGTCCAGCACCGGCCGGTGCGCCAGGAACACCGTCTGCTCGGGACCGTACGGGGTGAGGCGGAGCCTCTTCCCGACCCGCAGCACCGCGCGCAGCACCGGCTCGGGCACCGCCAGGGTCCGCCGCCCGAGGGCCCGGGCGATCTCGGGGACGGTGACACTGCCCTCGCCGGCCACGTTGAAGACCCCGGTCACCGGGCTGCTCACCGCGGCCCGCACCACCCGCACCACGTCCTCGTCCCAGACCAGCACGAACGGCGAGTCGTGGCCGGCGATGCGCAGGATGAACCGGCCCTGCCACAGCCGGGTGATCTGGTTGTCGACCCGCTCCCCCAGGATGGTGCCGATCCGCAGCACCACCTGCTCCAGCGCCGGGGTGCGCTCGCGCTCCACGGCCAGCATCTCCTCCACCTGCCGCTTGTGGTCGGCGTACGCGAACTCGGGGTTGCCCCGCAGCGAGTGGTCTTCGGTCAGCGGGACCGGGTTGTCGGCGTGGTAGCCGTACGCGGCGCCGCTGGAGGACACCACGATGCGGCGCACCCCGTGCTCGCGGCAGGCGTCCAGGACGTGCCGGGTGCCGTCCACGTCGACGGCCCGCTCGAGCGCCCGGTCGGAGTCCTTGCCCGGGGTGACGACGGACGCGAGGTGCACCACCACGTCCGGTCGGTGCTCGGCCACGACCCGGGACACGGTATGCCGGTCCCGCACGTCCATCCGCACGTGCCGGACACTGCCGGTCGCCGTGCCCGTGCCGCTGGCGGCCGGCTCGCGAGACGCGGCCGGGGGCGCCGGGTCCCGCAGGTCGGCACTGATCACGTGGTGTCCCTCGGAAGCGAGCCCGGGCACCACCGAGCTGCCGAGGAAACCGGACCCGCCGGTGACCAGCACCGTCAGGGGCGTGCCGCTGCTCATGTCGGCACGATAGCCGTCGGCACCCTCAGGCACCTGGGTCCTTGCCGTCGCTGTCCTTGTCGTCGCTGTGCTCGTCGTCGCTGTCCTCGTCGAGCCGGTCCAACTCGGCGAGCGCCTCCTGCCAGCGGTGCTCTTTCGCCTCGGCGTCCTGCTCCCACCAGGGGGTGCCGCGCTCCCCCAGCCCGTGCTTGGCCAGCGAGACCCGGTGCCGCGCGGGCGCCGGGTCCTCCCCGTCCTTGCGCAGGGCGCGCACCGCCGAGCGGCCCCGGCCCAGGTGGGAGAGCAGCCGGGCGGCGGCCTCCTCGGGCAGGTCCGGGTCCTGGCGTCGCCAGCGTCGGCCGTTGACGACCAGCCAGCGCGCGTCCTCGTCCGCGCTCACCCGTCTGCCCCCGCCGGTCCCGCCGACCCCATCGCCCCCGTCGCCCCAGTCGTCGCCGGGGACGACGGTGCTCCCCTGGACCGGCGCCGCCACAGCGTCGCCACGAGCAGCCCGGCGACCATGTCCCAGATCCCCCACCAGGCCGCGACCAGGGCCATCCCGCCGAGGCCGTCGAAGAAGCTGAAGACCAGCAGCAGCCCCAGCCCGGCGTTGCGGATGCCCACCTCGAAGGTGCAGGCCTTGACCGACGCCGACGGCAGCCGCGCGGCCCGGCCGATGGCATACCCCAGCAGCAGGGCGAGCGCGTCGTGGACCAGGACGGCGACGACGACCAGGCCGATGTGCGCGGTGAAGATGGCCCAGTTGTTCGCGACCCCGACGACGATGATCGCGCCCAGGCCGAGGACGGCGACCGGCCCGACCACCCGTCGGGCCTTCGCGGCGATGCCCGGGAACCGGTGCGCGACCGCGATGCCGACGACGAACGGGATCCCGATCACCACCAGCACCTCCCCCAGCATCGACGCCGGGCTGAGCGAGATCTCCTGCAGCAGCGCTGAGCCGGTCGGGTGCAGGGACCCCCAGAAGGCCATGTTCAGTGGCATCAGCACGATCGCCAGCACGTTGCCGACCGCGGTCATCGACACCGACAGCGCCACGTCTCCCCCGGCCCGGTGGGTGAGGATGTTGGAGACGTTCCCCGGCGGGCAGCAGGCGACCAGGATCAGCCCGAGCGCCAGCGACCCGCGCAGGTCCAGCGCCAGGGTGAGCAGGAAGGTGATCCCGGGCAGCAGCAGGAACTGGGCGACGACGACCACCAGGATCGCCCACGGCCGGCGGACCGCCCGCGCGAAGTCGGAGACCCGGGTGTCCAGCGCCACCCCCAGCAGGATGAGCCCGAGGACGATCCGCAGCGTGGTCAGCGAGCCCTCGTCGAAGGCGATCCGGATGTCGTCGACGTCGGTCACGAGGCCCCTCCCAGCTCGGCGACCTGCGCGCGCACCGCGCGCCGGTAGGCGTCCTTGTTGACGTAGTAGGCCATCCGGTCCAGCCCGAGGTAGTCGTAGCCGCCGGTCAGGTCCGGCCAGGTGGACCGGTCCCGTGCCGCTGCCCGGAGGGTCGCCGCCCGCTGCGGGGCGCGCTCCCGCGCGGCGAGGTATGCCGCGACCAGCTCGGCCTGCTCGTAGCGTCCCTGCCAGCCGATCCCGGCGGCCTCCACCATGCCGACGACGAAGAGCCCCTCGACGTCCGGGCTGACGATCTGCAGGTACAGCTCGGGGGCTGCCCGCTCCGGGGGCCAGGCCAGCAGCGAGGAGTCCAGGAAGGGGTAGTGCAGCCGGTAGCCGGTGGCCAGGACGACCGTGTCGTACGCGTGCCGGCTGCCGTCCCGGAAGACGACCCCGTCACCGTCGAGGCGTTCCACGTCCGGGCGCACGGTGGCGTCCCCGTGGCCCAGGTGGTGCAGCACCAGCGAGTTGACGATCGGGTGCGACTCGTAGAGCTTGTGGTCCGGCTCCGGGAAGCCGAAGCGGGTGGGGTCGCCGGTGAACATCCGCAGCAGCCGCGAGTCCAGCGCCTGCTTGAGCCTGGCCGGCAGCGGGCGCCCCTGGTTGAGGGTGTCGGCCGGGCGGCCGAAGACGTACTTGGGCACGAAGTGGTATCCGCGCCGGACGCTGAGGTCGACGGCGGCGGCGTGGTGCACCGCGTCCACCACGATGTCGCAGCCGGAGTTGCCCGCACCCACCACCAGCACCCGCCGCCCGGCCAGCACCTCCGGGTGCTTGTAGTCCGCTGTGTGCAGGATCTCGCCGTCGAAGTGACCGGGCAGCCGGGGCCGGTTCGGCTCGGAGAGGGTGCCGTTGGCGACGACTACCCCGGCGTGCTCGGTCCGGGTGGTGGCGCCGTCGGGGCCGGTGGCGGTCACCAGCCAGCGCTGCTCGGTGCCGCCATCGCCGCCGCTGTTGCTGCCGCCCACCGGCTCCACCGCCACCACCTCGGTGCCGAAGCGGTAGTGCTCGCGCAGCCCGAAGCGGTCGGCGTAGGAGCGGAAGTAGGCCAGCAGGTGGGTGTGCGAGGGGTAGTCGGGGGTGCCCGGCGGCATCGGGTGCTCGGTGAACTCGGTGGTGGTGCGGGAGGAGATGAGGTGGGCGGAGGCATACACGGTGCTGCGCGGTCCGTCGATGTCCCACAGCCCCCCCACGTCGTGGCTGAGCTCGTAGCCGGTCCAGGGCAGTCCCTGGCGTTGCAGCGCCCTGGCCGTGGCCAGCCCGGAGGGGCCGGCGCCGATGACGGCGTGGGTGAGGTGGTCGGCGGGGCTCATGCGGGTGGTGTCTCCTGGGGGTGGGAGCTCGGGCGGGTGTTCGAACGAGTGCTCAGGCGGCGGGTCATCAGGCGGGCGTAGGTGCGGGGCGCGAGGCGGTGCGCGTGCCAGGCGAGGCGGGCGGTGCGCCCGACGAGGACCCGGTCGCGGCGGTGGGTGACCGAATCGACGACGGCCTCGGCCACCTGCCGGGGGCTGACCCGGGTGCCGGTGGTGGACCGGTCGCGGCTTCCTGCGGCGGTGGCCAGGGCGGTGGTGACGAAGGTCGGGTGGACCATTGCGACGTGCACGCCGTCGGCGGCGAGCTCGGGGCGCAGCGCCTCCATCAGCCCGGTGACCGCATGCTTGGCGGCGACGTAGGCGGGGCGGCCCACGACCGGCGCGAAGCCGGCGACCGAGCCGATCGTCACGACGGCGCCGGCGGCGGAGCGCAGGTGCGGCAGGGCGGCCAGGGTGACGGCGAGGGCACCGAGGTGGTTGACCTCGAGGACCTGACGGTGGGTGGCCAGGTCGTGGTCCTCGATGCTGCCGATGGCCGAGATCCCGGCGTTGTTGACGAGCACGTCCAGCCGGCCGTGGGTGGCGACCACCTGCTGCACCGTGGCCCGGACCTGGGCCTCGTCGGTGAGGTCGCAGGCGAGGATCCCGTCGGTGCCTGACCCGGCACCGCCCGTGTCCGGCAGGTCGAGGCCCACGACGGTGGCCCCGCGGGCCGCGAAGGCGGCGGTCGTGGCCGAGCCGATGCTGCCGCGGGCACCGGTGACCAGCACGACGGTGTCGCGCAGGTCAGCGGGGGTGCGTGTCGTCCTTGTCACGGTGCAGGCAGGGTAGCGCCATCCATGCGCGGACGGGCATACCCATCCCTGTGCAGGAACGGTGTGACACATCCGTCGTCAGGGCGACGGATGTGTCACACCGTTTCCGCACCAGCCTCAGAAGCGCAGCCAGGTCCCGGCCAGGTCCTGCTGCTCCACCCCGGGCACCGTGTAGTCGCAGACGCCCTCGGCGAAGACCTCGCCCAGACGCGTCCACTGGGCATCGCTCATCGCCGGGTAGTCCTCACGCCGCGGCTCGGTGGTCCGGCAGTCGATGACGTCCGCGCGCACCGACTCCCCGGCCACCTCGCGGGGGAAGCTGGCCGAGGGGTAGAGCTCCTCGCAGGTGCCCTCGGGGTCCCGGTCCAGCGTCTCGGCGACGAAGGTCGGGGATTCCTCCCGGGTCTGGCAGCCCTCGACCAGGGCCGCCGGGCGGGCCTGACCGATCTCGTCCAGCGTGGGTCGCTCGCCCTCGAGATCCAGCCCGCTGAGCCAGGCGTCCATCTGGGTGAAGCCGTGCTGCAGCAGCGGGCTGCCGGTGCTGAACAGGCCGTACCGGTCGTCCTCGAGCAGGCTGACGTGGTTGACCACCGAGCCGTTGGCCTCGCGCAGCCGCTCCCGCATCGAGTTGGTGTGGTAACGGACGTGGATGTCGCCGTTGGCGGCGTCGTCGAAGTACGCGCGGTAGTCGATGATCGGGGTGCTCGCCAGGCCACCGCCACCGTTGGTCAGCCGCCCCGTCCGGTATGCCGCCGCGACCGCGGGCAGGTCCGCCTCGCTCCGCGCCTCCTGGAAGCCGCCGTCCTGGTCGAAGCCACCGACGCCTTCGTTGAGGTCGAGGAACTGGTCGACGGTGATGGTGCCGTCCTGCAGCGCGCCCAACCCGTACTGGATGCCGCCGTTGTCCAGCGGCCGGAGTGCGAACCCGGTCTCCGGGTCCGTGCCGTAGACGTTGACCGTGTGGTCGTAGACGTCGCAGCGGGCACCCCCGGGGTTGGTGTCCGGGTCGTAGCGCAACTCCTCGGGGAGCACGGCGGGGCAGAACACCCGGGGGTCGATGCGCTGGGCGCCGCCGGCGACGTTGCTCATCGTGGCCAGCGTCTGGAACCCGGTGACCTGGCGCTGCTGCTCCTCGGTCCACCCCGTCGCACCGGAGAAGTAGTTGTCCAGCAGCCGGGCGTCGGTGATGAAGTTGACGGTGCCGAAGCCGACCTCGGGGAAGGAGCAGCCGACGACGATGCCGTCGAAGATGCCGGGGTAGTTGTCCGCGGCCTGGTGCGCCTGGTAGCTGCCGCCGGAGCAGCCGAAGCCGATGGTGAACTCGTCCGGACCGTAGGTCTGGATGAACGCCTCCTTCGTCATCTGGGCCGTCTCGGAGGTGAGCAGGTCCGAGCAGTTCTGCCCGAAGACGTTGAGGCTGGAGGAGGTGAGGGCATACCCCTGGCCGAGCATCCAGGCGTCGGTGACCCCGCCGGTGGTGTTGCCCTGCCGGAACCAGCCGCCGGCACAGCCGCCGCCCAGGGTGTAGACGACCTTGCCGTTCCACCCCTGGCCGCGCTGCGCCGGGGACGGCTCGGGCTCGGTCAGCGGGTCGTGCAGGGTCGTGTGCTGGTAGATGCCGCGGTTCGCGGTGCCGGTCTCCATCCGCACGATGAAGGGCACCTCGACCCCCTGGGTGGTGGTCGTCGTCGCCAGGTCCTCCGGATAGGCGGCGGCATCGGCCGGCCACGCCTGGTAGGTGTCCGCGGTGGTCCGGTAGAAGTAGTCGACCCGGTCCTGCGTCGAGCAGTTCTCGTCCAGCGGCTCACCGAGCGTGCCGCCGACCACCGGCAGGGTGAACAGGTCGGTCTCGCAGATGAAGGGCTCCTCGTGCGGCCCGGAGAACAGCGGCCCCTCGTCCGGGTGGTTGACCACGGTGAGCGAGTCGCCGGCGCGACCGTTGCCCGGGGGCCGGGCGGTGATGGTGTTCTCGCCGAGCTCCATCCCCTCCACCACACCGATCAGCACCCGTCGCTGCTCGTCCCAGGTGAAGGCGTCGCGCACGTCGGTGCCGTCGAGGTCGATCCGCACCCGGTGCTGAGGCACGTTGCGGGGCACCGACACCTCGACCAGCGCGTCCCCGGCGGTGACCAGGTCGGGGGCGCTGGAGACGGTGGACACCTCCAGCCCCGAGGGCTTGGGTGCGGGGGGTGCCGCGGTGGCCTGGGTCCCCATCATCAGCAGGGCCGCCAGGGCGGCGGAACCGGTCGCCAGCTTCATCGCTGTGTCCTTCCGTGGAGGGCTTTCCTGGCAACGTAACACCGGATCCGGGCCCTCGACGGGGTTCTGGGTCAAGATTTCGTAAGCGTTTACATCTGGGCTTACGCCACCCGGTCCCAGCGCCAGCGGGCGTCCGGGACACCCGTCCCCAGGGCCTGCAACGCCCCCACGAACATGTCCGCGCAGGAGCGCGGATCCTGCACCGAGCCCCAGTAGACGTGGTTCTCCGAGGAGGCGCCCTCCAGCTGCCGACCGGGGTCGGACCACCCCAGGGAGAGCAGCGCCGCGGTCCGTTCGGGCGAGACGTCCGCATACGCGGCGGAGACGCACTCGCACAGCAGGTCGGTCCCCAGCCGGGAGGCCTGGACGTAGCGCCCGACCGGTGAGGCGCCGGACCGGGCGGACCGGCCGAACCACCGGCGGCGGGCGGGCCGGCCGCTCGAGCGCGGCGGCGCGGACAGCACGAGCGACTGACCGTCGTCGAGCGCGGTGAGCTCGTCGACCAGGCGGGTGCGGACGTCGTCCCAACGGGCGGAGGTGCTCATACCGCCAGGGTGCCACGGCTTGGGTTCGGCGCGGCGGGCCACTATCCTCGACGACTGTTCGTCACGGGAGGGAGTGGGGAGAGGACATGGGCGGCTTCGTCGGAGGGGACCCGCAGGCGATGGGCGAGAGCGCCCGCGCGCTGCACCGCACCGGGGGCCGGGTCGAGGACATCGGTCGCGGGCTCACCGAGGTGCAGGGCTCGGCCGCGGGGTATGCCGACCTGTCCACCGCGATCCGCCGGCTGGGGGCCGCGGTCGGGACCGCGGTGGAGGACACCGGGACCCAGACCACGATCGCGGCCGGGCTGGCGGACGCCGCGGCGCAGGACATCGACTCGGCCGGGGGCAACTGATGGTCGCCGGGTTCTCGCTGCCGCAGGGCGACCCCGAGCTGCTGGGTGCCCTGGCCACCACCTTCGGCACGGCCTCCACCGACCTGACCACCGAGCAGGGCAACGTCGAGACCGGCGTGGCCGGCGCGCTCGAGACCTGGCAGGCCACCCGGTCCCAGGAGTTCGAGGACGCCGGGCGCGGCATCGCCGGGACCCTGGGTGGTGCCTCCGGGGTCGTCGACGCGGCGCAGGGGCAGCTCAGCGGGTATGCCCGTCGGCTGCAGACCGCCCGCGAGGACATCGAGGACCTGGAGATCCGTGCCCAGCAGGAGCTGGACCGGATGGACGGGGTCGACGCCGACGACGAGGACCACGACACCGTCCAGGGGCAGGTCGACACCGAGGTCGCCCGGTTGCGGCAGCAGGCGCAGGAGATCCGGGACGAGGTGGAGCGGGACGCGACCGCCACCGCGGGTGCGCTGGACGCGGGCTCCGAGATCCTGGTGCCCGGCGCCGGTGAGCTCACCCCGGACCAGGTCGCCCAGCGGGTGCACGGGAGCACGGGGGTGTCCGGCACCAGCACCCCGCTGGCCGAGGGGACGTTGAGCACCGAGAGCGCGTGGGAGGCGCTGGAGTCGGTGTCGCAGCCGGCGGAGAGCCTGACCGACAGCGCCCTGGACTCGTGGCTCGGCTTCCGGCCCCCGGTCGGCGAGGGGTCGGTCAGCATGACGCTGTTCACCCTGGGCCAGGTCCAGTTCGGCGCCTCGACGGTGGCCAGCTGGATGGCCGACCACCGCTACTCCCACTTCCGGCCGATCGACGCCGCCGGGCGGGTGGTCTCCCCGAACATGGGCTTCTGGCAGCGGCTGCGGCACGGGGCCGGCCGGTTTCCCACGGCCCAGGGCCTGAGCCCGTGGCAGCGGGTCCGCGGCTTCGACCCACGCGGCCACTTCAGCGCCCGCCCCTGGCACGGCGGCAACGCCTCGCGCTGGAGCACCGCCGGTCGGTGGCTGGGCCGCGGCGGCACCGTCTTCACGGCCGCCACCTCGGGATGGAACGAGTGGAACGAGAGCTCGAACTACCCGACCGACAAGCGGGTGGGCCGCACCGTCACCGTGTCCGCGGCGACGACCGGCGGGGCGATGCTCGGGGCCAAGGGCGGCGCCTGGGCCGGCGGCGCGATCGGGACCGCGATCATGCCCGGGGTGGGCACCGTCATCGGGGCCGGTCTGGGTGCGCTGATCGGCGGTTTCGTGGGCTCGCAGGCCGGCGCCTGGGTGGGCGACCAGCTCAAGGACATCGGCGGCGACATCGCCGACGGCGTCTCGGACGCCTGGGACAGCGCCGGGGACTTCGTCGACGACATCACCCCCTGGTGAGCCGTGGGGTCCACCGTGGTGAGCGTGATCGGTCTGGTGCTGGGCGTCGTGCTGCTCGGGCTGGCGCTCTGGGAGCGCCTCGGCCGTGGCGAGCAGGCTCGGGCCTGGCTGCGAGGCCCGAGCGAGGCGGGGGTCCGCGGTGCGCTCTTCGTGCTGCCGGGCCTGGGCATGCTGAGCCTGCTCGTCGGGCTGTCGCCGTGGATGGGCGACGTCCCGGCGCTGGGCTTCCTCGCCCTGGTGCTGGCACCGCTGGGGCTGTGGCTGGTCTTCGGCTGGGGGGCGCTGTCCCTCCCCTACCCCCGGTGGTCGGTGCCCCGCTGGTCACGCGAGAGCATCGCCCGACGGTTCGACAAGGAGAGGTGGATGCGGTGAAGGTGACCCACGAGGTGTCGGGAGCGACGTTCGAGGCGCCCGACGACTGGCAGGTGGAGGGCACCGGGCACGACGAGGTGCTGCTCGTGCTGGAGCCCGGGCCGGTCGAGGGCGGCGTCCGGGCGAACCTGGTGCTCACCGCGGTCGACACCGGCGGACGCTCGTTCCGGGACTGGCAGAACGTCACCGAGGCGCAGCTGCCGAGCGAGCTGGCGGACTACCTGGTGCTGGACCTGCACGCGTTCGAGATCGACGGTCGGCCCGGGGGCAGCCGGCTGGCGCACCATGTGGACGGCCAGGGTCGCGCCCTGGTGATGGAGCAGGTCTTCACCGAGGTCGACGGCCTCGGGCTGACCCTGACGGCGACCGTCGACGCGCTTCGCTACCCGGTGGTCGCCGACGAGATGGCGGCCTGCTGCGCCAGCCTGCGGGTGCCGGCGGGGGTCAGGCGATGACGCTGCGACGAGAGGGTGAGGCGCTGGTGGTGGACAGGGCCACCTGGGCCGCTCTGGCGGGGGCCGAGCAGGTCGACCCGCAGCTGACGGCGGTCGCTGCCGCGGTGCCCGGCGGCGAGCAGGCGCTGGAGGCCGGTCGGGACCCCCTGGTCGTCGTGCAGGTGCAGACGGCGACCCCCGGTGGGGTGTTCACCCACGAGGCGTGGGTGGACGAGGACGCCACCGCCGTGCTGCTCGACCTGGGGCGCGGCGAGGACCGCCGGCTGCTGGTGCTGCCGCCGGACCACCTGGCCGCGTCGCTGGCCCGGATGGTCGGCCTGGCGCCACGGGCGCACGCACCCGCCGACCGGGAGGCACGAGCGGTGCAGGAGTCCGAGCTGGAGGCGTGGTTCGGGGCAGCCTCCCCCGGTGGTGACGCACCGACCGGGCGGGCCGGTGCCGCGCTGGGTGCGGACCGGGCCTGGCGCCTGGTCGCCGCCGCGGTCGGCTCGGACGCGGCGCCCCTGATGCTGGCCGCCGTGGACGGCCGGGACAGCGGACTCTGGGTCGTGGATGTGGGCGAGGACGTGGACGGCGACGATGGCGCTACGCCGGGCTCCGCCGAGGCCACCGCTGCCGGCGGTCTGCGGCTGGTGCCCACCACCCCCACCCAGGTATGGCGTGAGCTCGCCGGGGTGCTGCCCGCCCTGGTCCCGCCGGAGGAGGCGGTCACGACCAAGGGCGCCAAGGACACCCTGGGTGGCTCGCCGCCGCGCGTGGACGGTAGCTGACGCCGAAGGCACCTACGCTCTGGCATGCTCGGCGCATGGGACACAGCGTGGGCATGGTGCACATCGACGACGTCCGGATGTCGCAACTGGGGGTCCTCGACCTCCATCCGTCGGGGGAGACGATCTCGGGCGACGAGGCGCTGTCGTCGGGAAACCCAGGCAGGGCGGCCCGCCAGACTCCTCGAGGACTGCTGATCCTGGACGCGACGATGGTGCTCGCCTCCGAGGACGAGTCCATCTCGGCGGCGCTGGACCGGCGCGTGGTGACGGTGCTGCTCAGCAGCACCGCCGACACCTTCTCGTTCGCCGTCTCAGCCCCCGGTGCCGCACGCCGGCACATCGTGGACAGTCAGGGTGAGCGAGTCGTCGAGGTGGGGACCACCCTGCCCGAGGAGGACGGCACCTCCCCGCTCGTCGAGGCCTCCACGCTGACCCTGCTGGAGCGGCTGACCGGGGTCGCCGTGGACGACGACCTGCTCTGGGGACGCTTCGACGTCCTCACCGACGCACCGGTGACGGGACCGGACGTGCCGCTGACGGGACCGGACGAGGGCAGGGCGCGCACAGGCTTCCTGGCTCGGCTGTTCGGACGCTGAGGGAGGGCGCAGCGCCCGCCCCCGCCGACGACGCAGCGCCCGCCCCCTGGCGGGGACGGGCGCTGCGACTGTCTCCGGGGATCAGTCGCGGGGGACGTCGCCCTCCCAGCCGCCGGTCGGCATACCGCGCGACTCGATGAACTCCTTGAAGCGGCGGGCGTCGCCCTTGACCCGGCGGTCGTCGACGCCGAGCAGCGCGCCGGCCTTCTCGGCGAGGCCCTCCGGCGCCCAGTCCATCTGGATCGTGACGCGGGTCGTGGTGTCGCTGAGCTTGTGGAAGGTGACGACGCCGGCCTGCTTCAGGTCACCGTCGACGGTCGTCCACGCCACCCGCTCCTCGGGGTGCTGCTCGCTGATCTCGGTGTCGAACTCACGCGTGACACCGCCGACCTCGACCTTCCAGTGGCTGCGGGTGTCGGTGACCTGCGTCACCGACTCCACGCCCTCCATGAACTCGGGGAACGACTCGAACTGGGTCCACTGGTCGTACGCCACCTTGATCGGGACGTCGACGTCGACGGACTCTGTCACCTGGCTCATGCCAAACCTCCTGCGGTTGTGGGGTCAGGCTCCACGGAACACCAGATCCGCCGCGTCCGCACGGTCAAGCGACGCCCCTCAGGAGCGGAGCACCTTCTCCATCGGCCTGCCCTTGGCCAGCTCGTCGACCAGCTTGTCCAAGTAGCGGATCCGGCGCATCAGCGGGTCCTCGACCTCCTGGACCTTCACCCCGCACACGGAGCCGGTGATCAGCGAGACGCCCGGGTTGAGGTCCGCCGCGGCGAAGAAGTCCTCGAAGGTGGTCCCGGCCTCCAGGTGCCGGGACAGCTCGGCCTCGTCGACGCCGGTCAGCCACTCGATCACCTGGTGCAGCTCGTCCTTGGTGCGCCCCTTGCGCTCCAGCTTGGTGACGTAGTGCGGGTAGACCGAGGCGACGCTGGCGGTGAAGATCCGGCTCATGCGGGTGAGCGTAGTGCGCCGCCAGCCCGCGGCGGAGCGGTCGAGTCCCGGACCACCAGCTCGTGCGCGGCCCGGCGCCGCCGCCGACGGGTGGCCGGCGGCGCCAGCGCGAGCTGCAGCGCCTGGCGCCCCATCTCGGCCATCGGCAGCCGGATCGTGGTCAGGCTGGGCGCCAGGTCGCCGGCGACCGCCACGTCGTCGAAGCCGGTGACCGAGATCTCGTCCGGGACGACGACCCCGCGGGCGCGCAGGACCGAGAGCGCACCGATCGCCATGTCGTCGTTCATCGCGATCACCGCGCTCAGGTCCGGCGCCTCCTCGAGCAGCCGGGCGATCGCCTCCTTGCCGCCCTCCCGGGTGAACGGGGCCTCGACCAGCGGCGTGGTCTCCAGCGACAACCCGGCCCGCTGCAGGGCCCTGCCGATCCCCACCAACCGGTCCGCCACCGTCGTCAGCTCGCGGGAGCCGGTGACCACGCCGATCCGCCGGTGCCCGAGGCCCAGCAGGTGGGCGGTGATGGTCTCCCCGCCCTCGATGTTGTCCGGCTGGACGGTGTCGGCCCGCAACGGGTGCCGGCCGATGACGGCCACCCGGCCGCCGTTCTCCTGGAAACGCTGCAGGGCCAGCGCCACCCCGGACTCCTGCGAGGGGTCCACGAAGCCGGAGCCGGCGACGATGATGGCGCCCACCCGGTTGGCCATCAGCATCTGGATCTGTGCCAGCTCGGCCTCGGGGTCGCGCCCGCTGTGGCAGATCTGCACGGTCAGCCCCCGGGCACCGGCCACGCTGAGCACCCCGCTGGCGATCTCGGAGAAGTAGGGGTCCCCGATCTCGTGCACCACCAGGCCCACCACCGAGCTCGGGCTGCCGGCCAGCGACCGGGCGTGCACGTTCGCGACATACCCGAGGTCGGTGGCGATCTGGCGCACCCGCTTCGCGAGCTGTGCGCTCACCCCGGGCGACCCGGACATCGCCCGTGAGGCGGTCGCGATCGAGATCCCGGCTTCCTGCGCCACGTCCTTGAGGCGCGGGCTGCGCGTGCTCACCATGAATTCTCCCCGCATCGTTGCTCGGCTCTTGCCTCATCCTAGGTCAGCACCTATTGTCTACGGAAGCGGTTACGCAAACGCTTACGTTCAACGAGGAGCGAGGGTCATGACAACAAGCATTCGCCGATGGGCGGTCGCCACGACCGCAGTCGTAGGTCTCACGGTCACGGGCTGTGGGATCGATGATCCGTCCGCGGGAGGTGACGGCTCAGGGGCCTCCGGCGAGGAGGAGGACGGACCCATCCAGATCGGCATCTCGCTGCCGCTGACCGGAGACTTCTCCGAGCCTGGCAAGGGCGTGCAGCGCGGCTACGAGGCCTGGGCCGCCTACGTGAACGAGAACGGCGGCCTGCTGGACCGCCAGGTCGAGCTGACCATCCTGGACGACCAGTCCAACGCGGACCGGGTCGCCTCCGACTACGAGAAGCTCATCAACCAGGACGGCGTGGACCTCGTCTTCGGTCCGTTCTCCACCCGTCTGGTGGTGCCCGCCGCGCAGGTCGCGCTGGACTACGGCTTCCTCTTCGTCGAGCCCGCGGGCGCGGCCGAGGAGGTCTTCACCCAGGGCTTCACCAACCTCTTCTACGCGGCCCCTGCGGTCGCCGAGGACCACTACAACTACCTGGCCGACTACATCGAGGCGATGCCCGAGGGCGAGCGCCCGGAGACGGCCGCCTTCGCGGCGATGGACGACCCCTTCGCCCAGGGCACGGCCTACGGCCTGAAGGCCCGGCTCGAGGAGATGGGCGTCGAGACCGTGGTGGACGAGGTCTACCCGCCGAACACCACCGACTTCTCCTCGATCGCCGCCAAGATCGCCTCCAGCGACGCGGACATCGTGGTCGGCGGCTCGCAGTACCAGGACGCGGTCAACCTGATCATCTCGCTGCAGCAGCTGGACTACCAGCCGGACATGGCGGCCTTCTCCACGGCGCCCACCAACCCCGAGTTCGCCGCCGCGATCGGTGACCAGACCGAGGGCATCATGGCCCCGACCGGGTTCACCCCCGAGGCGACGTACGAGACCACGCAGGAGTTCGTGGAGTACTTCACCGAGGAGAACGGCTCCGAGCCGAACGAGGACGAGGCCAACGCCTGGACCACCGGTCAGGTCGTCGCCGCCGCGGTCGAGGGTGTCGGCTGCGCCGACCCGAGCCCGGAGTGCCAGCAGCAGCTCATCGACTGGCTGCGCGACAACGAGGTGCAGACGGTCGTCGGTCCGCTGACCTGGGACGCGGAGGGCCGCCCGCAGGGTGCCCACCTGGTCCAGCAGTACGTCGACGGGGAGATCCAGATCGTGCTGCCCGAGGAGGCCGCCGAGGCTGACCTGATCTTCCCCAAGCCGGAGTGGTGATGGCGCTCCTCCTCCAGAGCCTCATCCTCGGCATCCTGCTCGGCGGGCTGTACGCGCTGCTCGCCTCCGGTCTCACCCTGTACTTCGGGGTCATGCGGGTGGTGATGATCGCCCACTCGGCGTTCCTCATCCTCGCCGCCTACCTGGCGTGGTGGTTCACCTCGACCACGGGCATCGACCCGCTGGTCTCGCTGATCGGCACCGTCCCGCTGTTCTTCGTGCTGGGCGTGCTGATGCAGCGGGTGCTGCTCTCCCGGTTGAAGCCGGCCACCCTGACGATGATGTCGGTGCTGCTCACCTTCGCGGTGGCGCTGACCATCGAGGGCACGATCGGCTTCGTCTTCACCGGCACCCAGCGGCGCATCCAGCTGCCCTACTCGGGCTCGAGCCTCGAGTTCTTCGGTGCCCAGATCGCGGTCGTCAAGCTGATCGCCTTCGTGCTCGCCGCGGTGTCGCTGACGGTCCTCTACCTGGTCCTCAAGAAGACCCGCTTCGGGCAGGCCCTGCGGGCCACGATCCAGAACAAGGAGGCCGCCGAGCTGGTCGGGATCGACACCCGCAAGGTCGCCGGCTACGGGTTCGGGGTCGGCCTGGCCACCGCCGCCATCGGCGGCACGGCACTGGCCCTGGACGCCACCATCTACCCCTCGCTGCACTGGCACTGGATCGGCCCGCTGATGGCCATCATCGTGGTCGGCGGCCTGGGCAGCATCCCGGGTGCCGCCGCCGCGGCGATGATCCTCGGCGTCAGCCAGTCGCTGCTGCAGATCCCGATGGGCACGACCTGGGCACAGACCATCTTCTACGTGGTGCTCTTCGCCACCCTCGTCTTCCGCCCGCACGGGTTCTTTGGAGGTCGCCTTGCGCAACGCTTCTGACACCATCATCCGGACCGTGCAGGTCGTCGCGGTGCTCGGCGCCGCGCTCGGGGTGATCCTCTTCCCGATGACCGGTCCCGGCCCCTTCATCCTGTCGGTCGGCGTGGTCATCCTCAGCTACGCCTGCATGGCCACCGGCTGGAACTTCGTCGGCGGGTTCACCGGCTACATGTCGCTGGGGCACGCCGCCTACACCGGCCTGGGCGGGTATGTCGTCGCGCTGCTCATCCTGCGCGCCGACGTCCCGTCGTGGCCGGCCCTGTTCCTGGGCGCCCTGCTCGTCGCGGCGTTCGCGGTGCCGATCGGGTTCGCCTCGCTGCGGGTCCGCGGTGCCTCCTTCGTCATCGTCTCCATCGCCCTGGTGCTGATCCTGCTGCTGGTCTTCCAGAGCTGGTCGGACGTCACCGGCGGCTCCAACGGGCTGCGGGTGCCCCGGCCGTTCGGCCCCGAGGTGCTCCGCCCCGAGCAGCACGAGCGGTTCTACTACCTGCACGTCGCGCTGCTGGTCGTCATGCTCCTCGCCTGGTGGGCCATCGACCGCTCCCGGTTCGGGGCCGGTCTGAAGGCCATCCGCGAGGACGAGGACAAGGCGCAGAGCCTGGGCGTCCCGACCTTCGGCTACAAGCTGGCGGTGTACGTCATCTCGGCGTTCTTCACCGCCCTCGCCGGTGGCATGTACGCCCTGTGGTTCGGCTTCCTGGACCCGATCTTCCAGTTCTCGATCCTCATCGGCTCCTACATGGTGCTGATGTCCCTGCTGGGCGGGATCCGGTCGCTGTTCGGGCCGGCGCTGGGCGCGTTCATCGTCGGCTACGCCCTGGAGTTCTTCAAGGCGGAGTTCGGCGACACCCAGTTCCACCTGGTCGCCCTGGGCCTGCTGCTCGGGATCGTGGTGCTCTTCATGCCCGAAGGCATCCTGCCCACCCTCGGCCAGCTGCTGAACCGGCTGCGTCCCGACGCGACCTCCATCCGGGAGCAGAGCGCCGAGGAGCTGGCCGACAAGAACAAGGCGGGCACCGGCATACCCGGGACGTCATCGGACGACGGGACGCACGATTCATCCGACGCCGAGGCGTCGCTCACCGGAACCTCCGGGAGGAAGGAATGAGCGTGGACACGAGCACGACGCGGGAGGGTTCCACCCCCGAGCACGAGATCGGCCTGTCGGTGCGCGGCCTGGCCAAGGCCTACGGCGGCGTGCAGGCTGTCGCCGGCGCCGACGTGGACTTCCACCACGGCCGGATCAACGCCCTGATCGGGCCGAACGGGTCCGGCAAGACGACGTTCTTCAACTGCGTCACCGGGATGATCAAGGCCGACTCCGGCACCGTCACCTACCGGGGCAAGGACGTCACCGGCAAGGCCTCCCACCAGATCGCGAGGGCCGGGATCGGCCGCAGCTTCCAGCTGTGCCGGATCTTCCCCCGGATGAGCGTGCTGGACAACGTGCTGGCCGGGGTGCGCCCCCGCGGCATCGGCCAGCTGCTGGGCTCGGGCCGCCGGCCGGAGGACGTCGAGAAGGCACGGGAGCTGATGGCCCGGGTCGGCATCGACCACCTGGAGCGCTCCGAGGCCCGGGACATCTCCTACGGCCAGCAGAAGCTGCTGGAGCTGGCCGGGGTGCTGATGACCGACCCCGAGACGATCATGCTGGACGAGCCCGCGGGCGGGGTGAACCCTTCGCTCATCGAGCGCATCAGCTCGCTGATCATCGAGCTGAACAAGGAGGGACGCACCTTCATCGTCGTCGAGCACAACATGGACCTGGTGATGCGGCTCAGCGACCACGTCATCGTCTTCGACCGCGGTGCGGCGATCGCCGCCGGACCACCCTCGCTCGTGCAGAGCGACCCTGCCGTCCTGGAGGCATACCTTGGCGTCTGAATTCCTTCTCGAGCTGAACGACGTCGAGGCCGGCTACGGCCGCGCCGCCCTGGTGCTGCGCGGGCTGACCGTGCAGGTGCCACCGGCGCAGATCGTCTGCCTGGTCGGCCCCAACGGCGCCGGCAAGTCCACCGTGCTCAAGGTGGCCAGCGGCATGCTGGCGCCCCGGGCCGGGAAGGTCGTCGTGGACGGCCAGGACGTCACCGGGCAGGGGCCCCAGCAGATGCTGCGGGCAGGTCTGTCGCACGTCCTGCAGGGGCACAGCGTCTTCCGTGAGATGACCGTCGGCGAGAACATCTCGCTCGGTGCGTTCACGGTCAAGGACCACTCCCGGACCCAGGAGCGGCTGGAGTTCGTCAAGTCGCTCTTCCCGCTGGTGGCCGACCGCTGGGACGCCCTCGCGGGGGCCCTCTCCGGTGGGCAGCAGAAGCAGGTCGAGTTCGCCCGCTCGCTGATGGTCGACCCCAAGGTGGTGCTGCTGGACGAGCCCTCGATGGGCCTGGACCCCAAGGCCACCGCGGTCGTCTTCGAGCAGGTCGTGCGGATGCGCGACGCCGGCACCGCGGTGCTCCTGGTGGAGCAGAACGCCCGCCGGGCGCTGGAGTCCGCGGACATCGGCCTCGTCCTCGACCTCGGTCGCGTGCACATCAAGGGCCCGGCCCGGCAGCTGCTGGACGACCCCAAGCTCGGCGAGCTCTACCTCGGCGGACGCCCGCAGGAGGCGGCGGCCACGGCCGCACCGGCCTCGACCGCACCCGCCTCCCCCACCTCGGGTGGCACCGCCTCCCCCACGACCGAAGGACACGCAGGATGACCACGCACACCGTCCGTATCTTGATGAACGGCGTCACCGGCCGGATGGGCTACCGCCAGCACCTGGTCCGGTCGATCCTGGCGATCCGCGACGACGGCGGCGTCCAGCTGCCCAACGGGGACCGGATCCAGGTGGAGCCGGTGCTGCTCGGGCGTAACCTCGAAAAGCTCGAGAAGTTGGCCCGTACGCACGACATCGCCGAGTACGGCACCGACCTCGACGCCGCGCTGGCCGACGAGAGCGCGACCGTCTACTTCGACGCCGCCACCACCCAGGCCCGCAAGGGCGCGATCCTGTCGGCGATCGCCGCCGGGAAGCACATCTACACCGAGAAGCCGATCGCGGAGTCCGTCGCGGACGGTATGGACCTGGTCCGGGCCGCGGAGGACGCGGGGGTGACCACCGGGGTCGTGCACGACAAGCTGTACCTGCCGGGGCTGCTGAAGCTGCGCTCGCTCATCGACTCCGGCTTCTTCGGGCGGATCCTGTCGGTGCGCGGCGAGTTCGGCTACTGGGTGTTCGAGGGCGACCTCACCCCCACCCAGCGGCCCAGCTGGAACTACCGCTCCGAGGACGGCGGCGGCATGGTGCTCGACATGTTCTGCCACTGGAACTACGTGATGGAGGGGCTGTTCGGTGCCGTCGAGGCGGTCACCGCCAAGGCCGTCACCCACATCCCGCAGCGCTGGGACGAGAACGGTGAGCCCTTCCAGGCGACCGCCGACGACGCGGCCTACGGCATCTTCGAGCTGGAGGGCGACATCATCGCCCAGGTCAACAGCTCGTGGGCGGTCCGGGTGGACCGCAAGGAGCTGGTGGAGTTCCAGGTGGACGGCACCCACGGGTCCGCCGTCGCCGGGCTCTTCGGCTGCCGGGTGCAGCCGCGGGTGGTCACCCCTCGCCCGGTCTGGAACCCCGACCTGCCCACCGACCAGGACTTCCGGTCGCAGTGGACCGAGGTGCCGGACACCGAGGAGCACGGCAACGGTTTCCGGGCGCAGTGGGAGCGTTTCCTCATCGACCTGCACGAGGGCCGCAAGCACCCCTACGACTTCGCGTCCGGAGTGCGCGGGCTGGAGCTGGTCGAGGCGGGCCTGCGCTCCTCCGCCGAGGGGCGGCGGGTGCCGATCACCGAGGTCCGCGCATGAGCACGGTCAGCCTGCCGCAGGCCGACGGTTCCTGGCGGGACGTCACCCTGCAGCCGGCCCGGGAGTGGGAGAAGCACCCCGGCGGGTTCTCCACCCGGATCGCCTTCGCCGCCGCGCACGTGGTGGCCGACCCGTGGCAGGAGAACGGGCCCGGGCAGCCGGCCGCCATCGACTGGGACTCCACCCTGGCGTTCCGTCAGCACCTCTTCGACTTCGGCTTCGGGGTCGCGGAGGCGATGGACACCGCGCAGCGCAACATGGGCCTGGACTGGCCGGCGATCCAGGAGCTGGTCAGCCGCAGCGCCACGCAGGCGCAGGCTGCCGGTGCCCGGATCGCCTCCGGTGCCGGCACCGACCACGTCGCCCGCTGCGCGGACCTGGAGGCCGTCACGGAGGCATACCTGGAGCAGGTCGCCTTCGTGGAGGGCACCGGGTCCCAGGTGATCGTGATGGCGAGCCGGCACCTGGCGGCGGTCGCGCGCAGCGCCGAGGACTATCTGCAGGTGTACGACCGGGTGCTCAGCCAGGTCAGCGCGCCGGTGGTCCTGCACTGGCTGGGTCCGATGTTCGACCAGCAGCTGCTCGGGTACTGGGGCAGCGAGGACATCCCCACCGCCACCGCGACGTTCCTCGAGCTGGTCGGGCGGCACGCCGACCGGATCGACGGGGTCAAGGTGTCGCTGCTGTCCGCCGAGCACGAGGTCTCGCTGCGGGCGGCCCTGCCCGAGGGGGTGCGCCTCTACACCGGGGACGACTACAACTACCCCGAGCTCATCCGCGGCGACGGCGAACGGCACAGCGACGCGCTGCTCGGCGCGTTCGCAGCGATCACCCCGGCGGCGTCCGCGGCGCTGGCCGCGCTGGACGCCGGTGACCTGGACGCCTACGAGGCGGAGATGGCGCCGACGGTACCGCTGTCGCGGCTGGTGTTCGCACCGCCGACCTGGTTCTACAAGACCGGGATCGCGTTCCTGTCCTGGTTGTCCGGGCACCAGAGCGGCTTCACCATGGTCGGCGGGCTGCAGTCCGCCCGCCCGGTGACCCACCTGGCGGAGGTGTTCGCCCTGGCCAACGAGGCGCGGCTGCTGCCCGACCCGGAGCTGGCGGCGTCCCGGATGGACCTGGTGCTGCGCGGGGCCGGGGTGTCCCGGTGAGCGCCGTATCGGTGGCCACCGACCTGCGGCTGGCGCGGCTGTCGCTGAACCAGCGCACCTGCGCCGAGTGGACCCTGCGCGAGGCGATCGACGGCTGCGTCAGCGCCGGGCTGAGCAGCCTCGGGGTCTGGCGGGAACCGGTCGCCGACGTCGGCCTCGAGACCGCCCGGCGGTGGGTCGAGGAGTCCGGTCTGCGGGTGTCCTCTGTGTGCCGCGGCGGGTTCCTCACGATGCCGGAGGGGTCTGCTCGGCAGGAGTCGTTGGACTCCAACCGGGCCGCGATCGAGGAGACCGCCACCCTGGGCGCACCGACCCTGGTGCTGGTCCCCGGCGGGCTGCCCGAGGGTGACCGGGACATCGACGCCGCGCGGGGCAGGTTCCTGGACGGGGTTGCGACCCTGGTGCCCGACGCGGAGGCCGCGGGGGTGGTGCTGGCGATCGAGCCGATGCACCCGATCTTCGCGGCGGACCGGGGCGTGGTTTCCACCCTGGAGCAGGCGCTGGACATGGCCGAGCAGTTCCCGGCGTCCGCGGTGGGTGTCGTGGTCGACACCTTCCACCTGTGGTGGGAGCCGGGCGTGGAGCAGCAGATCGCCCGCGCCGGCGACCGGATCGCCAGCTACCAGATCAGCGACTGGATCACTCCCCTGCCGCCGGACGCGCTGCTCAGCCGCGGCATGGTCGGCGACGGGCACATCGACTTCGAGGCGTTCACCCGCTGGGTGGCGAGGACCGGGTATGCCGGCGACGTCGAGGTGGAGATCTTCAACGCCGACGTCTGGGCGACGCCCGGGGCCGAGGTGGTGGCCACCATGTCGGAGCGCTACCTGGAGCGGGTCCAGCCCTGGCTCGGGTGATCGATGCCTGAGCGGGGCGTCCCTGCTCCGGGCATACCTGTGCAAGAACGGTGTGACACACCCGTCGCCACGGTGACGGATGTGTCGCACCGTTCTTGCACATCCGTCAGGCGAAGCGTGCTGAGAAGCTGTTCTGGAAGCGCATACCCGGGTCGTACCGTCGCTTGACGGCGAAGAACTCGTCCAGCCGCGGGTATGCCTGCGCCACCTGCTCCCGGGTGTAGTGCTGCTGGTAGGGCAGGTAGAAGGTGCCGCCCCGGGCCAGGGAGGCCGTCACCAGGGCTCTGGTCAGATCGGCCATGTCCGCGTTTCCCGCGTCGCTGACGCCCTGGCTCAGGTAGAGCACGACCGAGAACCTCTCCCCCTGGGCGTAGTCGAGCACGACGTCCTCGGCGTGGACCGACCGGACCGAGGCGCTCATCAGCCGGGCGTCGTGCCGGGCGAGCTCGTCGCGCAGGTCGTCGAGGAACGGGACGAGCTGGTCGTGCGGGAGGAAGTACTCGTGCAGGACGTCGGTGTACTGCGGCAGCCGGTTCTGAAGGAAGCCCAGGCTCTCGAACATGGCCTGGTTCCGCCCGACCATGCACGCCTCGGCCTCGCGCAGCGCCTCGTTGCGCGACTGCTGACAGCCGCGGACGTGCGGCAGCACGTCACGCTGTGCCCACCACTTCACCCGTTGCCCCGTGTCGCCGATCCGAGCCAGGTTGAAGACGAGACGGCTGGCCCGGTCCGAGGCACGCTCCCGCAGCGGAGGCACGGGCTCAGGCGACTCCACCCGCGCGTAGCTGTAGACGATCGCCTCCTGCAGCAGACTGCCGGGCGCGGTGGACAGGTGTGTGTAGGTCAGCCGGACGTCGTCGTCGCCTGCTACCCGCGAGGCGAAGACCTCCGGGAAGTCCTGGACGGTGACCACCTGTTGACGGAGCTCGAGCATCTCGCTGTCGACCAGCTCGAGCTCGACGTCCAGGATCACCCCGAACAGTCCGTAGCCGCCGACGACCGCCTGGAAGAGCTCTGGCCGCTCGTCCGGACCGACCCGGTGCACGGTGCCGTCGGCCAGCATCACCCGCATCGAACGGATGGTGGAGGAGAGGCTTCCGGCTCGGAAGTCGAGGCCGTGCGCGTTGGCGGAGACCGTCCCGCCGACGCTGAGCACGTCGATGCCGGGCATCGTCATCACCGACAGTCCGACCGGGTGGACCGCCTCCAGGACCTGGTGCCAGGTCGCGCCCGCCTGCACGGTCGCGGTCCGCGCATCCTCGTCGACCGTGATCCCGTCCAGACCGCGCATATCCACCACCAGACCTCCGGGGTGGGAGGCCTGACCCCCCATGGCGTGCTGGGTGCCGCCCACCGAGACCGACAGGTCCTGCTCCTGCGCGTAGGCCAGCGCGGTGCGGACGCCGGCCTCGTCCACCGGACGGACCACCCCGAAGACCTCCGTCCGGGTCAGGCAGCTCGCGTCGGAGACGACACCGCCCTCCTGGTCCAACCCCCCGGGGTATGCCGCGGCGTCCACACTGGCCAGTGCGGGCGAGGGCGTCGTCCCGGTCGCTGCTGGTGCGTGGGCAACGATGCACTCCTTGGCCTCCAGCGGCTCTCCCGACCATAGGACGAGCTGTGGCCCACCGACGACGAGCACCAGCAGAAGAGCGCCCCCGACATACAGCCGTTGCACCCGTCGAGTGCCACGTCGGCGGTGTGCTCCCGGTCGACGGCGAGAGGGTCGACGTCGAGAAGACCCTGTGTCCCGGGCCATCTAGCTGCTCGCCTTGACGGTCCTGGAGTGCATGCGCCATTGAAGCATCGCGGGCCCGGATCCCGGGAGCATCACGGGGGTCGCAGCCCTGCGGGTCGTTCGAGTTGCAGGCCGAGAGGGCCTCGATAGCGTCGAGCACACACGACCCATCCCGACGAAGGGCGCATCATGCAGATCGACAAGTCACAGATCATCGAGTTCCTGAAGTCCCGCGGCGACCAGGACAAGGCACGTCAGGCGGACAGCGAGATGCCCGAGCAGGTGGACACCGAGAAGGACGCCGGCCTGCTCGAGCAGTACGGCCTCGACCCGAAGGATCTGATGAACAACCTGGGCGGTGGGGGCGGCCTCGGTGGCGTCCTGAGCTAGGACGTCGGGGCGTCCGGCGCAGCAGGGCTCCGTGCCGGGTGCGCCGTCAGACCGGCTCTGCCCGGAACCGGGTGCGTGATCCGCGCACTCCGTCGAAGCGGTGACGGACGGCGGTGATCCGGTATGCCCGACCGTCCACCCAGGAGGCGACCCCGGCGAGGACGACCGTCCCGCCGACGGTCAGGCCGGGAACGGTGACGGCTTCGGCGGAGACTCCGTTGCCGAGGCCGGGTCGGGGCCCGCCTCCGGTGACAGCGCCGACCGCCTCGGTGCGCACGCCGGCGGCGATCAGCCCCTGGCCGAGCTGTAGGGGGATCGCGGTCGAGGACCGGTGCGCCGGGGGTGCGGGCTGCACCTCCCGCGCGTCGTGCGCCTCGAGGATCAGCATCGGTGGGCCGCCTTCCGGGCACAGCACGGAAACCGCGTCCACGGGTCCCTCGAACTCCCACCCGGCGGTGTCGGGCCCGGACGAGGTGGCGAGGGTGACGCGCAGGGACGAGCCGATGAATGCGTCTGCGCCGGACGGGTGGACGTGCCCCTCCGGGCTGTGTCTGAGCTCCACCCGCAGGCGGACCGGGCGTCCCCCTCGGTCGCGGACGACGACGCGAGTCAGGTCACGGGCGACCAGGGCCGGGTCGACACCGTCGACCGTGACGAGGGGGACGGTCGGGGGCGTCATGGCCACTCGGCGATCAGCTTCTGCTTGGCGGCGGCGAACTCGTCGTCGTCGAGCGCGCCACGCTCGTGCAGGTCTGCCAGAGCGCTGAGCTGGGCGACCAGCGGGTGCTGCGGCGGCACCCCGCCGGCCGGCGGGGTGAGAGGCAGGTGGCCCTGAGGCCCGTCCTGCACCGTCTCCACGCCCGGGCGCCGGGCGGACGGGGTGGGGATGAGCGGCATACCGGCGGAACCGTCCTGGGCAAGGATCTCCTCGAGCTTGTTGAAGGTCTCCTTGCCGTAGTCCAGGGTCCCGAGACCGACCGGCCCGTCCGGGGTGACGGCAACGACGGCACCGGTGGAGAACACCTTGTGCCGTTCGATGGTCACCTCGGTGACCTGGCTCCGGTCGAGGTCGTCGACCACGGGCATACCGACCGAGACGTCACCCAGGGTGAGCAGCCGCCGGTCGGTGACGACCAGGGCGGAGACGCTGCGGCGGATCCGGTAGGCGATGAACAGTCCCTGGACGGTCTCCCCCGGCAGCAGCTTGCGGCGCAGCGCGAGCCGGATGTCCTTGAGCATGCCCTTGCGGACCTTCGGGTCGCGGTAGGCCGACTCCTCCCCCGGCAGACCGACGATCTCCTTCATACGTTCCTCCCTGGATGTCCAACCGGGTTCACGGTACCCGGCCCACTAGGGTCGAGGTCATGAGTTCTTTGTCCGCCAGCGCGCCCCCACGCCTGGCGGCGGTGGCTGTCCACGTCTACACCGCCCTGGGCGCCGTGCTCGCGCTGCTCATGGTCCACTTCTCCTACGCCGGTGAGGTCGAGCTGGTCCTCTGGCTCTTCCTCGCCGCGATGGTCGTCGACGGCACCGACGGCTTCCTCGCCCGGCACTTCCGCGTCAAGGAGCTGGTGCCCGGCTTCGACGGGGCGCTGCTGGACAACATCATCGACTACATCACGTATGCCTTCGCGCCGATGGTGCTGCTGTGGAGCGCGGGCTTCCTGCCCGGAGGCTGGCTCGGCGGAGTCGTCGCCTCGGTCCCGCTGCTGGCGTCGTGCTACCAGTTCTGCCGCAGCGACGCCAAGACCGAGGACCACTTCTTCCTCGGCTTCCCGAGCTACTGGAACATCGCCGCTTTCTACCTGGTGGTGCTGAGCGCCGGGGTGGCGGTCACCACGACCGTGCTGCTGGTGCTCACGGTGATGGTCTTCGTCCCCATCAAGTACGTGTACCCGTCCCGCACCGAGATCGCCTGGTGGCCGACGATGACGCTGACGACGCTGTGGCTCGTCCTGTATGCCGTGATCCTGGCGCAGTACCCGTCGCCGAGCGTGTGGCTGATCGTCGTGTCCGGCGGGTATGTCGTCTACTACGCGGCCCTGAGCCTGCACCTGACGCTGACCCGCCGGCAGAGCACCGAGGTCGCATCTGCCTGAGGTGTGGCCTCCCGGGCAAGCCGTCGACGTCCGCTACGCCGCCGGACAGCTCAGCCCTGACCGTCGGAGGGCCAACGGCGCCACCGCACCGGAATCCCCCGCTCCTTCGCCATCCGCTCGACGAGCCGAGCGGTCTCCTGACCGGCATACCGGTCGTGCGTGTCACGCACCTCGGTGCGCTTCCCGAACACCGCATCCGCCTCGTCGAACTCGAGCACCAGCCCGCTCCCCTCGGCACGGTCGAACACTCGCGAGAGGTTCTTCTCGGTCTCGCCGATGTACCGCGAGACCACCTGGCCCAGGTCCACCGCGAGCACCGGTGTCGTGCCGGTCTTCGGCTGCGAGGACGGACGAGCCTGGAACCGCAGCGTGTGCGCGTCGTACTCGCCGGCCCGCACCGGAGCCACCCACAGGGACAGCACCACCTGCCCTGCGCGCACGTCGGCCTCGGTCATCGTCTCCCCCTGCCCGCACCGGACACCGTAGGCCTCCTCCACCCGCACGCCGGCGAGCGCCCCCTGCAGCCACAGCCGGTGCAGGAAGTCCTCGGTCAGCTGCCGGACCCGCGTCCACAGCACCTCCGCGCTCGGCTCGTCCCGCACGAACCCGAGCCCGACACTCACCGAGGTCAGCACGTGGTCGGTGAGCCGCCGCACCGACAGGTACCGCGCGGCGGGGTCACCGTTCTGTGCCCCGGCAACCAGGCGCGCGCCCCACACCAGACTCCCCCGGCCGGGGAACTCGCGCAGCACGTTGACCCCGGCCCCGGTCAGCTCCTCGGCACCGCGGGCGTCGATCGCCTCGGTGAGCGCGTCGACCCCGTGCAGCCCGACCCCGGCGGGCGCCTTCCAGACCCCGCGCTCGGCGTCGGTGCGGGCGATCACCCCGGCGACCGCCCCGCCCGGTGGCACGCTCACTCCGTCGACGACTATCCACGGGTGGTATGCCGCCGCCCGCTCCCGGTGCTCACCCACCCGCTCGACCGTGGCACGGACGTCCTGGGTCCAGGGCCCGGGCCGCAGGTCGAGCACCAGCACCGCCCGGTATGCCGCGCACCGCGCGAGCGCGACCCCCACCTGCTCGGCGTGGGCGGCGGTGACGCCGGGCAGCACCAGCACGGTGACGCCGGAGCCGTCCAGGGCGTGCACTCCACCAGGACCGTCGGCCGGCACCAGCTGCGCAGGGTCAGGTCCGGCGGCACGGACGACGACGGCCTGCCGACCCCCGTTGGCGAAGAACAGGTCGACGGAATGCCCGAGCGGGCGGTCCGCGTCGAGGCTGGGCCCGAAGGTCGCGTGGTAGGCGGCGGCGCTGGTGACCGTCACCGGGGTGTCGACCGGCCCTGTGTCCGCCGCACCGACGAAGCCGGTGACCGCGGTGGGGAGCGGCTCGATCGGGGCACCGGCGGCGCTGGGTGCGGGAGGGGGCATACCCCGGAGAGCGGGCACCGCCCGCCCAGATACGTCAGACCTCGCTGTACGTCAGACCACGGTGTACGTCAGACCTCCATGGCGAGCAGCTCCCTCAGGTGGCCGTCCAGCTCGGCGAGGTAGGACTCCTCGAACCCGAAGAGCCCGAAGTGGCCGGCGACCGAGTGCAGGGTGCGCAGCTCGCTGCCGGGCACGAGCTCCTGCTCGCGGGCGCAGTCGCGCGGCGGGAAGAACATGTCCTCGTCGATCGGCAGCACGAAGGTCTTCGCGGTGATCCGCCCGAGGGCGGCCGCGAGGTCACCGCCGGTGTGCCGGGCGACGTCGCCACGCTGCCACTTCCATCCCATGCTCAGCAGCGCGTTCGGGTCCATCGCGGCGAACGTGGGCCGCAGGAACCGGTCGCGGAACTCCTCGAAGGTGTCCCAGGTGACATCCGGCAGCTCGATCCCCCGCCAGAACTCGGAGCGCCAGAACTCGGTGGACAGCCCCATGACCGCCCAGATGTCGGCGTGCCGGCGCAGCCCCTCGCCGACGTCGGCCGGCGAGGCGTAGTCGCCGCCGTTCCAGCCGGGATCGGAGGTGATGGCGTCCATGAGCGTCTGGGTGAAGAGGACATCGTGCGGGGTGTTCTGCGCGGTGCCGGCGATCATCGCCGCCCGCTGCACCTTCTCCGGGAACCGGACCGCCCACTCCCAGGTCTGCTGGGCGCCCATCGAGCCGCCGACGACGAGGGCGAGCCGGTCGATGCCGAAGACCTCCCGCAGCAGCTGCTCCTGGGCGCGGACGTCGTCACCGATGCGCACGTGCGGGAAGGCCGCCATGGCGATGTCGCCGTCGGCGGTGTGCGGAGAGGTCGAGAGCCCGTTGCCGATCTGGTTGACGACGACGATGAAGAAGTGCGAGGGGTCCAGCGCCCGGCCCTCGCCGATGTACGTCAGCTCCCAGGTCTGGTGGGTGCCGGAGAACCAGGTCGGGATGAGGATCGCGTTGTCCTTGGCCTCGTTGAGCTCGCCGTAGGTGGCGACCGCCAGCTGGAGGTCCGGTATGACGCCGCCCTCCTCGAGCTCGAACCGGCCGAGGCCGTGGAGCTCGTAGGCGCCCTGCACCTCGGGTGTGTAGAAGGGGTTGTCGATCGGCATGGCGGACTCCTCGTCGAGTGCGGTCACGGTGGTCGTGAGCCTAGTGGCGCCGGGCCCTGCGTGGGAGGGCTCGCAGGGCGAGAGTTGTCTACGGTCTCACTATTCCGTAATATCGTGATCATGAACGATGACCGCATGGCCGCCCTGGAGGACAGGGTCGCTGCGCTCGAGCAGCGCCTCACCGGCCACGACGCCCCCGACACGGCAGCCGCCGCTGATCCCCCCGTGCCGTCGACCGGACCCACGCTCGATCCCGACGTGTTCTGGGCCCTGCTGGGCCTCGAGGCCCGGGTGCCTGCCCCCGGCGCGGTAATGATCGTCGGCTCGGTCGACACGCCAGCGGGCCAGAGTGCCCGCTGGCAGCTGGGCGCCGGCACCCAGGACCTGCTCGACGACGACTGGGGCGACATCGCGGATCGGCTGGCGGCCCTGGGCCACCCGGTCAGGCTCCGCCTCCTGCACCAGGTGCTGCACGGCACCAGCACCCCGCGGGAGCTCACCGAGGTGGAGGGCATCGGCTCCAGCGGACAGGTCTACCACCACCTGCGCCAGCTGACCGCAGCCGGCTGGCTGCGCAACCGGGGCAGCCACTACGAGGTACCCGTCGAGAGCGTCGTCCCCCTGCTCACCACCCTCCTGGGGGGTCGGCGATGAGACGCCGGCTCGCGGGCCTGATGACCTGGTGGGCCCGGCTGTTCATCGTCTCGCTCGTTGCGGTGATCGCGCTGGACCTGCCGGGGTGGTCCTTCGCGGTACCGCCCGTGTTCTACGCCCTGAGCCTGGTCCGCCCGCCGCGCCCGGAGAACCCGGAGCCGCGGTGGGTGGAGGCGCCCGTGCGGGGACGCTGGATCGCGGTGAACAGCCCCGCCGACAAGGTACCCAGCCACGGGATCCACGCCTACGGCCAGACCTATGCCATCGACATCCTCCACCCGGCGCCGACCGACGCCCACACCTCGCTCGGCTGGACGGGCGGGCTGCGGAACCCTTCCGGCTTCTCCTGCTTCGGTGAGCCGGTGTATGCCGTCGCCGCCGGCACCGTGGTCCGCGCGAGCGACGGCCTGCGGGACCAGCGCTCGCGCAGCAGCTGGCCGGCGGTCATCTGGATGCTCACCGTCGAGGGGTTGCTGCGGGAGCTGGCGGGGCCGCGGTTCATCCTCGGCAACCACCTGGTGCTCGACCACGGCGACGGGACCTTCAGCGCCTACGCCCACCTGCGCCGCGGCTCGATCGCGGTCACGCCCGGTGAGCGGGTCGAGGCCGGGCAGCAGGTGGCCGCGCTGGGCAACACCGGCAACACCTCGGAGCCGCACCTGCACGTGCAGCTGATGGACCGGGCCAGGGTGAATGCGGCCGCGGGGCTGCCGTTCCGGTGGCGGGACGTCCAGATCGAGCCTGCTGGGGTGGACAAGGCAGAGGGTGCAGATTCCGCCGGGGCGGGTGCCGTGGTGACCGAGGGGCTCCCCGGAAAGGGGCAGGTCTTCACTGCGGACCATGCCTGTGCAGGAACGGTGTGACACATCCGTCGCCAGGGCCACGGATGTGTCACACCGTTCCTGCACAAACGTCACGCGTGAGAGGGCGATCCCCAGGCTGGCGGACAATGCTGCTCCGGTCAGTCGTGGATACCGTGGGTCCATGGCCGATCAGGTGAAGGGGCGCTCCCCGGGGTCGGGATGGCTCTGGTGGCTCGGCGTGCTGCTGGTCGGCGGTGGCACGATCGCAGTGCTGGTGCTCGCCTCGACACGGGACCTGGGCGGGAGACCGGTGACGATCGCCGCCGCCGCAGTCATGGTCGCGATCGCACTGCGGGTCATCCGGCGGATGGTCTTCCAGCGACGTTCCGCGCAGCGGCGACGACCCGACCTCCGCCCGTAATGCGAGGGGTGAATCCGGGCGGCCCTTCACCGGCATTCACCGAGGACGAAAGAAATGATGTACGGTCCGCTCAGCACGCTGTTTGTTGAAGCGTTCACGACAAGAGTCGGAACCGTGCGTCGCCCTGCCGGAAAAATGGGCGTGAAGTCAGGGGAACTACATGCTCCGCAAAGCCGTCATCGGGCTGCTGGCTGTCGTGGGGGTGATCGTCGGCGGGTTCATCGTCCTCACGATCGCCGCAATCGCCTTCATCGGGATCGACGACTCCGAGCCCGTCGCGCAGGCAGCTCCGGCTGCGACGACAGCTGCACGCGAGCCGGCTGCTGAGCCGGTGCCCGATGACTCGTCGGAGACGTCGGCCGACGACATCGCTGCTGCCGAGGCGGAGCAGGCTCGGGCGGAGAAGGCCCAGGCCGACGAGGATGCGCGCGTCGCCGCGGAGAAGGCAGCGGAGGAAGCGGCTGCAGCCGAGGCTGCGGAGCGAGAGGCTGCCGCAAAGAAGGCTGCCGAGGAAGAGGCGGCGGCTAAAGCCGCCGAGGAGAAGGAAGCAGCAGAGAAGGCCGCGGCCGCTGCCGAGAAGGAAGCAGCGGAGAAGGCCGCGGCCGAGACCCTGACGGTCGTCTCCATCGTGGACGGAGACACCGTGGACGTGTCGAACGGGGCTCGCATCCGGATCGCCGGTATCGACACCCCGGAGCGGGGCGAGTGCGGGTATGACGAGGCAGGCGCCCGGATGATGGAGCTCGCCCGGGACCGCGAGGCGGTGCTCGTGAAGGCCGGCGCGGACAGCATCGACCGCTACGGGCGACTGATCCGCTACCTCGACGTCGACGGACGTGACGTGGGTCTGACGCTCATCCAGGAAGGTCTGGCGATCGCCCGGTACGACTCGCGCGACGGCTACGGCTGGCACGACCGCGAGGCGGAGTATGTGGCCGCCGACGCCGCGAGCCCGCAGGCATACTCCTGCGAGGCCCAGCCCGAGCCCGTGGCCCCCCAGCCCGTCGCACCTCAGCCCGTCACGCCTGAGCCCCCGGTCGACGCCGGCACCGACCCGCAGTTCGGCACCTGCAAGGAGGCCATCGCCAACGGCTACGGGCCCTACGTCGCGGGCGTGAACCCGGAGTACGACTGGTACCGCGACGCCGACAGCGACGGGGTCGTCTGCGAGAGGTGATCACCGGACGGGCACTTCTTACCACTTGTACCCATACGTGGTAAGACGATCCATGGATGTCTCGCCGTCCGGACGGAGCGGCAACCGTGGCACCCAGGGGCGGGTGCTGTCGGCCTGACCAGACGCGAGCGAGCGGCTGCGCTCAAGGGCAGGTATGACGACGCTGTCGTTCCTTCCGTCTCGCACCTGACCCCTGCCTTGTCTGCCGAAGTCGAGGACTCCGCTGCGGAGGTGGCGCGTTTCGACGCGACCATGGGCGCGGACGTCCTGCTGTTCGCGCCGCGGCGAGTCGATCGCCTCGTCCGACATCGAGCACATCACCGCATCGGCTCGCACCATCGCACTCGCCGAGGTGATGCAGGGCTACACCCGGCATCCTGGCGGAGTGCTGCGAGAGGAGCCGGTGTGGATCGGAGGCTTCGCCTCCACCCCCGTCGGTGCGCACCACGTGGCCCCGCACCACACGCACCTGATGCCGCTCCTTGATGATCTGACCGCCTTCGCCCGGCGGAGCGACCTCCCGCGCATGACGCAGATCGCGGTGACCCACGCCCAGTTCGAGACCATCCACCCGTTCACCGACGGCAACGGCCGCACCGGACGCGCCCTGGTCCACGTCATGGTGCGGGAGAACAGACTGGTCCAGCACGGGCTCCTACCGGTGTCGGCGGGAAACTGACCGACGCCGTCGACGACTTCGCGGTGCGAGCGGGTCGCCGGAGGTATTGACCACGAGCCACGCCGACGTCGACGTCACGTTGCCGTCCTGAAGGCCTTGCCAGGGTCTACTCTCAGCGCAGGTGAGGGACACCGGGGACAGGGGACACATCATGAGCATGACGACGTACCGCGGCGCGTGCCCGGAGTGCGGTCAGACGATGCCACTCACGGAGAGCCGACAGCTGTGCGACCACGTGGTCAAGGGCGCGGTCTGCCCGGGCAGCGGTGTCGTCGTCGAGGCCGTCGAGGGTTCCGGACCGTCCGACGGGGTCCCCGCGGCAGCTGTCCTGGTCAGCGTCGGCTTGGGTCTGTATCTCGGCTCATTCTTGGTGGCAGGACTGGCGCTGCCGTCCGACCCTGCGTTCTACGGTGAAGAGACTGGCCCCCCGTGGGCCGTCATCGGCCTGATGCTGCAGATCACCAGCATCATCATGCTGTCGTGCGGCGTCTACTCCTTGTGCAGGATCGCGGAGATGGCCATGCAGATCCGCCTCCGGACCCAGCCTCCGGTCCCCCAGGCCTACCCCACGGACTGACGAGGGTGCGGGTATGCATCCGCACGTCCCTGGAACGCCAGGATGGCGGGGTTGCGGATCACCCCGTCCTGGATCTCGATGGCCCGGTCGATCGTCGCTTCGGCCGCCCATGCCTCCGGACCCATCAGCACCGTGCGCAGGTGCGGGAGCAGCGCCGCGCTGACCTCCCAGGTCGCCGAGTTCCACAGGTGGGACGGCGTGTGGTCGACCGCGTAGTAGGTGATGTTGTCGCCCACGACGAAGGTGGGCTCGTCGAAGGTCGTCGGCTTCGCCCAGCTTAACCCCATGCCCTCGTCGCAGGACACGTCGACGACCAGGCTCCCCGGACGGAACAGCGCCAGGTCCTCCTCGGTGAGGAAGGTCCACGGTGCGTCGGTGTCCTGGAGCACGCAGTTGACGACGACGTCGTTGTCGGCGAGGTAGGGCGCCAGCGGCACCGGGCCCTCGGTAGTCACGACGGTCGTCAGGGCCGGGTCCTCGTCCTGGTCGAGGTGGACGATGTCGACCGAGTGGATGGGTGAGGCGACCGCGGCAACCTTGCGCTGGGTGAGGACCCGCACGTCGGTGACCCCCAGCGCGGTCAACCCCGTGACCGCGCCACGCGCTGTGGCACCGAAGCCGATGACCACCGCCCGACGCTTCGGGCCGTAGCTCCCGGTCGTGCCGATGAGCTCGAGGGCGTGCAGCACGGAGCAGTAGCCGGCCAGCTCGTTGTTCTTGTGGAAGACGTGCAGCAGGAAGCTGCCGCTGCGCGACCAGTGGTTCATCGCCTCGAAGGCGATCAGGGTCTGGTGCCGGTCGACGGCCTGCTGGGTGAGCTCAGTGTCCTGGACGCAGTGCGGCCACCCCCACACGATCTGCCCGTCCCGCAGCTCAGCGAGGTCCTCGGCCTGCACCTTGGGCAGGAGGATGACGTCGCACTCCGCGATCAGCTCGGCCCGGGACCGGACGCCCCCGACGTGGGTGGCGAGCTCCTCGTCGGACATCCCGAATCGGAGGCCGTATCCCTGCTCCATGAAGAGCCGCGCGCGCAGGTCGGCTTCGATCCGGTGCAGGTGCTCGGGGTGGATCGGTAGCCGGTGCTCGTTCTCCTTGCGGGAGTGCGCCATCACCCCCACGGAGAGGAGGTCCTCCGATCCTGCCGTTCGGTATGCCGGTGCGGTGGACGGAGACGGGTGCGGCATGACGTGCCCTTTGATGGCGAGACCTGAACGGTCCCGGTCCTTCGGAGGGTACGCCCCGGGCCTGCACCGACGAGTTCAGCGCGAGGACTGCCCGGGCCCGTCACGTCGGCGTCGCGCTGCTGCGACGGCTCGACGGGCCGCAAGCCAGCGCACGAGGAGGAACATGGGGATGGCCACGGCGACGACCAGCAGGAGCGTCCAGAGCTCGTCCACGGGTCCTCCTTCCTGGTGTACCGAATGTGCGACCTCAGTCGGGACGCGGCAGGGTGCGCAGCGTGGCCGCAGCTGCGAAGGCGATGTGCTCCCGCATCAGGGCGGCTGCGCGCGGACCGTCACACTCGATGATCGCCTGGGTCACCGCCCGCAGCTCGCGGACCGCCGTCGCGCCGCGACCGGACTCGGACAGGCTGGAAACGCACAGGACCCGCACCCGCGCCTGGACCGTCCCCAGCTCCTCGCGCAGCACGGTGCTCGCCGCACCGGCGAACAAGGCCTCGTAGAAGGCATCACGGACCCGCATCACCTCCGAGGCCGGAAGCCCGGCCTCGACCGCGCCCTCGAGCGCGTCCAGGGCCTCCTCCAGCTGCTGGACATCAGCGACGGCGGCGCGCTCGACGAAGCACTCGACGAGCAACCCCTCGATCGCGGCGCGCAACCGGTAGAGGTCCCTCGCCTCGTCACTGTCGATGGCCCGCACCACGGCTCCACGCCGCGGCTGGATCTGGACAAGCCCCTCGGCAGCGAGCTGGCGAAGCGTCTCGCGCACGGTCGCCCGCGACACCTCGAAGCGGTCGATGAGGTCACGCTCGATGAGGCGCTGCCCCGGCGCCAGCTGATGGTCGAGGATCTGCCGGCTCAGCTCCTGGTGGACCCGCTCCGACCGGGACGTCGGCGCGGCCTCGGTCGTGACCTCCCGGTGCGTGGTGGCTGCAGTCATGCGCGCGAGCCTAGCGCCCAACCCCGGACGACGTGGTCACAAACCGGACAAGAACGCCATACAGCCAAACTATTGTCCGACAAGACGGCGAGTGCTAGCGTCCGAAGACCGACGATCGGCTCGGTCACCGCTCTGGGTGCACATCAAAGGAGATTCGCCCCATGACGTACATCAACGGCTCCCACCACGTCACGCTCTCGGTCGCCGGCGCCCAGGAGGACGTCGACTTCCACACCAAGATTCTCGGCATGCGCTTCATCAAGAAGACCGTGCTGTACGACGGCTCGAAGCCCGTCTACCACCTCTACTACTCCAACGCGAACGGCGACCCGTCCTCGGTGATCACCACGTTCCCGTGGAAGCAGGCCAACCTGTACGGCAGCCGGGGCACCAACCAGGCCCGCGAGGTGCTGCTCGCCGTGCCCCACGGCTCGCTCGACTGGTGGGCGAAACGGCTCGCCGACCACGAGGTGGACAGCACCTCGGTCGAGGTCTTCGGCGCCCGTCGGCTCGAATTCGCGCATCCGTCCGGCATCGAGTATCAGCTCATCGAGAGTGACGACGACCCCCGCGTCGGCCACGAGGCCGCGGGGGTGACCCGCGAGCACGCGGTCCACGGCATCCACGGCATCGGCATCCACGTCTACGACCAAGACCGCTCGGTCGACTTCGGCCAGGAGGCGTTCTTCCTGGCCGGTGACGTTGAGGAGCAGGGTGACCTGGCCCGGTTCCGGGTCGGCGACGCCAAGCACGGCAACTGGGTCGAGCTGCGCGGCAACCGCACCGACGACCAGGGCACCTGGCGGTTCGGTGCGGGCACCTACCACCACTTCGCCTGGAACCTCGGCTCGCTGGAGAACCAGGAGCAGGTCAAGTTCGAGATCGAGGGCGCCGGGTACACCGACATCTCCGAGCTGAAGGACCGCACCTACTTCAAGTCCCACTACGTCCGGATGCCCGGTGGCGCCCTGTTCGAGCTGGCCGTCACCCACAACGAGGGCGGCTGGGACTGTGACGAGTCCCCCGAGGAGCTCGGCCAGGCCTTCATGCTGCCGCCCCAGTTCGAGTCCGAGCGCAGCAGCATCATGTCTCAGCTCGAACCGATCGAGGTGTGACCAGCCCCGCTACCCCAGCACGACCGCGCGCCGGGGAGAATCCTCACCTGGCAGCGGGCGCGGAGTGCTGGGGCGAGGAGGACGCGCCGGTCGCGGTGCTCGCGGTGCACGGACGCACCCAGTCCCCCGCCGACATGCGTGCCCTCGCGGAGCGCCTCGACGTCAACGGTCTTCGGTGGCTCGCGCCGGCCGCAGCCGGGCAGAGCTGGTACCCGTACGGCTTCATGGAAGAGCGACCGGACGACGACCCGTGGCTCGCCTGGTCGCTCGAGGCGGTCGACGCGCACCTCGGCCGCCTAGCGGCCGCGCGATACCCGCCAGACAAGGTGGTGCTGCTCGGGTTCTCCCAGGGGGCCTGCCTGCTGGCGCACTGGGCACTCCTGCACCCCGACAGGTATGCCGGCCTCGTCCTCCTCACCGGTGGGTACGTCGGGACCGAGCACGAGGAGGTCTCCTTCTCAGGTGATTTCGGTGGGACGCCAGCACTGCTGGCCGGGTGCGAGGCCGACCCCTGGGTGCCCCGCACCCGGATGGCGCAGACCGGGGACTGGCTGCGAGGTATGGGCGCTCAGCTCACCTCGCTCATCGAACCGGGCGCCGAGCACCAGATCACCACGACGGCGACGGAGCTCACCGCCCGGCTGCTGCGGCATACCGTCAGTGACACCGCACGCCCATGACCGCACCGCGGGTGCAGCCCGAGGGAGAAGATCGTATGGAGATCAGGTTCAACCACACCACCCTGGGTCAGCGGGTGCTCTTCGGCGCCGGAGCGGCCGCGACGAACATCGCCGCGGCCCTGCATGACCTGGGGTCTTCACGGCCGCTGCTCGTGGGAGGCGGTCACGCTGCTGAGGTCGTGGACCAGATCTGCGAGCAGTTCGCCGTCGTGGGCCGCATCCGTGAGGTCGTCCAGCACGTGCCGGCGGAGCGGGCCCGGGATGCGGTCGCCCTGGCCCAGGAGGTGGACGCGGACTCGGTCGTCGCCATCGGCGGCGGTTCGGCCACCGGGCTCGCCAAGATCATCGCCCGCGACACCGGGCTGCCGGTCGTCGCGGTGCCCACCACCTTCTCGGGGTCGGAGGCGACCGACATCTGGGGGATGACCGAGGACGAGCGCAAGACCACCGGGACCGACCCCCGGGTGCTGCCCAGAGTCGTGGTCTACGACGCAACCCTGACCCAGGGTCTGCCGACCGACCTCGCGGTCCACTCCGGCCTGAACGCCCTGGCCCACGCCGTGGACAGCCTGTGGGCCCCGCACGCCGACCCCATCAACCGGGCCATGGCCGGCGAGGGGATGCGCGCGCTGGTCCCGGGGCTGCGTGGCCTCCGGGCCGGCACGGAGGGCCTGGAGGCTCACGAGCGGGTGCTCTACGGCACCTACCTCTCGGGGGTCGCCCTGGCCTCGGCGGGGGCCGGGATGCACCACAAGATCTGCCACGTCCTGGGCGGGACGTTCAACCTGCCCCATGCCCCGACCCATGCGGTGGTGCTGCCCTACGTCGCTGCCTACAACAGCGAAGCGGACCCGGACTCCGAGGCCCGCATCGCCGAGGCCTTCGGGACCCCCCACGCTGCCTCGGGGTTGTGGGACCTCGCCCGAGAGGTGGGTGCGCCCGGCTCGCTCGGCGAGATCGGCCTCACCGAGGACGACGTGGATCTTGCCGCCGAGCTGGCGACAGCGGCGATTCCAGACTCCAACCCTCGGCCGGTGAGCCAGGAGAGCGTGGCGGCGCTCCTCCGGGCTGCGCTGCGGGGTGACGCCGTCCGGTGATGAAAAACGCCCCGACACGAGCACACAGCGTGGCGCCGGGGTGTGAGCGGCCTGCGTCACTTGCGGCGGAAGGACGCAGGTCCGGAGCGTGTGCGGTGTGCCTTGCCTTGCGGATGTGGCGTGCGCCAGATCGGATGACTGCTGACGTCGAGGTGGTGTGCGGGTTCAGCCACCCGGGGTAGGGCTCGGCCGGGTCGTCAGAGGCCGACGGCCCGCGGCGCGACCTCAGTGCCGAGCAACTCGATGCCGCGGAGCAGGTCGTCGTGGGCCAGGCGCGGGTTGGTCATCTGCAGCGAGACTCGATCAACGCCCCCGAGCTGGTCCGCGACGCGGCCGAGCTTGGTGACGATCTCATCTGGGTCGCCAAGGAAGAACGCACCGTCTGGTCCGCTGGTGGCGTCGAACTGCACCCGATTCGGCGGCGCGAAGCCACGCTCGCGGGAGGCCGAGGTAAACATCTCGTGCCAGCCCGGATAGATCGTGTCGGCGGCATGGCGGCGGCTCTCGCCGACATAGCCGAACACGTGGAGGCCGACCTGCAGGCTCTCGGGCGCGTGACCCGCCTGCGCGCCCGCCCGGCGATAGAGGTCGACGAGCGGGGCGAAGCGGCGCGGCTCGCCGCCGATGATCGCGACCATCAGTGGGAGGCCGAGCAGGCCGGCGCGCACGAACGACTCGGGCGTCCCACCAACCCCGATCCAGATCGGGAGCGGGTCCTGCACTGGTCGCGGGTAGACGCCTTGACCGGTGAGCGGGGCGCGGTGCTGCCCGGACCAGGTCACCTGCGGTGACTCCCGGATCCGCAGGAGCAGGTCGAGCTTTTCGGCGAACAGCGAATCATAGTCGGCCAGATCGAGACCGAAGAGCGGGAATGACTCGGTGAACGAGCCCCGGCCGACCACCAGGTCGATTCGGCCTCCGGAGATTAGGTCGAGTGTCGCGAACTGCTGAAACACCCGCACCGGGTCCGCGGCGCTGAGCACCGCCACCGCGCTGCCGAGTCGGATGGACGTCGTACGCGCGGCGGCTGCAGCGATGATCACCGGCGGTGCGGAGTCGTAGTACTCCTCCCGGTGGTGCTCGCCGATGCCGAAGGAGTAAAGCCCGGAACGGTCGGCGAGCTCGATCTCCTCGAGGAGGTGGGCCATCCTCTCCGCGGGGCCGACGACATGACCGGTGGAGGGGTCGGTGACCCGGGAGACGAAGCTGTCGACGCCGACCTGCACGAGAACCTCCGAGGCTGGGTGGTGGATGCCAGCGCAACGCCCCCCGCGCCCCAGCCATTCCGCCCTACGTCGACGCGGCACCCCACCAGACACAGCGGGGTCGGTGCTTGCACCCCAAGCGACCGCGGATACCAGGCACACGCGGCGAAATGACACACCACGCATCCGAGCAGGACCGCGTTCGTACGGACGGCTGTGTTGCTCGCGTGGAGGCACGTTCAGCCGAGCGACGCGCTTCTTTGGATCGAGACAGCTCGTGCCTTCTCGTCGGACAGTCCGTTGTCGCGGCTCGCGTCGCACTTTTGCGCGGGCGAGTGCATGCCCGGCGACCCAGCGCTGGTGCAGGAGGAAAGTCAGTTCGAGATGGCGGTTCAACCAAGACCGACCTCAGGCGCCTCGTCGTAGGTGCCGCCTACGGCTCGGAAGGCCAGCAGGGCTCCGAGGCAGGTCGCGGAACCACCGAGACTGAGGCGGCTGACGCAGACGAAACGATCACCTAGCGTCTCTTTTGCGGTGCAACGACGAACTGACTGCCAGGTCGCCCTGCATCCGGTCTGACAATGCCGTACTGCGGTTCCGAGAGGATCCAGGCCAAGGTCAGTCCATGGTCCTCGTCTTCTCGCTAGATTGCCCGCATGTGGTTTCGCGAAGTCGAGGTGCCGGACGAACTGGTCGAAGCAGCGACGGAGGGTAATCTCGTGCTCTTCGTTGGCGCCGGGGCATCCCTCGACGAGCCGTCAGGCCTTCCTGATTTCTCCAATCTGGTGCGCGACGTTGGGACGCGCGCCAACAGGGTGCCAACGGATCGTCACCTGGATCGCCCCGATGTGTTCTTGGGCGACCTCGCGGATCTCCAGATCGAAGTTCACGCACTCGTCGCGAGCGCGATCAACAAGCCCGGTAGCCAGTCGAACCGCCTCCATCAAGCCATTATCGACCTGGCCTGGGTACACCCCAACCCCCGAGTAGTCACCACCAACTACGACTTGCACCTCGAACGAGCCAGCCGCAGCAAGGGACTGGACGTCGACGTCTATCGCGCGCCCGCGCTACCGGTCGGCGACGACTTCACCGGCATCGTCCACCTGCACGGTGCACTGGACCAACCCTCTCGCAAACTGGTGGTTACCGACGAAGACTTCGGCCACGCCTACCTGCGCGAGGCATATGCAGCGCGATTCCTTGACCGCATGTTCTCAGCTTTCTCCGTAGCTTTCATCGGTTACAGCCATGGCGACATCGTCATGCAGTACCTGGCGCGCTCCCTTAGCCGCGAAGGACGACGATTCGTCTTCACGCATGAGGCCGACAGCCGCGAGTGGCGGCGACTCGGGCTTCTACCTGTCAGGTACCCGGTGGACGGCCCGTCCCACTTGGCGCTTGTCGACGGGCTCGAGCGTTGGGCCGAACTCACCGCATGGGGACGACTCGCTCATCGTCGCCGAATCGCCGAACTGGTCAGCAATGGCCCACCCACCATTCCCGAGGAGGTCTCGTATCTCGAGGATGCTCTCGGTCACCCGGAACGGGTCCTCTACTTCACTGAACGGGCTCGCGGGTCCGACTGGTTGCTGTGGGCTGCGAACCGCCCCGAGTTCAACCGGCTGTTCCACCCGGCAGCTTGCTCCGATGACGACCGGACGGTCTCGCAAGCGCTGACACGCTGGGTGGTCGACCACTACGCGATGGACGAGAGAGAATCACCTACCGCCCTTCGCCTCCTTCGCAACTGTCCGTGGAGTCCCAGCATGTGGGACACCCTGGCGCACCGGCTGTTCGCCCAAGAACAACGCGTACCGGACTGGCAGGTGCCCTGGCTCATCCTCGTCCTGCATCGCTCTCCCGCCGAGCACAGCAGTCTGCTCGACATGCTCCTCTGCAAAGCATCATGGCAGGAACGCCCCGAGCTCGCGCTCATGCTGCTGGAGCACCGCACGCGGCCATTTCCCCGGCCTGGTGTGGACGTCGGGCCGTCCGACGACGCGCCTCGGTTCGAGGTTGTATTCGCCGGCGACGACCATTGGCTCGATGAAGCATGGAAGAAGGTGTTCATCCCCCTGCTTCCCCAGCACGCGCCTGAACTGCTCGACCTGGCGGTCCGTCAACTGCGGGACGCCCACCGGCTTGGTGGGGCGCTCCAGCCCGGATTTGACGGGCTTACGTTCGGACGATCAGCAATCGAGCCCCATTCACAGGACGACTTCCGTGACGCAGCCGACGTGCTGATCGATATCGCACGCGACAGCCTCGAACACCTGCTCCACACCTCGCCCCGAGAGACTGCTGCGATGGTCGAACGGCTCGCTCGCGCGAAGGAGCCCCTGCTCCGCCGCCTCGCCGTGCACGCGTGGCGCCTGCGTGGAGACCGGACCCCCGACGACAAACTGCGATGGATCCTCGAGGAGGACTCGCTCTACGACCTCGACCTCCAACACGAGGTCTACATGCTATTGGAGGACTCCCTCGCATCTGCCTCGGACAACGTGGTGACCGCCGTGCTGGATCACGCGAAGGCGGGGCCGCAGGACAGCGCGGAACACTCGCCCTACGTCCCCTACAACCTGCTGGCCTGGCTCAACAGGGTTCTACCGGAGAGCGGCGCGATTGCCGAAGAATTCACCAAGTTGCAGGAGGAGAATCCTGAGTTTGCCCCTCGCGAGCATCCAGATCTGAACGTAACTATGACGTCGGGGTTCGTGGAGAACGCGGAACCGTTTACCCGCGACGAGCTTCATGAACTCATCGCGTCGAGCCCGGCCGAGGCGTACGCAGCCATCCGGTCCTACACCACGGCCGACGCGTTCCGGTTCACCGGCCCGACCTGGACTGGAACCCTGAACGCTCTAAGAGGATGCGTGACCCATTACCCAGGCGACGGCATACGGCTTGCAGACTTACTGGCGCCGGATGACAACGACGTCCGTGACACCCTCGTTCGTGCCTGGAGTTCGGCTAGCTTGTCAAGCACACCGGAGCAAGCGGACGGTGTGGAAGCGGGCGAGACGAAACGACTGCAGAGCCACGGCGTCACGCCGCTGGATGTACTCAAAGTTATCGGGTCGTGGCCGATGCATACAGCGAGGTCCGCGGTCGCCAACATGTTCGCGCGTGGCGGCACCGCGGACCAGCCGACAGCATGGCACACGCTGATACCGGCGCGCCGTCTCGCCTCTCACCTCTGGCCCACAACGGAGGTCAGCGGCAACGTCGTCGACAGCGAGGACCACTACCTAGAGGCAATCAATCATCCAGCAGGCAACCTTGCCCAGTTCTGGTTGAATGTGGTTGCCTACGACTGGCGCGACAACACCGACACCTGGCTGGGCATACCCGACGATCTCCAGGCCGAGCTCGACCGGATGGTCCACGATCAGTCCCGCAACGGATTACTGGCTCGTGTCCTGCTGACAACGAGACTTCGCTTCTTCAACGGGGCGGACCCTGCCTGGGCGACGTCCCGACTCTTTCCGCTGTTCACGTGGGACCGGGACACGACTGATCCCTCCGAGGTCCGCGGGATCTGGCGGTCGTTCGTGCAGTTCGGCCAGTACGACGACCAGATCCTCGCCGACGGCCTCTTGGACTCAATGTTGGCGACGATGCGCCGCGCGAACGACCTCGACAATGATGAAGCGATCGCTCAACTCGGGCGCCAACTCGCCACCATCGCCCTAAAGTCCTCGCTCGACCCGACAGGTTGGGTGTCGACGCTCACGACCGACGCGCCCAACGTCCTTAAACTGGCTTGGATCCGGTCAGTCGGCCAACAACTGCGCAAGATGGACCCGAAGGACGCCTCAGCCCAGTGGACACGCTGGATCAGGGAGTACTGGACCCGGCGGATCGACTCCCTACCCCGACCACTGAACAAAGCCGAAGCCTCTGCCATGGCTTTGTGGGTGCTGGGACTGCCCCACGAGCGTCTGGAGGCGGTCGAACTCCTGGAACGCACCGACGCCGGACTAGTGAAGGACGACCGGGTCCTGATGCACCTCACCGGCTCTCGCCACGAGCACCAAGATCTGACCTGCGACCCCACCACCTGGGCGCGCTACGTGGTTCACCTTCTCCGTGGGACCACTGATCCACCTTGGGCACTCGACCACTACCTACGCGAGATCGTCGGCGGTCTCCGGCCGGCGGTGCCTTCGCCGCTGTTCGCGGAACTTATCGATGAGGCCATGCGTTTGGGCTGCACCGACGCGGAAGAATGGTGAATAGCCCATTCTGGGCGGCGCTGACGCCATCGCCGGGGTACCTAGACGCCAGCGATGTAGGCGGTGAGGAAGTGGACGCCGTGGCGGTCGAGGTTGCCGCGGGCTCGGTCGTAGTGCTCGGTGGTTCTGGGGTCAGCGTGCCGGGCGAGGATCGGTGCGTCGCGAAGTGGTACGCCTGGCGTCCAGGGCGTTGGTGATGGCGGTGTGCCGTAGCGAGTGGGGGCTGATGTGCCGGGGGATCTGCGCGACCTTCGCGACGCGTCGCACCATCCGACAGACATCACGCCGGTCGATGGGTCGCCCGATAGCGGGCGCAGCAACAACGGGCCGGTGATGCGCTCACCGCGGCAGGCTTCCTGGACCCGCAGCACGGGAACGGTCAGCGGCATCGTGGCGGGCTTGTTGCCCTTGTCGACCAGGTGCAGCACCCGGTGGCCCCTCAGTACGTCGCTGTAGTCCTCAATCCCCACCGCTGCAGCCTCCGAGGCGCGGAGGGCGTTGATCCCGAGTAGGTTGGCCAACGCGCCGTGGTGAACGGTGCTCGACTGGGCTACCTGGAGGAAGCGGATCAACTCCAGCCGGTCCAGACCCTGAGTGCGGGACTCGTCCCAGTGGACTTTCGGGGCCGTCACCATCACGGCCGGGTCGGCTGTGATGGTGCCGTCGATGTGGGAGAACCGGAAGTATCCGCGGACGGCGTGCATCATCGTGTTGACCGAGGAGTCCATCAGGCCGGCGTCCCCGAGGTGGCGGATGTAGAGCTCGACGTGTGCTCGTTGTACCCGACTAGTGGGTCGAACCCGTTGGTCTCACACCAGGTGAACCAGCGGCCCAGTTGTGTCCGGCACAGGGCGTGAGTCGCTCCGGAGTACCGGGCCGGGAACGAGACCGCCGCAAGCTGTGCGGCGCCCATAGAGGACGGCCTGAACGGCAGTGCCACCGTAGTGGACATGGTCGCCTCCCGCGGCGACCTGGATCCGGGCCCAGTCGGTGCCCGCCGCCAGCGCGACGAGGCGCGACGAAGTTGTCGACGCCCACGACGCTACGCCGACCCCAGAACTCCGTCCGGTCGCGGCGGAATGACGTACCTCGCGGCCCACGGCCCGGTTTTTGCCCGGTGCCGACAACTGGCCTGTGCGTGGCGGGTCAGGGGTTGCCGGTGATCGGGGTCTTGCGGCGCGACCAGCTGCTGGGCACTGGCAGGTTGTCGTTGATGACGAGGGTCACGACGACGCTGGGGGAGCGCGGGTCGGCCATCCCGTGCTGCTGAGGGCCGAGGACGAACAGGTAGTTCTCCGGGGTGCCAATGGGCAGGACCTTCCGGCTCATGTCGAGGACCACGAGGATGGAGAGACGTGCGCCGTCGGCGGCGGCGTACTGCGTGGGCTGGCCGATGTACTTGGTGGCGGACTCAGGTGTCACGGGCTGGTCGCGGGCGACCTTCAGCTCGGCGGTGATGCCGTCGTGGCGGGTGTCGAGGTACCCGTGGCCGAGTGCGGTGCCGCGTTCGACTCGTCCCTCAAGGGTCGGGTCGGCAAGGAGGGCGGCGTGCAGGTCGTCGTGGAACTGGAGTTCTCTCACGTACTGGCCGCGGCGGTACTTCTTGTTCCAAGTAATGGCCAGCCCCGCGCGGGAGATGGCGTTGAGGAGCCGGGCGAAGGGCTGGAGCTGGTTGTGGGGGTAGCCGGCAGCGGCGAGGTTCTCGTAGATGCTGAGGAGGTGCTCGTCGAACACCTCGTACTGGGTGGTGGCATCCCGGGCCGCATCGTAGGGGCGGACACGGAACTCACGGTGGCCGGCGATGTCGAGCGGCTGGGCGTTCGGGTTTCCGTGCTCGTCGGTGCCGCGCCAGGTGAGGCGCACGAGTACCGGGGGTGCGTGCTGGGTGGTGGGGACGGCGTACCGCACGTGGAGGCTGCCAGTTCCTTCGTAGGTGTCCGGGTCGCCGGTGTGCTGGTGGCGCTGCCAGGTGAGCGCGGGCCGCTGGAGCTCGGTGTCGTTCAGTGTGCTGATGAGCTCGGCGTCCAGGCGCTCTACCCACGCTGGCCACGGGTCGGTCTGTACTTGCAGGGTCAGGGTGTGGGTGAGGGCGGGGTCGACGATGGCGGGTCCGGTGAGGAGCGTGTCGTCGATCGAGACCAGGGCGACCGCGACTGTCAGACTGTCTGGCTCGGGTTCGGCCAGCGGCGTCCATGGCCGGACACTGTGCTGTCGTTCGGGTGAGCGGATGAACAGCAACGGCGCCGGGAGGCCGGCTGCTGCGGTAAGAACCGTCCCCAGGTCGAGGGGTGCGGCCGGGTCGGGATCTGCCGCGAGGACGGCACGTAGATCTCGAACGCGGGGGAGGAGCGGGTCGTCGTCACGGTAGGTGGTCAGGTCGATGGCGGCGGCGGCGCGGCGTGCTGCTGCGGTTCGGTGCGCAGTGGCCCGGGTGATGTCGGCGTTCAGGTCGGCGGCTTCGGCGTCAAGGAAATGCGCGACAGCGTCGAGCAGGCGTGCGGTGATGACGAGGCCGTCATGGGTTGCGGTGCCGGTCGACTTGCCGCCACGTTCCAAGTCAGCGACGAGGTCACGCAGCCGCTGCGCGCGGGCCGTGGACCTCTCGGCCGGGTCGCTTAGTTCGGTCGACCGGTCCGCGGCCTCTTCGACGGGGGCGTGTGTCAAGCCCACGGTGATCTCGGTGGGGGTCGGAAGGTCGAGCAAGGTGCAGATGATGGCCGCTCGCACCGCGGCGGCCTTCGCGAAGGGCCGCAGCCACCGCAGTTGGTCCTCGGTGCAACCCAGGCAATTGCCGATGGCAGCGCCGACCTCATTTACGGCGGCGCGCACTTCCGCGTCATCCGGCACGTCCAATTCCAGGGTCACGTGGAGGCGCCCGACCGCGGCCGCGAGCGAGACGAGGGAACGTTGCGCGCTGCGGGACGGTTCGTCCGGGAGACGAGTCAGCGCGTCCTTAAGCAGCGCAACGACATCGGTCCGACGTTCGGCTCGGGCGAGGACCTCGGCGTACTCCATCGACCCGTAGTGCGACTCCGGTGAATGTCCCGCACCGACGTTAATGATGTCCGCCGCAGGCAGCCCGAGGAGGCCTGCGCCGCAGTCGAGGAGGCCGTTGAGCGCCACCTCGGCCTCGTCGCGCTGCCGGAGCCCGTAGGTGTTCCTGGGTGCGAGCGCCAGCCACAACGCCGCGAGTTCGGAGGTGACCCGTGCATCCGGCTGCCACGGCTGCTCGGTCACCTTGGTGGCCTGATGCCACTCGAGCTCCGGGATACGAGCCAGGGCCTTCTTCTCAAGTGCGGCGAGTGCGTCGAGGTCCGGCACGTGGTGCCGAAGCGCTGAGATCGAAGTCAGGAACGTCTCTAGGTGCTCGGAGACATTGATGTTCTCCATCACCGTCGCAGCGTGCATCGCCAACCGCAGTCGAGACTCCTCGTCCGGCCACGGGAGCCGGCACGCGGCCGCGAGGACCGCTTCGATCATGACGACGTACGCGTCCGAGACCAGCGCTGGGAGCAGACCGGCAACTGTTGACGGGAGCGCGTGGGTTCCACCGATGGTGGTCTAGGCCGTCAGCGCTGCGGACCGCGGGCCGGCTTCGGCATCGACCAGGTAGGTGTGCAAGGTCGGCAGGATGGACTGCAGCACCCTGGGCTGGTTTCCGTAACGGCGACCAACCTCGCCCAGCGTGGCCAGGAGCGGGCACACGACGTCGGCCCCCAGGTCGCTGTCGCGCTCGTTGGTGATGAGCGCCGTGATGGTTTGGCACACGGCCAACGGGTCGGTCGATGATGCGGACTCGACCGCGCTCGATAAGCGTCGGGCCGACTGGTACAGGCTGTTCTTGCGCGACCACGCCTCCATTCCCGCAAGCGGGTCCGGTGGTGCGGTCGAGGTGAGCACAGTCGGCTTGTCGGTGAGCCGGTGCCGGGTCAGCGTGACGAAGGCACCCAGGGTTGCGTCCAGGTGCGTGGCTAGGACGTCGCCGTGCCAGCGGCCCATCCGCTCAATGGACTCGGCTGCCGAGAACGTCGCCTCGTGGCCCCACGATTCATCGGTGCGGGCGAGGACGAACGCGAACGCCGCGTCGGTAACCGCTTTGGCTTCCTCGGGCGTGGTCACCGGATCGTGGGCCTGACGATGGACATGCTCGGTGTCGACCATGTCTAGGGCATACCGCACGGAACCGACGAGACCGTCCCGGGTCTCTTTCGACGCGTGCCGGCCTGCATTCTCCAGCAGTCGGGCGATCCGGACGGGTGCCGCAATGAACATCCGTGCGAGTGCCCGTTCCGCGGTGCCGACCGTGCCCGGGTCGTAGCTGTCCTCCGGTGGAACGCCGAGGGAGACGGCCAGGTTCGGCAACAGGTGGACGGCCAGCTCGAGGTGGGTGCTCGCAAGACGCTCAATCGCGCCAGCGGCGGCTCGCCGGTCGAAGTCGGAGACGCGTCGCGGCAGGTGCGCTGGGCTCACAATGATGCCCGTCACCGTGGGCCGCGGCAGCATCCCGCCCAGCCGTGCGACGAGCTTGTCCGGGCACAGGTCCGCGACGACCCGCAACGGTCCTGGGTCATTCGCCTGCACCACCGGCACCGGTCCGGAGAAGTGATGATCACTGAGTGTCTTCGACCCCGCCAATGCCACGACTGCCCAGACAACCGCACGATCGAGCCTCGCCGCGTCCACGAGTTCCGGGTGGTCGGTCAGGCAGCGCCCTGCTTCCAGTGACGGGAACCCCCGCAACGCTTCCAACGCAGCCGCCACCAGGCGCCCGGCGAGCTCGGGGCGCCGCGCTGTCAGGTGCCGCAACGGTTCCAACAGTTCCGCTAGACCGACGCTCTCGACCGCATCGAACAGTTCGTCGATGATCCGCTGATCGAATCGGTCCGCCGCACGACCAGCGACAGTCGTCAGGCGGCGCCGTGCCGCTGCAGTCGCGTCGGAAGCCGCTTCAACGGCCGGATCCGGATCGAGAACGTCAAGGTCGTCCAGGATGCCGGTGATGGCCGGGTCCGCGGTCGCCCGCAAACTCCGTCGGCGCTCCACCCGCCCGGCTCGCGCAAGACCCCGGACTCGCAGCTCCTCAGCCCGCTCTGCTTCCTCGGCCTGGGCCTGCTCTTGACGTTCCTGAGCCGCAGTCTCGAGGTTCGGCAGGCGGCCAGTCGGGTCGCGCATGTCGCAGCCTACGCAGTGCTCGCCGTAGAACCCGAACGCAACGTGGTCCAACTGCATACCGGATGTGTTCCCGATCGCGACTGGGCACTCCACCCGCCGCGAGTTCAACGGAAGCCCGGACATCTCCTCGAGCATCCCGCGGCCGCCGGACTGTACGAACCGCATATGCCGGCAGTGGTTCGCAGCGAGCCCCATGATGCGTGCGTTCTCGCGCCCCAGGTCGAACTGCCTGGCGAACTCTGCCTCGTCCAACCTTCCACCTTCGCTCGTTTGTCACCACCGACAAGAACAGTCTGACGCACCCCACCGACACGGTTGCGACCTGCGATCTCGCTGTCAGCCAGGGGCTGGTTGCTGGTGGAGCACCAGAGCGCCCGAACCCGTGCAACGGTCTAGTCGGGACTGGCTCTTTCGGATTGGGCTCGGGCCCCGTCGCTGCGAACTGCGGTGACCAGCTCGCTCAGCGTCGTAAAAACCGTCTGCGGACGTTTGAGCGCGCGCTGGGCGTCTCGGAGTTGTGTGCCGGTGTGTGTCTCAGCGCACACGTAGTTGGCGTACCCGGCGGCGGTAGACAGGTGGAACATGTCGAGCAGGTCGTTGCGGCCCCACTTGCTCATGTGGTCAATGAACCGGCGGATGAAGAGCTCGGACACTAGGCCAACCATGCGCGATTCAGCGAACAGGCGTGCCAACTCGCCGTCGCTGAACGTCGGGAAGTCTGCGGCGTTCGACAGACGCCGGTACGCCGCGGTGTAGTAGCCGATGTTCTCGTTCCAGTAGCGACGCCTGGCGAGCCGACGACGCTGCTCTTTCGGCAGGTGCTCCGCATGGATCTGCGCAGTGATGGCGGTGTGGTGGGTGACCCACTTCGTGAGTGGGTTCTTCGGCATCTGCTCCGGCTCGATGAGCACATCGAGGATGACGCTCGGCATGGTCAGCATCGCCATGAACTTGTCCAAATCCGAGGTCCCATCAGTGATGCCCAACGGGGTGTCCTTGCCGAAGAGGGCGCCGGGCTCGGTCACGATGGGGTGCAGGACGGGCGCGTTCTCCATCAGGCCTAGGTGCCGTCGGATGGACAGCTCGACCTCGTGCTGCCACAGGTCCAGCGGGTTCCGGATTTGCCACCCGCCAGCCAAATGAGCCATGGCTACGCCCACCTCGTAGCGTCGGTCGCCGTACAAACCAGCGGTCTCGAGAAGGTGTCCCGTTGATAGCGGCAGGACGATGCCGCCGTCGTTGGCGAGTCGGATGAGGTCTTGAGCTGCGCGGAGCTCGTCAGGATCTTTCACACGGGCCGGGTCGTGCAGAACGTCGGCAACGGTCCTCCACCGGTTCTGGTCGAGGTAGACAGACGGCCTGCCGTTGAGCGGGGGAGGGGAAGCGGGGTTGAACCCTTCGGTGAGGATGAGGTCGTTCCTGGTCGTGGTCGACCAGATCCACCACTTCTCCCAGTCAAACGTGGCCGTCGCTACCTGGGAATCCTGCCGCTGGTGTCTAGATTCGAGTTTGTCGTCGAGGATCTGTCCGTCCTGGCAAACGATTCGGATGGACCCGTTCTGGTAGTCGACGTGCCAGTACTTGTACAGGTCAGCGGAGATAACCAACGATTCGTCCATCAGCGCAGGCTAGCCGCGGTCAACCGACCGCTGCAGATGGGTCAGCTTGGCAGCGGGGGTCGTGCTCTAGAACAGCGATTCACTTTGTTGCTCCAGGCGCGTCAATCTGGGCGGAATGACGCCCGGCAGGAGCCCTCTCGGAGGCAATCTGGACATCGGCAGATGTCTTGATGTCACGACGATGCCCGTCTGCACCAGATCGGCCCGGGCAGATGGTCGCGTCGTGTTGCTCCTCCGGCGGCCGAGGTCGCAGCGATTGATCCTCCGTCGCGACGCGCGAGCCGACCTGCACACACGCGGGGCAGGGATCGCTCTACACTCGCAGCGTCATACGCGGCCCGACGGGCTTCCTCACGGACACGCCCCCACCCGCACGAGTTTCGTGCTGCCTGGGGAGTCCTGTCCGTGTTCCTGCTTCGATCGTCCGCGCAGGGACTGTCCGTCTCCGAGGCCCACCTCGCCCAGCACATCGCGGAACAGATGGCCATCACCACCGGCCGGTCGGCCTCACCCTCCGAGCGCCGCTCGTGGGAGCGCAGCCTCCCCCGGCTGCGCGCCGACCTCCTCGACGCCGGTCTCGGCGACGTCGAGATGCTCGTGGAGTATCAGCTACCGCTCACCAGCAAGCGCGCCGACGTCGTCCTCGCCGGGCAGCACCCGCAGACCGGGCGCGCGTCATACCTCGTGGTCGAGCTCAAGCAGTGGAGCGAGGCGGAGCGGTTCGAGGACAGCGACGTCCTCGTGCGGATCGACAGCTACGGCAACCACCCGGTGCTGCACCCGCTGGAGCAGGTGCGGGGCTACTGCGACTACCTCACCGACTTCGTCGTCGCGCTGTGCGAGGACGAGCACGAGCTCGCCGGCACGGCATACCTGCACAACGCGACCAACCTGGGCATCGCAGACCTGCGTGACATGGCCACCCCCGACGCCGGGCGTCCGGCACGGATGTTCAGCGGACAGGACCGCAGCCAGTTCCTCGACTACCTGAGGAGCCGGTTCGCGCCCGGGGTGGCGGGCGCCGAGTATGCCGACCGACTGCTGAACAGCCGCGTCGCGCCCTCCAAGCAGCTTCTTGCCCTGGCGGCCGACGAGGTGCAGCGGCGAGAGCAGTTCGTCCTGCTCGACGAGCAGCGCGACGCCTACGAACTGGTGCTGCACGCCATGGAGAAGGCGCGGCGCGGGACCACGAAAACAGCTGTCGTCGTCATCGGGGGGCCCGGTAGCGGCAAGAGCGTGATCGCACTGTCCCTGATGGGCGAGCTGTCCCGGCAGGGGCGCGGGGTCATGCACGCGACGGGGTCGCAGTCGTTCACCAAGACGCTGCGCAAGGTGGCCGGCGCGCGGGCACCGCGAGTGCGCAAACTGTTCGGCTACTTCAACGCCTTCATGGCGGCGGAGCCGAACGAGCTGGAGTGCCTGATCCTCGACGAGGCGCACCGCATCCGGGAGACGTCCGAGTCCCGTTTCACCCGCAAGGAGCACCGGACCGGGCGGCCGCAGCTCGACGAGCTGCTCAGCGCTGCGCGGGTGCCGGTCTTCCTGCTCGACCAGAACCAGGTGGTGCGGCCTGGCGAGATGGGCACAGTGGAAGCGATCACCGGGTATGCCGAGTCGCTCGGCATGGACGTCCACGAGATCGACCTCGACGGCCAGTTCCGCTGCGGCGGGTCGGCGTTGTACGTCGAGTGGGTCGAGCGGCTGCTCGGGCTGGCCCCCGGCGGGCCCTTCGCCTGGGAGGGTGACGGGAGCTTCGATCTGCACGTCGTGGACTCCCCCGACGAGCTCGAGCACGTGTTGGCCGTGCGTCAGGACGATGGCTACACCGCGCGGATGGCGGCGGGCTACTGCTGGCCGTGGTCGGACCCTGAGCCGGACGGGACGCTCGTGCCGGACGTGCGGATCGGTGACTGGTCGCGGCCGTGGAACCTCAAGGGTGATCGCTCGGTCGGCGGCGCGCCCGCTGCCGCGCTGTGGGCGACGGACCCGGCCGGCTTCGGGCAGGTGGGGTGCATCTACACCGCGCAGGGCTTCGAGTACGACCACGCCGGGATCATCATCGGGCCCGACCTCGTCTGGCGAGACGGTCACTGGCGCTCGGTGCGTGAAGGCAACCGGGACCCGGCCCTGCGCAACCGCACGAAGGTGTCGGACCACGACTTCGACCGGCTCGTGCGCAACGTGTACAAGGTGCTACTGACGCGCGGCATGCAGAGCGCCTGGGTCTACTCCCCCGACCGGCAGACCCGCGAATTCCTGCGGGGGCTCGTCCGGAGATAGCGGCGAACAGCCCGCAGAGGGAGTTGCTTGGCGCGGTATTGCCCCGCCAACAAACGCTTTCTTTGGGTGGCGGCACCATGGTGAGGCCCAAGGAAAAGAATTCTGCTAATGTCCCGGGCTGGGCCGACAAGGGCCGCAAGAATGTGCCCGTGCGGGTCGGCGGCACATAGGGGATAAGGGGCCGTGGGCACCCACCCTGGACAACGAGGGGGTGACCCGTGGCGGTACCCGTCATGTGGCGCGGCACCACGCCGCACGGCGAGGACTGGGTCCTCGCCCGTCGCGACGAAGGGTTCACCCTTCGGCACGGACCCGACGAGATCCACATCCCCGCCTCCGGGGCCGACCGCATCTCGGTGACCCGCCGATGGTGGCGGACCACCGTGAACATCGCCGGGGTGCCGGAGCGAGCCGGCGTCCTGCACGGCCTGTCCGGCGACGAGGGCCGACGCCTCGAGGAGGCCGTGCAGGAGGCACTGTCCGGATCCCTCGCTGCCTGGACCGAGAGGCTCTCGACCGCGATCGAGACGTCGCGTCGAGACCTCCGGTGGATCACCGAGGACGAGGTCACCGCACTGCTCTCCACCCGTCCAAGCATCGCCGACGGAGAGCCAGCCGTCGTCGGCCATGCGTCGGGAGCCGAGCCCCTCTGGCTGACCGAGGAGGGCACGCGTCGGTGGGTGCGGACGGTCAACGACGAGGTCGCCGTGGCGGTCATCCAGTCGCGTAGGTCGTTCTTCGACACGGTGGAGAGCAGCCCGCTGACCGACGAGCAGGCGCGCGCGGTCGTCACCTACGACAACCGTGTCAACGTCATCGCTGCTGCCGGATCGGGCAAGACCTCGGTCATGGTGGCCCGGGCCGCGTATGCCGTCTCCCGCGAGCTGGCGAAGCCCGAGGAGATCGTGCTCCTCGCCTTCAACAAGGACGCCGCCACCGAGCTGCAGACGCGCATCCAGCGCCGGTTCACGGCAGCCGGCCTTCCCGCCCAGGGGGTCGAAGCCACCACCTTCCACGCCTTCGGGCTCAAGATCATCGGCCAGGCCACCGGACGCAAGCCGACGGTGGCGCCGTGGCTGACGAACAACGACGAGCTCGGCATACTGTCGCAGATTGTGGCCGAGCTGAAGGCCGCTGATCCCCGGTTCAGACACGCCTGGGACTGGTTCCGGCTGCTGCTCTTCACCCGGCCGGAGGAGGACTTCGCCGAGCCATCTGCTCCCGACGCCTGGGACCCGGTTCGGCGCGCGGCGGGCTACCGCGCGATGGACGGAACCAGCGTCAAGAGCGAGGGAGAGCGCTGGGTCGCGAACTTCCTCTACCTTCACGGCGTCACCTACGAGTACGAACGCCCCTACCCGCACGACACCGCCGACGCAGAGCACCGGCAGTACCACCCCGACTTCTACTACCCCGACATCGACGTCTGGCACGAGCACTGGGGTCTCGACGCGAACGGGAACCCCCACCCCGGATGGACCGACTACCTCGAGGGTGTCGCGTGGAAGCGACAGCTGCATCGGGAGCACGGCACGACGCTGGTGGAGACCACGTGGGCCGAGGTGATGGAGGGCGACGGCCTGTCGCGTCTCGAGAAGGAACTGGTCGGGCACGGCATACGCCTGGACTGGGACCCCGACCGACCGCCGGTGCGAGGCGTCAAGGTCGTCACGGACGCGGACATGCTCCGCCTCGTGCGGACCTTCATGCTGCACGTCAAGGCGAACTCGTTGGACAGGCAGGAGGTGGAGCGACGCCTGGGTGCCGGCCGCGTGCGGAACCGGAGGCGAGCCAGCATCTTCCTGGACCTCTACTGGCCGATCCATGACACCTGGCAGGCCCGGTTGGCGGCCGGCGGCTTCGTGGACTTCGAGGACATGCTCGTGCAGGCCGCCGACCACCTCGAGTCGGGCAGGTATGTCAGCCCCTACCGGCTGGTCATGGTCGACGAGCTCCAGGACGCCAGCCAGGCCCGCGCCCGACTCACCCGGGCGCTCGTCGCGCAGCCCGGCCGCCACCTGCTGGCCGTCGGGGACGACTGGCAGTCCATCAACCGCTTCGCCGGCGCCGACCTGAGCGTGGTGACGGGTTTCCACGACCAGTTCGGTCCCGGCCCCACGGTCCACCTGACCAAGACCTTCCGGTGCCACCAGTCCATCACCGACACCGCGGCGCACTTCGTCAGGAAGAACCCCGATCAGGTGCGCAAGACCGTCGTGTCGGTGCACGACCGGCCGGTCGACCCGGCCGGCCACGAGGGGGTGCAGCTGCGCACGGTGCCGAGCGCCGCCGAGGTCCCCCGGGCGATCGGCGACTTCCTCACCCAGCTGCGCGACGCCATACGCGAGGGCGCCATCGCCGCCGACTCGGTGAGCGTCGACGTCCTCGGGCGCTACCACCAGGACCGCGGCCTCATGCCGCGGGTGGCCCCGCCGGGCATCCACTTGGCGTTCCGCACCATCCACTCCGCCAAGGGGCTCGAGGCCGACTACGTCGTCATCCCAAACCTGTCGGCGGGGTCCTACGCCTTCCCCAGCCGGATCGCGGACGACTCGGTCCTGGCGCTCGCCATGACCGGTGGCGATGCCTACCCGCACGCCGAGGAGCGCCGGCTCTTCTACGTGGCACTCACCAGGGCACGCCGCGGCGTGCTGCTCATCAGCCCCGAGCACAACCCCTCCCCCTTCGTGACCGAGCTGGTCCAGGACGGCCTCGTGCGAGACGTCGGCCCACGTCCGGTGGCCACCCCCTGCCCCGGATGCCGGGTCGGCGTGCTCCGTCCACGGTCCGGTCGGACCGGCCACTTCTGGGGCTGCAGCACCTTCCCGGCGTGCACGTACACGTGCAACACCGTGCCCCTCCCGGGGGAGCGACCGAGCAAGACCATGTCCACCGCCCGTCGGCCACCTTTCTGAAGGCGGAGCATCGTGACACAGACAGAGTCCCCCAGTGCCGGCCCTCGCGAGATGCGGCTGCGGTATGCCGGTCGGTGCCGCGAGTGCGCCACCGAGCTTCCACGTGGCTCGCGTGCGTCCTACGACCCGGGCACGAAGACGGTCTGCTGCCTGGGCTGCCCGGTCCCTGCCACCGCAGACCTAGCGCCGCCGGGCGACGACACAGCAGCCGGCGAGACGGTGCACGCGGAGACCGGGCATACGCCTGCACCGGCGCCGCCACCGGCAGAGGAGCCGATCGCAGACGAGAAGTCGCCGGGCGTCGCCGGCTCCTCCGCCCGTCGTGAGCACGAGCGCCGCGTCGCCAAGCGGGAGGAACGGATCCGGAGCAAGCACCCCAGGCTCGGTGGGCTCATCCTCGCTCTCTCCGACGACCCGCAGACCACCAAGGCCTGGGCGACCGGCGCGGTCGGTGAGGAGCGCCTGGGTCGCCGGCTCGACGCCGCGGCCGGTCCCCTGGTGCGGGTGCTGCACGACCGAGGCATACCGAGGAGCCGCGCCAACCTCGACCATCTGGTGGTGTGCGCCAGCGGGGTCTTCGTCGTGGACGCGAAGCGCTACCAGGGTCGGCCGCACCGCGTCGTCGAGGGTGGCCTCTTCACGCCCCGCACCGAGAAGCTGCTCGTCGGCCGCCGCGACTGCACCCGGCTCGTGGACGCCGGCCTGAAGCAGGCGGACCTCGTGCGGGGAGCACTGGCTGACGAGACCGTCGGGGTGCGCAGCGTGCTCTGCTTCGTCGAGGCCGACTGGCCTCTCTTCGGCGGTGATTTCGTGCTCCGCGACGTCACGGTGACCTGGCCGAAGAAGCTGGCGGCCACGATCGCGCGGCCTGGTCCCCTGACCGAGGAACGGATCACCGCCATCCATCAGAGACTGGCTGTCGCCTTCCCTCCGGCCTGACGGGCGCTCCAGCGACGTCCTGCGCGATGGCAGTCGGGGGCGGGGGGTCTGTCAGAGGCGGATCGTACACTTGTTCGCATGAAGGGACGTTGGGGGAACGAGGCGACGGGCGGTCATGCCGACGGCGCAGTGGCCGTCGTGACCGAGCTCGCAGACGCCCTGGGGCGGTCCGTGACGGCACTCGCCTCGCCAGCTCTGCTGCAGGAGCACCAGCTGGGTGACGTGCTGGGGGCGCTCGACCAGGTGGCTGCCCGAACGCACGCGTTGCTCGTCGCGGTGGCGCGGGAGGGCCTGGGCCGGGGGTTGCACCAGGAGGCCGGTTTCTCCGACGTCGACTGGGTCCGACTGGTATGCCCCGGGCTGGCCTCACGGACCGCGATCGAGATCGCGATGGTGGCGCGCGCCGCCCAGCAGCGGGTGCACGCGCCGTTGGCGGACGCCGTCCAGGACGGGTCCGTGCCGGTGCACCGCGCGGCGCAGGTCCTGCGGGCACTGACAAGGATCCGGTCCGGCCTGGGCGAGAGCGAGTATGCCCAGGCCACCGAGCTCCTGACCGTCGCCGCGGCGCGGGTGGAGTTCGACGACAAGGACCTGACGAGGATCACCGCCAAGCTCGTGGCGACCTGCCTGTCCGAGAAGGAGCAGGTAGCCCGGGCCGAGGCCAGGCACGAGCTGCGCGACGTGCACGAGTCGTCCTTGGCGGACGGTTCGCTGCGCCGGTTCGTCCTGACCGTGGGCAGCGAGGTCGACTACGAGGCGATCCGGGCCGTGCTCATGTCGCCGTTGGCCGCGCCGGCACCGCGGGATGACGGCGTCCAGGGCGGGGCCTCGGATGGCGGTGCCTGGAGAGAGGGCACCCGGGACGACGGTCTGACTGTTGCCGAGCTGGACATGCGCACGGCGGGCCAGCGCCGGTACGACGCCTTCATGACGGTCTTCCGCCGCGGTGTCGCGGGCACAGAGGGGCAGCCCACGACCCCGAAGGCGCAGGTCATGGTGACCATCGGGCTCGAGGAGCTACGCGGTGCCCTCGGAGGTGCTGGACACACAGTGCACGACGGCACGGTGCCGGCCCACCAGGTGCGCCAGCTGGCCTGCGAGGCCGACATCATCCCGGCGGTGCTGGGAGAGTCGGGTGAGATCCTGGACCTCGGGCGCGCCAAGAGGCTCGTCACCCCGGGTCAGCGGCGCGCGCTGGCGCACCGCGACGGCGGGTGCACCTTCCCCGGCTGCCACGTGCCCGCCACCTGGTGCGACGCGCACCACGTGGTGCACTGGGCCCGCGGCGGCCGTTCCCACCTCGGCAACTACGCGCTGCTGTGCTCCCGGCACCACACCTGGGTGCACCAGCACGACGCCAGCGCCGAGGTCGAGGCGACCGGGGTGCGATGGAGACTGCGATGATCCCGCCCCGGACCCGGCCCTGCGCGGGCCGGGCCGCTGGCCTGCGCCCCGTCGGAGACACCGGACGCCGACGGGCTCCACGTGCGTCACGGCGAGTTCGTCTCTGCCGATCTCGCCATGCGTCGCGACCCGAATGTCAGGATGAGCAGTCGGCCGCGACGCCGAGCGCAGCGCATACCCGCCGCATCGCTGCGTCGCTGAGGCGTCCGAGCCGACGGGTCAGCACCGCGACCGGGAGATCCGTCAGCGCGTCGAGCTGCGCTGCGCAGAAGAGATGGACCGGTTCCTCATCCGGCTCCAGCAGCACCTCACTCGGGAGTCCCCGGATGACCGTGCTGCAGGGTGCCACGAGCGCCCGCCGACGGCCAGCGATTGCGGCGTCCCGGCCGACGACCACGACGGGCCTGGCTCCGGCATCGTCGAGGTCCGCCCACCACAGCTCGCCCCTGGTCGGCAGTTCCATGGTCAGCGTCTCGTCGCCGCGTCGAGGAAGGTCGTGAGGTCGCCCCACTCATCCGGCGCCTCCACCGGGGTCTCGCGGTAGGCCCGCGCGTAGGCTTCGTCGACCTCGGCAGCGCGATGGTTCCGGAGCAGCGCCTGTAGCGCCTCCTCCACCAAGGAGGCGTCCGTGCCGCCCGAACGGATTTCACGTGCACGCGCCAGCAGTTCCGCATCCACCGTCGTGCTCACTCTTACCCTCGCCATGCCACAAGAGTGCCACAATAGTGGCACGTTTGTGGGACGCCTGTGGCACGGCACATGATTCTGTGCGGTACTCGAGCGTGCATTCACGCCGGCCAACCGCTACGCGACCGGTCCCCAGTGGTCAGACCGCCGGCCAGAGCGCGGCACGCGCCAGCGCGACCGCCCGATAGTCGTGTCTGCCTGCAGTCCGGCCCAAGGACCGTTCCCCCGCTGCCAGCCGCAGGGCAAACCGGACGGGCCGCACCCACTCCTGGCAGTGCCGGCTGTCGACCCCATGGGGGCCAGTCCGAAGTCCGCAGGAGGTCATGATGCCGGCGATCCGCTCCAGGTGCTCCCAGTCAGGCCGCCCGGTAGCGGCGGTGAATAAGGCGAACAGCACCATGGAGGCCTCCACGAAAGTGTCACGGTGGTGCAGCAGCCGCGCGGTGATCACCCCGACATACTCCTCGTCGCTGCTCAGGCCACGGGCGAGTCGTGTCCTCACCAGGTTCCCCTTGTGCTTGCGCAACAGGCCGAGCTCCTGACACGTCGCCCGCAACTGCGCAACCGGTGGGGTCAGGTCCTCCCGGTTGCCTTTGCCGATCCAGCCGTCGTCCATCCCCAGGTCGCGGAAGGTGCCTTCGACGTAGGCCGGCTTCATCCAGCCTGCTGCGGTGAGCGGGATCCCCTCGTCCCCAGCGAGGCCGACCAGGTAGCGGTAGGGGCGGGCGATCGCCGCGAGGTCTTCCGAGGTCAACTGGGCCGTGATGTCGGTGCGCGCCTGTGTGGACAGCTCGGCGAGCTCGGACACCACTGCCGGTGTCGCAAGGTCCAGCAGCGACTCCAACGCCTCAGGTAGACCCACCTTGCTCGGGTCTGCTGCGGGCAACATGCTGAGCAGCTCGTCGCCGGACAGCCCGACCAAGGACAACCGGGCCGCCACGTCGTCGAGGTCGAGGTCCTTCGGGTCCCAGTCCGGGGGCAACCAGGCACGCTGGTCCTCGTCCAGACCTGCCAGTCGCGGGTCGGTGAGGTAGGCCTCGACGAGTTCGTTGTGCCCGTCGGGGCCGCCGCAGTCCTCCAGTGGCCCCGCCATCCGCCCACCGACGCACACAGCCGGAGCGGAGTCCGGATCCAACCGGGCGGTGGATTCCAGCCGCAAGGTATGGGTCCAGCCATCGCCGAAGTCGTAGGTGTAGAACAGCCGGTCCCCCGGTGAGCGCAGCACCTGATCCAGCCGCACCTCGGACTCCAGCACGCCTTCCTCCCCCTCCTGGATGTCCATCTCGGTGACGAAGTGGGGGCCACGCCAGATCTGCTTGGTCGGCCCGGGCCAGAAACGGTGCAGGTGATAGTCCTGCCAACCGAAGGCCGCTTGGAGGTTCGCGTGCACCTCGTCGAGCATGAGGTCACTGTGCAGGACCAGGCGTCGCCACGCTGCCGGTCGGGTGCCGTCGATATCCACGCGGACGGTCAGCGCTACCGGTTCAGGCAGCGGCTCCGGCACCGCAGGGGGAGCAGGTGTCGGCGGGTTCGGCACGGCCCTACCCAGCCCACCGCCGAGAATGCCCGTCAGCATTCCTTGAAGCTCCGCGGGAGAAAGCCCCGCAGCCCACTGTCGGATCTCGTTCAGCTGATCGTCGTCAGTCACCGAAGGAGGGTATGCCGGGCGTCGCCGGCCTCGCCAGATCGCGACACGCCCCTCCCCTAGGCTGGAACTCCGCCCGCACCCTCCCGGAGGCCCCATGTCCATCCTCGCCCAGCTCGCGGACGCGCTCCGCGACGGCAGCATCGAGGTCGTCGACCTCACCGCCCCGCTGACCTCGCAGACCCCGCTCCTGGAGCTCCCGCCGCAGTTCGGGCAGACTGCGCCGTTCCAGCTCGAGGAGATCAGCCGCTACGACGACCGCGGTCCGGGCTGGTACTGGAACAACTTCCGTACCGGCGAGCACACCGGCACCCACTTCGACGCGCCACTGCACTGGGTCACCGGCCGGGACCTGGACGACATCTCCTCGGTGCCGGTGGGGATGTTCGTGCGTCCCGCGGCGGTCCTCGACGTCACCGCTCAGGTGGAGGCGGACCCCGACTTCCTCATCGAGCGCGAGCACGTCGACGCCTGGGTCGCCGAGCACGGTGAGCTGCCCTCCGGCGGCTGGCTGTTGTGCCGCACCGGCTGGTCGACCCGCACCACCCAGCAGGACATGATCAACAACACCGACACCGGGCCGACCAGCCCGGGCATGTCGGTCGAGTGCGCCCGGTGGATCGCCGAGGAGACCGACCTCATCGGGATCGGCGTGGAGACCGTCGGCACCGACGCCGGCGCCGCGCACTCCTTCGACCCGGCCTTCCCCTGCCACTCGCTGCTGCTCGGCGCGAACAAGTACGGCCTCGCCCAGCTGCAGAACCTGGACAAGCTTCCGCCCACCGGTGCCATGGTGGTCGCTCCGCCGCTGAAGATCGTCGACGGCTCCGGCTCCCCGGTGCGCGTGCTGGCCCTGGTCGAGCGCTGACGTGCTCGTAGCCGAGGCCGTCGGCCGGGCCCTGGTCGCCTGCGGCGTCGACCACGTCTTCGGGGTCGTCGGCTCGGGCAACTTCCACGTCACCACCGCGATGGTCGACGCGGGAGCACGCTTCGTCGCGACCCGGCACGAGGGCGGGGGCGCCACCGCCGCGGACGGGTATGCCCGCACCGCCGGTCGTCCGGCCGCGCTCACCGTGCACCAGGGGTGCGGTTTCACCAACGCCCTGACCGGCATCACCGAGGCGGCGAAGAGCCGCACCCCACTGGTCGTGGTGGCCGCTGAGGCGCGAGAGCCGCGGTCCAACTTCTTCGTGGACCAGGAGTCGATCGCCCGGTCGATCGGGGCGGTGCCGCACCGGGTCACCTCCGCCGCCGAGGCCGTCGCCCAGACCGTCGCGGCCGTCGTTGAGGCGGTCCACGGCCGACGCACCGTCGTCCTCAACCTGCCGCTGCCCGTGCAGGCCGAGGAGGTCGCCGACGACGCGCTCGACGGCGTCACGCTCCCACCGGCACCCGCTCCCCCGACGCCGTCCGGAGACGACGTGGACCGGCTCGCCGCCGCCCTCTCGGCCGCCGAAAGACCGGTCTTCGTGGTCGGCCGTGGCGGCCGGTCCGCCGAGGCCCGGGACGCCGTCCGGGTCCTGGCCGAGCGCTCCGGTGCGCTGCTGGCCACCTCGGCCGTGGCCAAGGGCCTCTTCGCCGGCGACCCGTGGCAGCTGGACGTCTCCGGCGGCTTCTCCCCCCCGCTCACCGCCGAGCTGGTGCAGGACGCCGACCTCATCGTCGGGTGGGGGTGCGCCCTCAACATGTGGACGATGCGCCACGGCCGGCTCATCGGCGAGAGCACCACCGTCGTCCAGGTCGACGACACCGCCGATGCCCTCGGTGCCCACCGCGAGCTCACGCTCGGGGTTCTCGGCGACGTGGCGCTGACCGCACGCGCGGTGACCGAGACGCTCGGGGCGCCGCGGACGGCATACCGGACCCCGGAGGTGCGGGACAGGCTCGAGCGGGAGCTGCGCTGGCGCGACGTGCCGTTCGACGACGACAGCGCCGACGGTCGCATCGACCCGCGGACGCTGAGCATCGCGCTGGACGACCTGCTCCCGGAGCAACGGGTGCTGGCCGTCGACTCCGGCAACTTCATGGGCTACCCGAGCATGTTCCTGCAGGTCCCCGACGAGCAGGGCTTCTGCTTCACCCAGGCCTTCCAGTCCGTCGGGCTGGGCCTCGCGACCGCGATCGGCGCGGCCCTCGCCCGCCCGGACAGGCTGCCGGTGGCCGCCCTGGGTGACGGCGGCGCCCTGATGGGCGCCAGCGAGCTCGAGACGGTCGTCCGCCTGGGGCTGCCGATGCTCGTCGTGGTCTACGACGACGAGGGCTACGGCGCCGAGGTGCACCACTTCGGGCCGGGCGGGCACGACCTGTCGACCGTGCGCTTCCCGGCCACCGACATCGCCGCCATCGGACGCGGCTACGGGATGGAGGCGGTCACCGTCACCTCACCCGAGGACCTGCAGCCCGTCCGGGACTGGGTCGCGTCCGGGCCGACCGGACCGATGCTGGTGCACGCCAGGGTGACCGGCGACGAGCCGTCCTGGTGGCTCGAGGAGGCGTTCCGCGGGCACTGACCGGCTGCCGTCGCCTGCGCTCACCCTCCGGTGACCCGCGCGATCTCTGCCGGCGCCAGGGCGCTGTGCGGAAGGGCCAGTCCCACTCCCCAGCGCACGGGCGGCAGGGCTGCGACGAAGCGGAGCTCCGTGGGGTCGCTGTCGAACAGGGCGCGCTTGACGCCGTTGACGGTGGGCCCGAGGTGCACCGTCCGGCACCCGAGGTCGCGGGCGAGGGTCATCGACTCCAGGAGGACGTTCTCGTAGGCGTGGACGGTGCCACCCGTGGGCCGGGTGAACGCCCCGGATAGCAACGAGAGGGTATGCCCGCTGTGCCACCACGAGTGGTAGCCGACGGGCACGCCGTCCATCTCGGCCACGACGTGCCAGGCGGCCGGGGAGTCGAGGGCGCTGTGGGCGCGGACCATCTGCGGGTACAGCTCCACGAACGGAGGGTTGAGGGGCCGCGGCACGTCGTACGCCGGGAGCAGCTCCTCACGGAGATCGTCGGGCAGGGCTCCCTGGATGAGGCGCAGCGTCCCGCCACGGTTGCTGAACCTCCGCACCTTGCGGGCCAGGTTCCGGTGCTGCTCCAGCAGCGGCGCCTGGCCTGACCCCTGGAGGGACACCAGGGACACCGTGCTGACCCCGAGCCCGCGCGTGCTGCGCGAAGAGCGTGGTGGCCGTTCGGTCCGGGACTCGACCACGACACCCAGCAGCTGGTGGCCACGCAACCAGCGCAGGGCCTGGTCACGGAACTCGCCCCGATCCACCCCGTGGACCACCAGCCCGGGACTGGCGTGGCCGTCGGTGCCGAGGGACGTGCGTTCCCAGTACCAGATCGAGGGCAACCGGCGCACGGCCGACCGGGCGAGACGGGGCATACCGAAACTCGGTCCGGCGTCGCGGCAGAGGAAGACGACCGCGGCCCCGCGCAGGTCACCGTCGGCGCTGAACCCGCGCAGCACCATCGGTCGGGTCCACCGACTGCTCACCCCGACCGTCGCCGAGAGGACGTCCAGGAGCGAGGGGTCGGACCCCTGTCGCACGAGGTCCTCGGCCAGCAGCTCGCGTTCCGGCTGGGTGAAGGGCGTCGGGGTCAGCGTGAAGTCCCACATCGACGTCGTCCTTTCGCTCCCTGCCGTGGCAGGCGCAGGCGCTTGACGTTCTTCGGCGACTCGGGTGGGAAATGCCTCACGTTGAGTCGACTGGACACCGACCGGCTCGACCCGTGCTCACGACGCAGGGTCCACCCGACAATCTAGCGCCACGCACTGCCCCTCCGCAGGGTTCTCGGCGCCGAAGCGTGCACCTCCGGCTGCCCGCTCTCGCCATCCCGTCAGGGCTGGAAGATGCCCTTGCCGAGCTTGGCCTTGGGATGACCGGCGATGACCGATGCACTGACGATCTTGTCGTGCAGGGCCTGGTTCTTCTGACCCCAGAGCGGCCAGAGAACCGACAGCACGAGGAAGAGGCCACCCGTCATGGTGCCCAGCACGCCGAGGACGAGCGCACGCACCACTCCCACCGGACCGCCCAGCGTCGAGCCGTCGACGTCGCGGACGAGCTTGAGCCCCATCAACGCCTTCCCCGGGGACTGGCCCTTGCTGCCGTTCAGCCACGCGATGTAGCCGATCAGGCCGAGCCAGACGAACCCACCGAACGTGCTCAAGGTGTCCGAGAATCCGGTGAGCGTGCTGACCGTCAGCAGCGCGGCCAGGGCGATGCCCCAGTCGACCATGCCGGCTCCGACGCGCTCGCCCCAGTCGGCATATCGGAAGCGTGCCGGCGGCGGGGTCGGAGGCAGCAGGTCCGGCATACGGTCTTCCGGCTGGCCCCACTGGCCCTGCTGCGGGGGCGCATAGGCCGGCAGCGGTGGTGGCGTGTGGAAGGGCGCCGGGTCGACCGGTCCACCGGCGTGGGGGTGCCAGGCCGGCCCTGGTGCGGAGCCCGACGCACCATACGGCCGCTCAGGTGATGTGGTCATCGTGATGTCCTTCAGTCGCGTCAGGTCGTGAAGCCTTCAACGACTCCCCAGAATCAAAGTATAGGGGAAAGGGATGCTTCTGAGAAGGGCGAGGAATCGTTTTCTCGATCTCTACACGCCAATTCGGGATCGGCACGAATGCCATCCCTCCAGCAGGGCACTCTTCTGCCGTCGCCCGTCACGGTCACTGCCGCAGGTCGGCGAGCCGCTGCGTCCAGCCGGCTCGCTCCAGGTCCTCCGGCGCCAGGTATGCCGCGAGCGCCAGCGTCTCGATCGGCGTGAGGTGCAGCGGGTTGGCTGCCCTTCCGAGCCGGATCAGCTCGCACCCGAGCAGGTCCGGGTCGTCCTTGAGCACCTGCCGGGCGACCGGCTGCTGCAGGGGCACCGCGGCGTAGCGCACCACCGGCTTGTCGACACCGGGTGCGGGTTCGACCGGGTGGGTGACCCGACCCAGCTCGACGACGCCAGGGGTCTTCTGGCCACCGAGGTAGCGGACGATCAGGTCATCGGGCTCGATCAGGTCCTTGCGGTAGGTGCGCGCCAGGCACCACTCCTGGGGTCGCGCCTCGGACGGCACGGACGTCGACGCCGCCGACCCGGCGTTGCCCCGGACGACCCAGCACCCGACGTCCTGGCGTGTGATCGGCATACACCCTCCTGCGTTCCTGGGACCAGCTGTCCGCGCAGGCTATCCGGACAGACGGGCCCCTCTCCGCCCCGTGGCCTCACCCCTAGGGGGTGTCGTTACCGCTTGCGGCACCTACCCAGGCGTGATTACGTCGTAAACAGCACGCTTCCCGTCGTCCGTCCACCTCCACCCCCGTCCGGTCGACCAGCGCGTGACGTCGGCTGGCTCAGTGCTCGCGGAGGGACGACACCATCGAGAGGATGTCCCCATGACCAACCCCTACACCCCGCCCGAGCGCGACACGGAGCCGTTGCGCGACTCGCACCCGTCGCTCGACCCGGTCCCGGACACCCGCTCCGAGGACGAGGTCTTCGACCAGACCCTGCCCCCCGCCCACGAGGAAGACGACCTGATCCTGGGCGCACCCGCGGACGACCACCTCGCTGACGACCACCTCGCTGGCGACCACCTCGCGGACGACGACCGGTCCAGCCGCAGCGAGCAGGCCACCCAGGAGGCCGGCAAGGTCGCCGGCGACGCGAAGGAGGGTGGCCAGCGGGTCGCCCACTCCGTCACGGAGGAGGTGGGCCACGTCGCCTCCACCATGGGTGACCAGGCCCGCAGCCTCCTCGACCAGACCCGTTCGGAGCTGAGCAGCCAGGCCGGCACCCAGCAGCAGAAGGTCACCGAGGGCATCCGCACGCTCGGCGACGACCTGCAGTCCCTGGCCGACGGGTCCCCGCAGGAGGGGATGGCCCTCGACCTGGCGCGTCAGGCCGCGGAGCGCACCCAGGGCGTCGCGTCCTGGCTGGAGAGCCGCGAGCCGGCCGACCTGCTCACCGAGGTCCAGGGCTTCGCCCGCCGCCGCCCCGGCACCTTCATCGCCATCGCGGCCGGCGTCGGTCTGCTGGCCGGGCGGTTCACCCGCGGCCTGACGCAGGACAAGGACAGCTCCTCCCCCACCTCACCCGCGCAGGGTGCCACCGGTGGCCAGGGCTTCGCCGACTCCCAGGACGTCACCGGCGGTCACGGTCTGGCCGGTGGCACGACCCCCGACGCCGGCTACGCCCGGCCGGTGGCAACGGCACCGGTCGCCTCCACGCCGGCGGCCGCGCCTGATCCTGAGCCGTATGCCGACACCACCGGCCACGACAGCATCCCCGTGGCGGGTCGCGACCCGTTCCTGCCCGGGACCACCGGACCGGGGCAGCGATGACCCACCCCCTCGACCACCCGGCGGCCCCGCCCCCCGGTGGCACACCGGCAGGGCAGCACGAGGAGCCCAGGGGACACTCGCTGTCGACCCTCGGGGAGACCATCGGCCACATCAGCCAGGACCTGTCCGACCTCATCCGGCAGGAGACCATGCTCGCCAAGGCGGAGCTGTCCGCCTCTGCCAAGCGGGGCGGCAAGGGTGCGGGTCTGCTGGGCGGGGCCGGGGTGGCGGGGCACTTCGTGCTTCTCTTCCTCTCCCTGGCCCTCTGGTGGGGTCTGGGCGACCTGATCGGTCTGGGCTGGTCCGCGCTCGTGGTGGCCGTCCTCTGGGCGGTCGTCGCGGCCGTGCTGGCCGTGCTCGGACGCAAGGAGCTGAAAGACATCCAGGGGATGCCTCAGACGGTGGACACCGTCCAGGAGATCCCGGACGCACTCAAGGGAAACGAGGACCACCGATGAGCACCCAGGACCCGGACCAGATCCGCGCCGAGATCGAGCAGACCAGGCGCAGCCTGAGCCACCACGTGAACGACCTGGGCGAGACCGTCTCGCCCGGCAACGTGGCACAACGACAGAAGGACAAGGTCGCCGCCAAGGCGTCCCACCTCAAGGACCGCGTGATGGGGTCCGTCACCGACGCGAAGGACTCCGCCATGGACACCGCCCACTCCCTCGGTTCCTCCGGACAGGGCGCCGCCGGCCAGGCGGGCACCGCCGTGCAGGACCTGCCCGGCCGGGCCCGCCAGCAGACCAGGGGCAACCCCCTGGCCGTCGGCCTGATCGCGCTCGGCGCCGGCTGGCTGGTCGGTTCCTTGATGCCCGCCACCGAGCAGGAGCAGGACGCCGCCCAGCACCTCAAGGACCGCGCCCAGCCCCTGGTCGACAAGGCCAAGGAGGCCGGTCAGGACGTCGCCGAGCAGCTCAAGGAGCCGGCGCAGCACGCGGCCCAGGAGGTCAAGGACAGCGCACAGCACTCTGCCGAGACCGTCAAGAACGAGGCGCAGGGCACCGCCCAGGAGGTCAAGGACAGCGCACAGCAGTCCCAGGACGAGCTGCGCACCTCCGGCTGAGCATCTGACCCATGCCCCACAGGCGGCCCGGTCCCGCCTCGGCGGTGCCGGGCCGTCCGCATGGTGGCCGGTTCGACATGACGTCCGGGCCGGACAGGACGACGATGGGGCGATGAGCCCCACGCACCGGCCGCCCGCCCCCGTCCGTTGGACCCTGCGCCTGGAGGACACCGCCAGCCTCGACGGCCCGGTCCAGGCGATCGAGCCCAAGATCACCGAGCTCTTCGGCACCGGACTGCGCGGCGCAGCCCTGCGCGGCGAGTGGCTGGGCCACGCGCTGCACCCGCTGCTCACCGACGTCACCATGGGGTCCTGGACCTCCGCCACCGTCCTCGACCTCGTCGGCGGCGCCGGCACCCAGAAGGCCGCCCAGCGCCTGGTCGCCACCGGGCTCCTCACCGCCGGCCCCACCGCCTGGACCGGCTGGGCCGAGTGGTCGGCCACCGGTCCTCGGGAGAAGCGGGTCGGGCTGGTGCACGCCGCCAGCAACGGGGTCGCGGTCGGCGCGTATGCCGCGTCCTGGATCGCTCGGCGCCAGGGTCACCACCGCCTCGGTGCGGTGCTCGCCCTCGGCGGCGCAGGAGCCTCCGGCGTCGGGGCATACCTGGGCGGCCATCTGGCCACCGCCCGCGACGTCGGTAGCCACCACCCGGCCTTCGACGACGCGACGGTCTAGGCACCGGCACCGCCACCCTCGGGGCCCGGCTGCTCTCAGCGGCGCACCGGGAAGCTCAGGTGCAGCACCCGCTCGCCCTGGATGACCACGTCGGGGTCCTCGAGCAGGTGCCGGGAGTCCACCGACCCGAAGAAGCGCCTCCCGGACCCGAAGACCACCGGCACCACGTCCATCGCCACCCGGTCCACCAGGCCGAAGGTGAGCGCCTGGCCGCCGACCTCCCCGGCACAGACCGCGACCACCCGGTCCCCGGCCCGCCGCCTCGCTTCGTCGACGGCGGCGCCGACGTCGGTGAAGAACGGCACGTCCGCCTCCGGGTGCCACCCCCGCGGCTTGGGGCGGTGGGCGACCACGAGCAGGTGCTCCCCGGCCGGCGGTTCCGCCTCCCACCCGTTCGTCAGGTCGAACAGGCGTCGTCCCTGGATCGTCGCCGCGGTCCGCTCCCACACCCCGCGGACGTAGTCGGCAGAGCGGCGGCCCACCCGGAAGCGGGCGTGCCGCTGCTCCCCCTCCTCCCCCACCAGGGGCGTGTCGCCGTTGAAGTACCAGTCGAAGAGCGGGCCGACGTCGTCGCGCTCGTCAGCGATGAAGCCGTCCAGGGACACCACTGCATGCATGATCACGGTTGCCATGAGGGGACCGACCTCGCTGCCGCCCCGAACTCATCGGCAGCCTCACCGGCCGCGCGCACGAGTCGCTGACCAGGCGCCGTCCCCGCTTGACCGACCGCCCACCCCTCCTTACCCTGAACCTCACGAGGGGAGTACTTCCCAAAGTCGTTGCCGGTCACTACGCGCGGTCCTATACCGCGCTCGGCACGCGCCCCACCCGGGGTGAAGGAGACCTCGCACCCCCGAAGGCTGCGAGGTCCCATCGTGCCCGTGCTGTCCCAATCCGTCCCCGACCCGTCCGAGCTGCACACGATCGCCGATCTCAACCTCTGGCTGATCACCGTCGGTGGCATCCTTGCCCTGCTGGCGCTGGACTTCCTCATCACCCGCCGTCCGCACGCCGTCTCCATGAAGGAGGCGCTGGGCTGGTCCGCGTTCTACATCGCGCTGCCGCTCACCTTCGGCCTCTACGTGTGGAACGTGCACGGCCACCAGATCGGGCTGGAGTACTACACCGGGTACCTGGTCGAGAAGTCCCTCTCGGTCGACAACCTCTTCATCTTCATCCTCATCCTGACGACCTTCGCCGTCCCGCGTGAGCTGCAGCAGCGGGTGCTGCTCTTCGGCATCATCGGCGCGCTGGTCCTGCGCACCATCTTCATCGCGCTCGGCGCCGTGCTCATCTCCCAGTTCGCCGCGATCTTCCTGGTCTTCGGCGCGATCCTGCTCTTCACCGCCTGGGGCGTGCTCAAGGATGCCCGCAGCGACACGCACACCGACGTGAACGAGCTCAAGGCCGTCAAGATCGTCCGCCGCTTCTGGCCGATCACCGACGACTACCAGGGCACCAAGCTCAGCGTCCGCGAGCAGGGCAAGCGCGCGCTGACCCCGCTGGGCCTGGTGATGCTGGCGATCCTGGGCACCGACGTGGTCTTCGCCGTCGACTCGGTCCCGGCCGTCTACGGCATCACCGGCGACCCCTACCTGGTCTTCGTCACCAACGCCTTCGCGCTGCTGGGTCTGCGCGCGCTCTACTTCGTGCTCGAGGGGGCACTCGGCAAGCTGCGCTACCTCGGCTACGGGCTGGCGCTCATCCTGGCCTTCATCGGCGTCAAGCTGGTCCTGCACTGGGCGCACGGCGTCTGGGAGGGCGTGCCCACGGTCCCGACCCTGGTCTCCCTGGTCGTCATCGTCGTGGTGCTCGTCGTCACCGCGGTCGCGAGCATCGTCGCCGAGAAGCGCGACCCGACCACCGAGGACCCCGAGGACACCGACGCGATCAACCAGACCACGGTCAGCCCCACCGACGATCGGTAGGGCTCTCCGGGTCGGGTCCCGGTCATCCCACCGGCACCACGCGTCACGCACTGACCGGAAAGTCCGGATCTGCGCAAGACATATCTTGCGCGGATCCGGACTTGTCGCGCAGATGGCGGGCAGGGCCCGTCGTTCCCGGTCGCGGGGCAGGGGGTGTGTGCATACCGTCGAGAGATGGACACCACCGATCGCCCCGTCGCCCTGGTCGCCGGCGCCTCCCGCGGGCTGGGCCTGCTCATCGCCACCGACCTTGCCGCCCGCGGCCACGACGTGGCGATCTGCGCGCGCGACCTGGAGGAGACGCAGCAGGGCGCCGAACTGGCCCGGCAGCGGGCCCGGGCCACCACCGGGCCCCGGGCCGGTCGGGTGCTGGCGCTGCGCTGCGACGTGTCCGACCGGGACGCCGTCGCGGGCATGGTCGAGCAGGTCGAGCAGGAGCTGGGCCCGATCGAGGTGCTGCTGCACGTCGCCGGCGTCATCCAGGTCGGGCCTGCCGAGGCGATGGCCTTCGAGCACTTCGACGAGGCGATCGGCACCATGCTCACCGGTGCGGTCAACACCGTCTGGTCGGTGCTGCCCGGTATGCGCGAGCGTGACCGCGGCAGGATCGGCGTGGTCACCAGCATCGGCGGCGTCGTCGCCCCGCCTCACCTGCTCCCCTACGCCACCGCCAAGTTCGGCGCGGTCGGCTTCACCCAGGGCCTGGCCGCCGAGCTGGCCGGCACCGGGGTGAGCGCCACCTGCATCGTCCCGGGGCTGATGCGCACCGGGTCCCACGAGAACGCCATGTTCACCGGGGACCGGGCCGCCGAGTATGCCTGGTTCGCCCCGGCGGCGTCCCTGCCGCTGCTGTCCATGGACGCGCGGCGCGCGGCCCGGAAGATGGTCGACGGCGTCCTCGCCGGCAGGCCGATGGTCACCCTCACCCCCCTCGCCGCCGTCGGCTCCCGGGTGCACGGACTGATGCCGGCCACCACCATCCGGGTGATGGGCCTGACCACCCGCCTGCTGCCGGGCACCCCCGCCTCCGGGGACACGACGACTTCGGTGCGGGGCAGCGCCGCCGCCGACCGGCTCGGTTCCGCGGCCTCCGCCGTCGTCGACCGGCTCACCGTGCTGGGCAGCCGGGCCGCGGCCCGGCTGAACCAGCGCGACCCCGGCGCGACGCTCCGCTGAGCGCCAGCCGGGGCCGCGAGGGGGACGTGCTCGCACTCAGGGGGTCATGACCACCTTGAGGCAGCCGTCGGCCTTGTCGTTGAAGGTCTTGTACATCTCCGGAGCCTCATCCAGCGACACCCGGTGGGTGGCCAGGCCCTCGAGGTCCAGCACGTCGGCCTCCTGGGAGACCAGCGCGTTCAGCTCGTCGGTCCAGCGGCGCACGTGGCACTGGCCCATCCGCAGCTGGACGCCCTTGTCGAAGAGCTCCATCATCGGCATCGGGTCGGCCATCCCGCCGTAGACGCCGCTGATCGAGACGGTGCCGCCGCGGCGCACCGCGTCGATCGAACCGTGCAGCGCCGCGAGCCGGTCGACACCCGCGGTCTCGATCGCCTTGCGGGCGATCGGGCCGGGCAGCCGCTTCGCGACGGAGACCGCGGCCCCCAGCACCGGGCTGCCGTGCGCCTCCATGCCCACCGCGTCCAGCACGCCGTCGGCGCCGCGGCCGTCGGTGACGTCCCGGACCGCCTGGCCGACGTCCTTCATCTCGGTGAGGTCGACGATCTCGGCGCCGTGGCGGCGGGCCGCCTCGAGGCGCTCGGGCACCAGGTCGACCCCGATCACGCGCAGACCCTTGTGCTTGGCCACCCGCACCGCGAGCTGGCCGACCGGGCCCAGACCCATCACGGCGAGCGTCCCGCCGTCCGGCACGGCGGCATACTCCACGCCCTGCCAGGCGGTGGGCAGGATGTCGGAGAGGTAGAGCACCCGCTCGTCGGCGAGGCCGTGGTCCACCTTGACCGGGCCGAAGTCGGCGTGCGGGACGCGCACCATCTCGGCCTGCCCGCCGGGGACCGCGCCGTAGAGGCTGCTGAACCCGAAGAGGCTCGCCCCGGTGCCCTGGTCCACGTTCTGGGTGGTCTCGCACTGGGCGAAGAGGCCGCGGCTGCACATCCAGCAGTGCCCGCAGCTGATGTTGAAGGGGACGACGACGCGGTCGCCGACGGCGAGGTTCTGGACGCCGCTGCCGACCTGCTCGACGATGCCCATGAACTCGTGGCCGAGGACGTCGCCCTGGGTCATGTACGCCCCGAGGACGTTGTAGAGGTGGAGGTCGGAGCCGCAGATGGCGGTCGAGGTGACCCGCACGACCGCGTCGGTGGGGTCCTGCAGGACGGGGTCGGGGACCTCGGTCACGGCGACGTCGGTCAGGCCTTGCCAGGTAAGTGCACGCATTCCTTCACGCTAGGTGCCACGTGCCCGGTATGCAGGGTGAGCAGCCGCACCGCGGTGGGTGACCGCGGTGGGTAGAGGTTGCCTGACGACCGCTAGCCACCGCGGTGCGTGCATTCACCGCGGTGACAAGAGGTTGCCCTGGCGACCGTTAGCCACCGCGGTGGCGGGCTCAGTGGGCCAGCACCCCGGCCGGCAGAGCGTCGGCGAAGTCACGTACTGAGCCGCCCAGGGCGTCCAGCTCCTCGGCGCTGAGCAGCAGCACGTCCCGGCCGTCGGCATACCGGCCCAGGACCAGCGGCAGGGTGAGCCCGACCAGGGCTTCGGCCTCCGCGTCGCTCAGCTCGTTGCGGTGCACCACCCGGATCGGCACCCGGGCCCGCTCCAGCAGCGCGTCCCAGGACTCCTTGCGGCGCACCGGCGAGTGGGTGACGTCGCACAGGCCGCAGTGCGCCCGGCCCAGCACCTTGCCGACCACGTAGGCCGCCTCGCCGCGCCAGCCTCCGTCCGCGTTGTAGACACCCAGCACCTCGACGAGCTCACCGCCGACCGACCCACCGCCACCAGCCATGGGCCCAGTGTGGCGCACCCGGCGCGCTCCCCGACGGACCGACACCGCACAGGTCGTTTCGGCCCTCTCGCCGTCTGCGACGATCGAGGTATGAGCTCTCTCACGCACGCCGAGTCGGTCACCGTCCACGCCACCCCGGAGGCCCTGTACGACCTGGTCTCCGACGTGACCCGGACCGGCGAGTGGAGCCCCATCTGCACCGGCTGCTGGTGGGACGAGGGCGCCACCGGCCAGGTCGGCGACTGGTTCACCGGCCGCAACGAGGTCCCCGGGCGCACCTGGGAGACCCGCAGCGAGGTGGTGGTGGCCGAGCGTGGCACAGAGTTCGCCTTCGTCGTCGGCGGCTCCTACGTCCGCTGGGGGTATGCCCTCGCCCCGGTCGAGGGCGGCACCCGGCTCACCGAGTCGTGGGAGTTCCTGCCCGCCGGACTCGCGATGTTCCGGGAGAAGTACGGCGACGACGCGGACCGGGAGATCGAGGCCCGGACCCGCGCCGCGCACGAGGGCATCCCCGCCACGCTGGCCGCGATCACCCGCATCGCCGAGCGGGACGGCGACGTAACGGACGCCTGACCGAGCGACCGCCCGCGCGCCTGACCAGACCAACCCCTGGTCAGACCGCGCGCATCGTCAGTCCGCCGTCCACCGGCAGGCACACGCCGTTGACGTAGGCCGCGTCGTCGGACGCCAGGAAGAGCGCCGCGTTGGCCACGTCCCAGGGTGTGCCCATCCGGCCCGGCGGGCAGGCGGCGTGCCGCACCGCGAGCAGCTCCTCGATGGTGTCCGCCTGCGAGGACAGCTGCGCCCGCACCAGCGGGGTGTCGATCAGCCCGGGCGCCACCGAGTTCGCCCGCACCCCGTGCGCCGCGTTCTGCAGCGCGATCGAGACGGTCAGCTGGTTCACCGCGGCCTTGGCCGCCATGTACGCCGGGTAGTCGTAGCCGACGTCGCGCAGCGCGGCCACCGAGGAGATGTTGACGATCGACCCGCCGCCGCGCTCGATCATCGAGGGCAGCACGTGCTTGGCGCTCAGCAGCACCGACTCCACGTTCACCGCGAACGCCGTCCGCCACCGCTCCAGGGTGATCTCGGTGGGCCCGCCGAGGAAGGTGACGCCCACGTTGTTGTGCAGCACGTCCACCGGGCCCAGGGTCGCCACCGTCTCCTCGGTGGCGGCCACGATCTGCGCCTCGTCGGTGACGTCGGCCCGTAGCGCCACCGCCCGGCCGCCCTCGTCGGCGATCATCGCCGCGGTGACCTTCGCCGCCTCCAGCGAGATGTCGACGCACGCCACCGCGCCGCCCTCCCGGGCATACGTGATCGCGGCGGCCTGTCCGTTGCTGACCCCCTCCCCCACCGACCCGGCCCCGAAGACCAGCACCACCTTGTCCTGCACCCGACCGGTCATCGGAGCACCTCCTCGACGTAGAGCTCGAAGGTCACGGCCACCGGGTTCTCGCCCCGGCGGATGACCCCGTTGTGCACCTCTCCGTGGATGTCCACGAGGGTGCCCTGCAACGTGATGCGCGGCTCGTCACCGGTGCCGTCCAGGCCGCCGATGAGCTGGGTGAACTCCACCGCCGGCCAGTCGACCTCGACGATGTCGCCGTCCTCCCCGACCAGCCGCGCCCCGACCGTGCTGCCGAGGCTGGCGCGCACCCGGGCCCGGGTGAAGCCGGCCTCCGCGCACACCTGCGCCACCGCGTCGTCCAGGTGGATCCCGGGCAGCACCCGCGAGATGACGGCCCGCGGGGCGCCCTCCGGCACCGGCGCCGTCACCGGGTCCACCGGGCGCGGCGCAAAGGCCGGCATCCCCGTCTCCGGGTCGTCGGCGCTGAGCTGCTCGGCCCCGGGCAGCGCCCGCAGCACCACCTCGATCGGCACGTCCCCGACCCGGGCCCCGGGCAGCAGGTGGCCGCCGCGCAGGTTGCCCCGCTGGTCCAGCCAGGTGGCATGGGTATGCGTGTACCGCTCGCCGTACCGGTACCCGACGGTCGCGGAGCCGCTGAGCACCATGGCCGGACCGGCGGCGACCTGAGGCTCGCTGAACGAGACCGGGTCACCCTCCTGGGCGCCGAGCGCCGGGAAGACGTAGGGCAGGTGGGAGAACGTCCCGGTGCCCAGCTCCACGCTCGCCGCGAGCGCCCCGGTGGGCTCCAGCAGCGCCCACAGCGCGTCGGTGATCAACTCACCGGACGCCAGCTCCTCGCGCACCACGACCACCGGGCTGGGCACCGAGATGATCCGTTCGCTGCCCGCCGGCCCCCGGTGGACCAGCTGCTCGCCGGCCCGTCCGCGGGCGGTCTGCTCGTTCTGCCCCAGGGTGTCCGCGGCGTTCACGACGACGTGCCCCCGTCGCGGGTGACCAGCAGGTCCCGGATGGCCCGCTTGACGATCTTGCCGTAGCCGGACTTCGGCATCTCCTCCCACACCACGAACCGCTTGGGCACCTTGTAGCGCGCCATCATCGGCTCCAGGTAGGCCCGCAGCTCGGCCTCGTCCACCCTGCCCCCGTTGGCGGGGACGCAGACGGCGACACCGACCTCGCCCCACCTGGCGTCCGGCATACCGAGGACCGCGCACTCGCCCACCGAGGGGTGGGTGAGCAGCTTCTCCTCGATCTCCCGGGGGTAGATGTTGGACCCGCCGCTGATGAACATGTCGGATGCCCGGCCGGTGACGTAGAGGAAGCCCTCGCCGTCCACCATGCCCAGGTCACCGGTGCGGAACCAGCCGTCCCGGAAGGCCTCGGCGTTCGCGGTGTCGTTGTTGAGGTATCCGGCGAAGACCGCCGGGCCGGCCACGCAGATCTCGCCCTGCTCACCGGTGGGCAGGGCCCGACCCTGCTCGTCCTGGATGCTGACCTCCATCCCGGTGCGCGGATAGCCGCAGGTGCCGAACTCGACGCCCTCCGGCGAGGGCCGCCCGTGCAGGTGCGGGGGCAGCACGGTGATGTTGCCGGTCACCTCGCCGAGCCCGTAGTACTGCACCAGCACCTCGCCCAACGCCTGCCGGGCACGGTCCCGGTCGGCCATGTACATCGGGGCCCCGGCGTAGATGACGTAGCGCAGCGAGGAGTGGTCGTAGCGGTCCACCTCGGGCGCCTCGGCGAGCGCCTTGAGGATGGTGGGGACGGTGAACATGTTGGTCACCCGCTCCCGCTCCACCAGCGACCACAGCTCGTCGGTGTCCATGCTGGCCGAGACCGGCAGCACCGTCTTCGCGGCGCGCGCCACCTGGGTGGCGTGGTGGATCCCGGCACCGTGCGACAGCGGGGCCACCACCAGGTGCGCGTCCTCCTCGGTGGTCCCTGGCATCAGGTCGCACAGGTGGTTGGTGACCACGAAACCCATCTGGTCGTGGGTCAGCACCGCGGCCTTGGGCCGACCGCTGGTGCCGGAGGTGAAGAAGTACCACGCGTGGTCCCCGGGCAGCAGGTGCACCGGCTCGGGCGTGGTCGAGGTCGCGTCCCCGCCACCGCCGGCCGAGGGTATGCCGCTGATCGCGCCCTCCTGCCCGTCCGGCGCCCCGATCCACCAGGTCCCGCAGGTCAGCGACCCCTCACCGGCGATGGCGGCCGCGTGCTCGGGGTAGTCGACGTGGCAGACCAGGGCGGTCGGTCGGCACAGGTCCGCCAGCCCGGCGACCTCGTGCGCGGTGAGCCGGTAGTTGGTCGGCGCGAAGACCGCACCGATCCGCCAGGTGGCGTACATGACCTGGATCAGCTCGACGTGGTTCGGCGAGTGCACCATCACCACGTCGCCGCGGCCGACGCCCCGGCGGTGCAGGTCGGCGCACAGGTCGTCGACCAGCGCGTCCAGCTGCGCCCAGGTGATCCGCCGCTCCCCCTGGACGACCGCGTCCCGGTCGGCGAACCGGACGGCGTTGTGCCGCAGCGGCTGCGCCAGGCTGACGGCCCGGGTCCGGGGGCTCAGGGCCGGGGTGGGGCTGAGCGTGTCGAACCCGCTCACCTGACCCGCTCCAGCACCGAGAAGTAGTTGGCTACGGCGGCGCCGCCCATGTTGAACACCCCGGCCACGTCGGCACCCTCGACCTGCATGTCCCCGGCGTCGCCGGTGAGCTGCATCGCGGCCATGATGTGCTGGCTGACGCCGGTGGCCCCGATCGGGTGCCCCTTGGACTTCAGCCCGCCCGAGGGGTTGACCGGCAGGTCGCCGCCGCGGGCGACCCGGCCGCTCTCGATCGCGGTCGCGCCCTTGCCCGGCTCGGCGAGGCCGAAGGCCTCGTACTCCAGCAGCTCGGCGATGGTGAAGCAGTCGTGCGTCTCCAGCAGCGCCAGGTCCTCCAGGGTGGTGCCGGCCTCGGCCATCGCGGCGGTGAAGGCGGCCCGGGCCCCGGCGAACTCCAGCACGTCACCACGTCGGCTCAGCGGCAGGTGATCGTTGGCGTGCGAGCGCCCGCGGAAGCCGACGGCGCGGGGCGCGGCCCCGGCCAGGTCGGCGGCGGTGATCACCATCGCGGCGGCCCCGTCGGAGACCATCGAGCAGTCGGTGCGCCGTAGCGGCCCGGCGACCTGCGGGTTCTTCTCCGAGACGGTGTTGCAGAAGTCGAAGCCGAGGTCGCGGCGCATGTGCGCGTAGGGGTTGTGCACCCCGTTGGCGTGGTTCTTCGCGGCGATCCGGGCCAGGGTGTCGCTGTGGTCGCCGTAGCGCTCCATGTACTGCCCGGCGATCTGGCCGAAGATGGCGGCGAAGCTGCCGGCGGACTCCTCCTCCACCCGGTAGGAGGCGTGCAGCAGCGCGTCGTTGACGATCTGCGGGCTGCTGGCGGTCATCTTCTCCGCGCCCGCGACCAGCGCCACCTTCCCGCGGCCGGACTGGACGAAGTCGAGCGCGGCATACAGCGCGGCGGAGCCGGTGGCGCAGGCGTTCTCCAGCCGGACGGCGGGCACGCGGCCCAGCCCGGGCTGGCCCACGCCGACCAGGCCGGCCTCGAAGCCCTGGGTCGAGAAGCCGGCGTTGAAGACGCCGACGAAGACGCCGTCCAGGTCCGAGCTGTCGACCTGGGCGTGCTCCAGGGCCGCGGACGAGACGCTGGCCAGCAGCGACTCGACGTCGGGCTCCTGGGACTTGCCGAACGGGGTGTGGGCCCATCCGGTGATCACCGGTGATGCGGTCACGTGGTCCTCCTAGGGGTCTGACGCGAGGGCAGGCCTGTGCTGTCCTCGTCGTCGCTATGGGTGAGTGCGGCCTCGATGAGCGAGGCCTCCTTCTTCATGACCGTCACGAGCTCGTCGCGACGGTCGCCGGTCAGTCGTGCCTCGATGCTGGCGATCGAGAGGGCGGCCACCGGTCCCCGGCCGGGCACCTGCAGCACCACGCCGATGGCCCAGGAGCCGGGGGCGACGAGCCCCTCGTTGAGGGCATACCCCTGCTCCCGGCTGCGCTGCAGCACCGAGCGCAGCAGCTCCGGGGAGATCCGCGGGTAGCGGCGGGTCATGATCTCCTCGTTGACCTCGACGACGTGCGCGACCTCTGCGTCGTCCAGGGCCGCGAGGATGGCCAGGCTGCCGGCACCGACCCCGAGCGGGTGCCGGTCCCCGACGGCCAGGGCGTTGTTGCGGATCTCCCCGTAGCCCTCCTCGCGGCGGGCGCAGATCGAGAACGACCCCTGCCGGACCGTGAGGAAGGTGGTGTCCTCGGAGAGCTCGGCGAGGCGCAGCATGCTCGGCACCGCGGTCCGGATGAGGGGGTCGGTCCGCTCCCCGGCGAGCTCGCCGAGGATCTGGGACTGCAGCCCCAGCCGGTACCGGCCGGAGGGCTCGAGCCGCTCGACGTAGCCCATCTGGGTCAGCGTCGCGACGACCCGGTGGACGCTGGCCTTGGGCCGGCGGCTGGTGTGCGCGAGCTCGGCCAGGGTGACCCCGTCCGGGCGGTCGCGGGCCATCACGCCGAGCAGGTTCAGCAGGGTCAGCGCGCGGTGGATGCTCTGCGTCCCCGACCCGGCGGGGGACTCCTCCATAGCCTGAGCGACGTTCCAGGTTGCGGAACGTCTCAACATCTGGCCCCGGTCCCGGATCCGATCCAACGGATCGTCGATCGCATCATTGCGCATAACGGCAGTATGCAGACGTGACCAGCGGAGGTAAAGTCGCGTCTCGCATCGTGGAACGGCAATGTCGATGATCACGTGATGGAACGTTGACACAGCGTCCACCGAGCACGCACGATCGATCCCAGGACACGACGGTGTGCCCCTGAAGCGTCTCCGTCGGTGCCGACCCCATGGCGCGGGTGCAACGACCGCGCCCCGACCCTGTAGGAGACCGCATCGTGAAGCAGACCAAGACCTACGCCCTGTCGCTGGCGCTCAGCGCCGGACTCGTCCTGACCGCGTGCGGTGGAGGCGGCGGCGCGAGCGCCGACGGCGACACCTACGACTGGGACTTCACCATCACCACCGGCAACACCTCGACCTGGAACGATGGCGCCGAGCTGTTCGCCGAGCAGGTCGAGGAGGGCTCGGACGGACGCATCTCCGTCAACATCTTCCCCAACGAGCAGCTCTCCAACGGCGACACCGTCGCCGGCCTGGAGCAGCTGATGAGCGGCGAGAAGGACCTGTCCTTCAACTCCACCATCATCTACGCCAGCATCGACCCGAAGTTCGGCGCGGTGAACGCGCCCTTCCTCTACACCGACCTGGAGCAGGCGCGGGCCACCCTGGAGGACACCGGGATCGACGCCTACACCGAGGCCGCCGCCGAGCGCGGCGTGCAGCTGCTGGCGATGGGCGAGAGCGGCTTCCGCCAGCTCACCAACTCGACCCGCCCGGTGCGCACCCCCGACGACCTGAACGGTCTCAAGGTCCGGATCCCGGGCATCGGCCTCTTCGACGACATCTACCAGGAGATGGGTGCGAACCCGACCACGATGAGCTTCTCGGAGGTCTTCACCTCCCTGCAGCAGGGCACCATCGACGGCCAGGAGAACCCGATCGACATCATCTACACCTCCGGCCTCGAAGAGGTGCAGGACAACCTGACGATGTGGAACTACGTCTACGACCCGCTGATCCTGGGCATGAACAAGGAGGTCTTCGACTCCCTGTCCGAGGAGGACCAGGAGCTGGTGACCGCCGCGGCGCAGGAGGCCGCCGAGCTGCAGATCGCCAACAACCGGGAGAACGAGGCCGGCCAGCTCGAGGAGCTCAAGGGCGAGATGGACGTGGTCGAGCTCACCGAGGAGGAGTCCACCGCCTTCCGCGACCAGATGACCCCGGTCTACGACGACTACCAGGACGTCTGGGGCGAGGACCTCGTCGAGGCCGTCACCCCAGACGAGTGAGCCGATGACCACCCTCGACAAGGTGCTGAGCACCGTGGAGAACGGGCTGGCCGCAGCCGCGTTCGCGGTGATCACGGTGGTCGCGTTCATCAACGTGGTCAGCCGCTACTTCCTCAACGCGTCGTTGGCCTTCACCACCGAGATCACCGTCAACGTCGCGGTCTGGATGACGTTGATCGGTGCGGCCATCGGGGTCCGTGAGGGTGCCCACCTCGGCTTCTCGCTGCTGCACGACCGGATGCGGGGCCGGGGTCGGCAGGTGCTGACCGTGCTGATCGGGGTGGCGATGGTGGTCTTCTTCCTCATCCTCGGCTGGTACGGCTGGGACCAGACCTCCTCGCAGCTGTCCAGCGGTCGTACGACGCCGGCCATGCAGATCCCGCAGTGGCTGTTCAGCCTGGCGCTGCCGGTCGGCTCGGCGCTGGGCATCGTCCGCACCGTGCACGTGACCGTGCGCGACCTGCGCGACCCGAACCCCACCGACCCGGCCGGCGACCGGACCGTCGACGGCAGCCGCCGCACCGACGGCACCCGTGAGACGGAGGCCCCCGCATGATCGAGCTCATCCTCTTCGGCTCGTTCTTCCTGCTGCTCTTCATCGGGGTGCCGGTGGCCTTCTCCCTCGGCCTGGCCGCGATCACCACCCTGGTCTACACCGCCGGCATCGGCCAGCTCTCGGTGATCCCGAGCGTCATCTACGCCTCGCTGTCGTCCGAGACGCTGCTGGCCATCCCGTTCTTCATCCTGGCCGGCGCGATCATGGAGTATGCCGGGATCAGTGCCCGGCTCATCGACTTCGCCGACGCCTGCGTGGGCCGGTTCAAGAACGGCCTGGCGATGGTCGTGGTGATCTCCGCGTTCTTCTTCTCGGCCATCTCCGGCTCCGGGCCGGCGACGGTCGCGGCCATCGGCAGCATCCTCATCCCGGCGCTGATCCGCCGCGGGTACGCCAAGCGGCACGCGGCCTCGATGGTCGCCGCCGCCGGCTCGATGGGCATCGTGGTGCCGCCGAGCATCGCCTTCATCGTCTTCGCGGTGGTCGTCTCCGACTTCCAGCGGGTGTCGATCGGGCGGCTGTTCATCGCCGGCATCGTGCCCGGTCTGATGATGGCCGTCGCGCTCATCGTCGCGGCGTCGCTGGTGCCCCGGATGATGCCGGCCGCGGGCCGCGAACCGGCCCTCGCCGGTGCCGCCGGTGCCACCGGGACACGCGCCGCGGACGACGCGGCGACCGTGTCCTCCGGCAGCGGCCCCGGCCACGGCAGCTCGGCCCACCTGGCCCCGGCCGCCGACCACCGCTCCGAGGTCGAGCAGGAGGTCGGCGAGCACGTCGGCGACGGGCGAGCCGGCACCCACTGGTTCCGCTCCTTCCTGCACGCCGTGCCGGGCCTGCTGGTGCCGGTCATCATCCTGGGCGGCATCTACGGCGGCATCTTCACCCCGACCGAGTCGGCCGTGGTCGCCTCGACGTACGCGCTCTTCGTCGGGCTGGTCGTCTACCGCGAGATCAGCATCCTCAAGCTGCCGACCGTCTTCACCGTCGCCGCCGTGCAGTCCTCGGTGGTCATGCTCATCGTCGGCTCGGCCTCGGTCTTCGCCTACGTGATCACCGCCAACCAGGTCGCCTCCACGGTCGCCGACGCCCTGCTCTCGATCACCGAGAACAGGTTCCTCATCCTGCTCATCGTGCTGCTCATGCTGCTGGTGGTCGGGATGTTCATCGACGCGGTGTCCGCGCTCTACCTCTTCGTGCCGCTGCTCGCCCCGGTCCTGCTCGAGGTCGGGGTGGACGTCACCACGATCGGCGTGCTGATGGTCGTCAACCTGGCGGTCGGCATGATCACCCCGCCGGTCGGGGTCAACCTGTTCGTCGCGGCCGGGATCGCCAAGACCTCCTTGGGCGACGTGATCCGCGGGTCGGTGCCGTTCCTGGTCGCGGTGATGATCGTGCTGTTCCTGGTGACCTACCTGCCGATCCTGTCCAACTGGCTTCCCGACCTCCTGGGGGTATGACATGACCGATCTCTTCGACCTCACCGGCGCGGTGGCGCTGGTCACCGGCGCCGCACGCGGCATCGGTGCCGCGATCTGCGAGCAGCTGGCCGCCCGCGGCGCGCACGTGGTCGCCGTCGACGTGGCCGATCCGGCGGACACGGTCGCGGCGCTGCGCGCGGCATACCCGGACAGCACCGTGCAGGGGCTGAGCGTGGACGTGCGCGAGCGCACCCAGGTGGAGGGTGCCGTGGCGCAGGTGCTGGAGCGTTTCGGCCGGCTCGACGTGCTGGTCAACAACGCCGGCACCGCCAGCCGCAGCGGACTGCCCGGGATCACCGACGAGGAGTGGTTCCGCGACATCGACACCAACCTGCGCGGCACCTTCCTCTTCTGCCAGAGCGCGCAGCCGGCGATGCAGGCGCAGGGCTCGGGACGGATGATCAACATCAGCTCGATCAGCGGGATCATGGGCGGTCCGTCCTCCGGCGGCGAGGACGAGGGCCGCTCCGGCCCTGCCTACGCGGCCTCCAAGGGCGGCATCATCGCCCTGACGAAGTGGCTCGCCAAGGAGCTGGGGACCCAGGGCATCACCGTGAACTCGGTCGCCCCCGGGCCGATCGCCACCCCGCTCACGGAGACCGTCAGCTACGACTTCAGCCAGCAGGTGCTGCCCCGGATGGGACGCCCCGAGGAGATCGGTGCAGCGGTGGCCTACCTGGCCTCCCCCGGTGCCGGCTACGTGACCGGGCAGGTGCTGCGGGTCTGCGGCGGCGCCGCACTAGGCTGACCGGCGTGCCGCGGACGACCCTGGAGATCCCCTGGAGCCGGCTGGAGGGCTCCCTCGCCACGGAGCTGGGGGCGGGCACCGTCAGCCGGCGCCCGCTGGACCTGCACGCGCTGGCGCACGACGCCTCGCACTACCTGCTGACCCCGGAGCTGCTGGTCCGCCCCACCTCGACCGACCAGGTGGCCGCGGTGATGGCCGCCTGCGACCGGGTCGGCGCGCCGATCACCTTCCGCTCCGGCGGCACCAGCCTGTCCGGGCAGGCGATCACCGACGCGGTGCTGGTCGACACCCGCCGCCACTTCACCGACGTGCAGGTCCTGGACGGCGGGGCGCGGGTCCTGGTCCAGCCGGGGGTGACGGTGCGCGCGGTGAACGCCCGGCTCGCGCCCTACCACCGCAAGCTCGGGCCGGACCCGGCCAGCGAGGGCGCCTGCACGCTCGGCGGCGTCATCGCCAACAACTCCAGCGGTATGCACTGCGGCACCGAGCTCAACACCTACGCCACCCTGGAGTCGATGACCTTCGTGCTGCCCTCGGGCACCGTCATCGACTCGGGCGCCCCGGACGCCGAGGCCGAGCTGGCGGCCCGGGAGCCGGAGCTGGTGGCCGGGCTGCTGGCGCTGCGCCGCCGGGTGCTCGCCGACCCGGCCTCGGTGGCCACCATCGAGCGGCTGTTCTCGATGAAGAACACCATGGGTTACGGGATCAACGCGCTCCTCGACTTCGAGCGGCCGCTGGACATGCTGGTGCACCTGATGGTCGGCAGCGAGGGCACCCTCGGGTTCGTCGCCTCCGCCGTGCTGGCGACCGTCCCGGTGCACCCGGAGGTCGCCACCGGGCTGCTCGTCTTCGACACCATCGGCGAGGCCACCGGCTCGGTGCCCGCGCTGGCCGGCACCGACGTCGCGACCGCCGAGCTGCTCGACGCTGCCTCGCTGCGGGTGGCCCAGCAGGACCCTCGGTGCCCACCGCAGATCGCGGCGCTCGGCGTGGACGAGCACGCCGCGCTGCTGGTCGAGTGGCAGGGCGGCACCGGCGACGAGCTGGACGCCGCGCTGGCGGCGGCGGCCCCCACCCTGGACATGCTGCCGCTGACCGCCCCGGCCCGGCTCACCCGGGACACCGGTCAGCGGGCCGGGCTGTGGAAGGTCCGCAAGGGCCTCTTCTCGGCGGTGGCCGGTGCGCGGCCGGCGGGCACCAACGCCCTGCTGGAGGACGTCGTCGTCGGCGTCGACGTGCTCGGCGAGACCTGCGTGGCGCTCACCGAGCTGTTCGCCGCGCACGACTACCAGGACTCGGTGATCTTCGGGCACGCCCGCGACGGCAACGTCCACTTCATGCTCAACGAGCGCTTCGACGACCCGGCCTCGATGCGCCGCTACGAGGCCTTCACCGAGGACATGGTCGACCTGGTCCTGGGCCGCGGCGGTTCGCTCAAGGCCGAGCACGGCACCGGCCGGATCATGGCCCCCTTCGTGCGCCGGCAGTACGGGGACGAGCTCTACGCCGTCATGTGGGATGTGAAGCGGCTCATCGACCCGCGCGGGCTGCTCAACCCGGCGGCGGTCCTCTCGGACGAGCCGACGTCATACCTGCAGGACCTCAAACCCTCCCCCCGGGTCGAGGAGGAGGTCGACCGGTGCGTGGAGTGCGGCTACTGCGAGCCGGTCTGCCCGTCGAAGGACCTGACCCTCACCCCGCGGCAGCGGATCGTGGTGCGCCGCGACATCCAGACCGCGCGGGAGGCCGGCGACCACGCCCTCGCCGACTCCCTGGAACGGGACTACGACTACGACGGCAACCAGACCTGCGCCGTGGACGGCATGTGCCAGAGCGCCTGCCCGGTCCTCATCGACACCGGCGACCTGACCCGCCGGCTGCGCCGCGAGTCCGCGGGGCGGGTCGTGGACGCCGCCTGGGCCGGGGCGGCCCGGGCCTGGGGCACCGTCGGCCCGCTCGGCGGGCTGGCGCTGAGCACCGCGAAGCTGCTGCCCTCGGGTCTCCCGGTCGCCGCCACCCGGGTGGTGCGGGCAGTGGCCGGCACCGACACCGTGCCGCTCTACGACGGCCGGCTGCCCGGGGGCGGCACCCGGCGCCAGGAGCTGGACCCGGACTCCCCCGCGGCGGTGCTCTTCAGCACCTGCATCGGCGAGATGTTCGGCACCGAGCCCGGCGGGCACACCGGTGACCTCGGCTCCGGGGCCGCCGGCGCCCTGGTGGACCTGTGCGTGCGCGCGGACGTGCCGCTGCGCACCCCCGAGGGGCTCGGTGGCCTGTGCTGCGGGACCCCGTGGAAGTCCAAGGGCATGAGCACCGGGTATGCCGTGATGGCGACCCGCGTGGTCCGTGCCCTGCGCCGGGCCACCGAGGGGGGCAGGCTGCCGGTCGTGGTGGAGGCCTCCTCGTGCGTCGAGGGCCTGGTGGTGATGCTCGCCGAGCGGGCACCGGAGCTGCGGGTGGTGGACGCCGTCGACTTCGTCCGGGAGACTGTGCTGCCGCGGCTCACCGTGCGGCGCAGCGACCGCACCCTGGTGGTGCACCCGACCTGCTCCTCGGAGCGCGCTGGGAGCACCGAGGCCCTGGTGGCGCTCGCCCGGGCGGTGTCCAGCGACGTGGTGGTGCCGGTGTCCTGGGGCTGCTGCGCGTTCGCCGGTGACCGCGGGCTGCTGCACCCCGAGCTCACCGCCTCGGCCACCGCGGCGGAGGCGGCGGAGGTCGCGGGTATCGTCGCCCGGGTGACGCCTCCCCGTGCTGAGACCGCTTCCCCGCGCACCGCCGAGAACCGCACAGACGAACCCGGCTTCGTGTCCTCCAACCGCACCTGCGAGATCGGGATGACCCGGGCTACCGGCCAGCCGTACCGGCACGTGCTGGAGCTGCTCGCGGAGGCGAGCCGGGCATGACCGGCCGGCTGCTGGTCGTCGGGTCCACCAACGTCGACCTCTTCGCGCACGTCGAGCGCCACCCCGCCCCGGGCGAGACGCTGCTCGGCACCGGCGGGGAACGCTCCCCCGGTGGCAAGGGCGCGAACCAGGCGCTCGCCGCCGCGCTCCAGGGGGCGCACGTGAGCTTCGTCGGGGCCGTCGGCGAGGACCCCGACGCCGACGTGGCGCTGGCGTCGTTGCGGGCTGCCGGGGTGGACCTGACGCAGGTGGGCGCGCTGCCGCAGGTGCGCACCGGGCTGGCCGTCATCACCGTCAGTGCGGACGGGGAGAACACCATCGTCGTCATCCCCGGCGCCAACGCCGAGGTGGGGCCGGAACAGGTCCGGGACGCGGTCGCCGCGATGGCGGCCGAGGACCTGCTGCTGCTCCAGGGCGAGCTGCGCCGAGAGACCACCGAGGCGGCCGTACGGGCGGCTGCCGAGCGGGGCATACGGACGATCTTCAACGTCGCCCCCTGGTCCAGCGTCGACGTCGACGTGCTCACCCTGGCCGACCCGGTGGTGGTGAACGAGCACGAGGCCGCGCTGGCCGCCGGGGAGCTGGGGCTGGGCCCGGAGGTCGCCGCCGGGCCGCCCGGTGCGCTCGCCACCGCACTGCTCGGGGCCGGGATGCGCTCGGTGGTCATCACCCTCGGCGGGGCCGGTGCGGTGGTGGCCCGCCGTGCGGGAGCGACCTCGAGCGGGGCCGCTGGGGCGGCAGAGGCGGCCGACGACCTCCCGCGACCGACCTCGCACCCGAGCCCGCAGGTGTCCGTGGTCGACACCACCGGCGCCGGTGACGCCTTCACCGGGGCCCTCGCGGCGCGGCTGCTGCAGGGTGACGACCTGCCGGAGGCGGTCAGCCATGCGGTGCGGGTCGGCGCCTACGCCGTGCAGCACCATGGCGCCCAGCCGTCCTACCCCGACCAGGGCGCCGTCCTCCCCTGACCCGGGCCTCCCCATACTCGACCGAGCGTCGCCTGTGGTTGCTGCAGGGCCCACGCGCTGCGCCCGGTGGGGCGCTGTTGACAGACCGGGCAAGGTCGGCATACCGTGACGTGCAATCGATTACATCGCTTCGGTGACCCCGTGTTCACTTGCATGTAATCGATTGCACTCGATCCCGGACATCCCGCCCGGTCTCACAAAGGAGTCTGACCATGTCCCTTTCCCGTATGCCCCGCACCCTCGGGGTCGGCGCCGCCCTCATCGCGCTCACCGCTGCCGGGTGCACCCCGGCCGACGACGGCGAGGGCGACGCGGCCGACTACCCCACCGACGACATCCGGCTGATCATCCAGGCCGACCCGGGCGGTGGCTCGGACCTGTCCAGCCGCGCGCTGGCCACCGAGCTCGAGGACATCCTCGGCGTCAGCGTGATCCCGGAGAACATGCCCGGCGCCTCCGGCGCCATCGCCATGGAGTACGTCGCCGACCAGGAGGCCGACGGCACCGTCATCGGCTTCGGCCCGGTGGAGATCGCCATGCTCAACACCACCCAGGGCGCCGACGTGATGCCCGAGAACTACACCTTCGTCGGTCAGATCATGCTGGCCCCCGGGGTCATCAGCGTCGCGGCCGACTCCGAGTACGAGACGCTGCAGGACCTGGTCGACGCCGCCACCGCCGGCGAGGTCAGCGTCGCCAACTCCGGCGCCGGCTCGATCTGGGAGGCGGCCACCCTCGGGATGAACGACGCCGTCGGCACCCAGTTCGCCCCGGTCGCCTACGACGGCGGGGCCACCGCCGTCTCGGCCGCCGCCTCCGGCGAGGTCGAGGCCGCGGTCTCCGGTGCCGGTGAGGCGCTCGCCCAGGGCGACGCCGTCCGGGTCCTCGGCGTCATGCACGACGAGCGGCACCGCGACCTGCCCGACGTGCCCACCGTCGAGGAGGAGGTCGGCACCGCCGTCGAGTTCGGCGGCTGGGGCGGCATCTACACCCAGGGCGAGGTGGACGAGGAGATCGCCGCCACCCTCGAGGAGGCCGTCGCCGAGGCCGTCGAGACCGAGTCCTACCAGGACTTCCAGGAGAACGCCGGCAACCTCGTCGTCTACCGCGACTCCGAGGAGTTCGGCTCGTTCGTCAACGACGAGTTCGACACCTTCCAGGGCCTGCTGGGCGACTGAGCATGAGCAGCGAGCACGTCGCCGTGGACGCGAGGGCGGTGGACGGCACAGAGATGGTCGGGGAACAGCCCGGACCGGACGACACCCCGCCGGCGCCCTCGCGCGCCATGGAGATCGCCGTGGCGGTCGCCGGGGCGGTCCTCATGGGCACGGCGCTCGTGCTCGCCCAGCAGATCGAGCTCCGGCGGGAGGCGGGGCCCGGGCAGATCGACGCCCGGTTCTGGCCCACCCTCCTCGCCGGAGCCGGTCTGGCCGCCGCCCTCGGACGCCTCGTCATCGTCCTGCTCCGGGCCGCCGACCCGCGGGACGACCTGGAGCGGATCCGCTCGGGGGGCCCGCTGCAGCTGGGCCTGACGCTGGTGCTGACGATCGCCTTCATCGCGGTGTGGGAGCTGCGCGAGGTGGTGCTGCTCGGCTACGAGCTGCGCGTCTTCCCGTATGCCAGTGCCCTGCTGCTCGCGGCCCTCGCCTGGCTCTACGGGGCCAGGACCTGGCAGTCGCTGCTGCTCTTCCCGGTGCTCACCGCCGCCCTGACCTACGGCCTGTTCGGGGTCCTGCTGAGGATCCCCCTGTGAACGCCGTCGCCGAGGGGCTCACCGCGCTGCTCAGCCTCGAGGTCGCCACCTCGATGCTCATCGGCCTCTTCCTGGGCCTGCTGGTCGGCGCCTTCCCCGGGGTCACCGCCACCATGGCGGTCGCGCTCGCGGCCGGCTTCACGCTGACCATGGACCCGGTGCCCGGGCTGGCGGTGCTGCTCACCATCTACGTCGCCGCCAACTTCGGCGACCGGATCCCCGCCATCCTCATCAACACCCCGGGCACCCCGGCCTCCATCGCCACCACCTTCGACGGCTACCCGATGGCCAAGAAGGGAGAGGCGGGGCTGGCCCTGACGATGTCCGCGCTGGTCTCGGCGCTGGCGATCCTGGTCAGCATGGTGCTCTTCGTCGTCGCCGCCATCCCGGTGGCGACGGTGGCCCGCAACTACTTCCGCTCCCCCGAGCTGTTCGCGCTGGTCATCTTCGGCCTCACCGTGATGATCGGGGTGTCCAGCCGGTCCATGCTCAAGGGCGTCCTGGCCGGTGCCTTCGGGCTGCTGCTCGGCACCGTAGGGCTCTACAGCGCGACCGGTGACAGCCGCTTCACCTTCGGCAACATCAACCTCGCTCAGGACGGCTTCAGCTTCATCGCGGTCATCATCGGCCTCTTCGGCGTCGCCGAGCTCTTCGACCAGATGCTCACCGCGCACGAGCACAAGGTGAAGCCGATCTCGTCGCTGGGCCGCTGGTGGCCCAACAGGGCCGAGATCCGCCGTTCGGCCAAGCCGTTCGGGATCGGTGCCGGGGTCGGCACCGCGGTCGGCCTGGTGCCCGCCGCGGGCGGCGACATCGCCGGGCTGATCGGCTGGGACCGCGCCCGCCGCGCGTCCACGACAGGCGACACCTTCGGCAAGGGCAACATCGAGGGCGTGGTCGCCTCGGACACCGCCTCCAGCGCGACCCTCGGCGGTTCGCTGACCACCACCATGGCGCTCGGCATCCCGGGTGACTCGGTGATGGCCGTGATGATCGGCTCGATGCTGATATGGGGCCTGCAGCCCGGTCCGCGACTGTTCACCGAGCAGCCCGACCTGTTGGTCAGCATCGCGGCGATCATGGTGCTGGCCACCCTGATCTCGCTGGTCGCGAGCCTGGCCCGGCTGCGCGGCATGGTCAAGCTGCTGGACACGCCCAACCACATCCTGTGGCCGACCATCCTCATCTTCTGCGTGGTCGGCACCTTCGCCACCAGCAACAACGTCTTCACCGTCGGCACCATGCTGCTGTTCGGGCTGATCGGGCTGGTGTTCAAGCGGGTCGGCATCCCCGCCGGACCGGTCGTCCTCGGCCTGATCCTGGGCCCGATCGCCGAGGAGAACCTGGCCCGCACCCTGGTGCTGTCCGGGAACCGCTCGTTCTTCGAGGTGTGGAGCCCGATCTCGCTCGGCCTGCTGCTGATGGCCGTGCTCTCCCTGCTCTGGCCGGTGCTGCGCTCGCTGCTCGCCCGGCGCCGCGGACGGACCTCACCCGTCGATGCGACCTCACCCACGGATCACACCTCCTCTTCCGACGCCCCGTCCCGAAAGGACTGACATGACGCGCCCCAGCATCATCACCGCCACCCCGACCGCCTTCCACCCCGACGGGTCGCTGGACCTCGAGGGCTCGCGCGCCATCCTCGAGCACATCGGTCGCTCCGGGAACGAGGGCGCCTTCATCCTGGGCACCACGGGCGAGTTCGCGGCGCTCACCGTCGCCGAGCGCGGCCAGGTCGTGGAGGCCGCGATGGAGATCCTCGCCGACCGGATGCGCGTCATCGTGCACGTCGGCGCGCCCAGTGTCTTCGAGGTGCTGCAGCTGGTCGAGCAGGCCCGGGCCGCCGGGGCCACCGAGATCGCCCTGCTCACCCCGTACTACCTGCCCGCCACCGACGCCGCGATGCTCGACTTCTTCAGCACCGTGGACGCGGCCTCGGAGGGCCTGGACATCTTCGTGTATGCCTACGCCCGGCGCAGCGGCAACAGCGTCTCCACCGAGCTGATGGCCCGGTTGGCGCAGCTCCCGAACGTGGTCGGCGCGAAGGTGAGCGAGGAGCCGCTGGAGCAGCTCCAGGCATACCGGGGCGCGGTGCCGGACGACTTCCAGATCTACACCGGCGCGGACCGGGACATCCTGGCCGTCGCCGGGGTCGGCGCCCAGGGCGTCGTGTCCGGGGTCTCCTCGGTGCTGCCCAAGCCGTTCCGGGCGGCAGCCGCCGCGGCCGACGGTGACGACGCCGACGCGCGGGCGCGGGCCCAGGCGGACGTCGACGAGGCCTGCGACGTCATCGCCGGCGACATCGCCCGGATGAAGGAGGCCTACCGGGTGCTCGGCGTCACCGACACCTCCACCCGGATGGCGATCGAGGCACCGGACGCCGCGACCCGCCAGCTGATCGAGGATGCCGTCCGACGGCTCGGCTGATGGCCACGATGGCCCAGGTGGCGACCCTGGCCGGGGTCTCGACCGCCACCGTCTCCCGCGCGCTGAGCGGCAAACCGGTCTCCGAGGAGGTGGCCGAGGCGGTCCGGCTCGCCGCTGCCGAGCTCGACTACACGATGGACCGGACGGCACGCTCGCTGCGCCGCCGCTACAGCGACGTGCTGGCCCTGGTGGTCCCGGACGTGGAGAACCCGTTCTTCACCGCGGTGGCCCGGGGGGTGGAGGACGTCACCCGGGAGGCCGGGCTGTCGCTGGTGCTGTGCAACAGCGACGACGACCCCGCCAAGGAGGCGCGCTACGTCGAGGTCGCCTCGCAGGAGCAGATGGCCGGGCTCATCCTGGCACCAGCCGGGCCGGAGCCGCGGCTGGATCCGCTGCTGCGCAAGGGCCGCACGATCGTGGTCATCGACCGCCTGGTGGACGCCCCGCTGGACCACGTGGTGCTCGACAACCACGCGCTGGGCCGGATCGCGACCGAGCACCTGCTCGCCCAGGGTCACCGCCGGGTCGCCTGCATCACCGGCCCGCACGAGACCAGCACCGCGCGGGACCGCGCCGACGGCTGGGCCCACGCCCTGAGCGCGGCCGGCTGCACGCCGGACCCGGAGCTGCTGCGCTACGCCACCTACCGGGTCGACGGGGGGCGGACCGCGATGCTCGAGCTGCTGGACCTGCCCGAGCCGCCGGACGCCGTGGTGGCCACCAACAACATGGTCGGGGTAGGGCTGCTGCGAGCACTGTCCGCAGGAGCCGGACGGGGCGCGCCGCAGGTCTCCGTGATCGGTGACCTGCCGTTCATCACCTCGGACGTCCCCGGCGCGGTGACGATGTCGCTGCGCCCCCGGGAGATGGGGGTCCGGGCCGCGCAGATGTTCGTCGAGCGCCTGCAGGGCATGACGGGCGAGCCCCGCCGGGTGGTGCTGGACCCGACGACGCCCGAACCGTTGACCCGCCTGCTGACCGGAGGAGACGCCCGATGACCGCAGGAGACATCCCGACGGACGACACGGCGACGGGGGTTCCCTGCTACCTCGGGGTGGACATCGGCACCTCGAGCAGCAAGGGGGTGCTCGTCTCCCCCGACGGCGAGGTGCTGCGCAGCGCGGTACGCGAGCACCGGGTCTCGCGACCCGCACCGGGCCAGGTGGAGATGGACGGGGAGCTCTGGTGGGAGGAGTTCCGGCAGATCGCCGAGGAGCTCACCGGGGACGCGCCGCAGGGGCCCGGGTATGCCCGGGGGGACGCCCCGACCGCCGGGTCGTCGACGCCGGGTGACCTCGTCGTGCTGGGGGTGGGGGTCAGCGGGATGGGCCCGTGCGTGCTGCTCACCGACGAGGACGACGTACCGGTGCGCCCGGCGATCCTCTACGGCGTCGACACCCGGGCCGGTGAGCAGATCATCTCGCTGCACGAGCAGCTGGGCGGGCCGGAGGTCGTGATGGAGGGCTCGGGCAGCGTCCTGACCACCCAGGCGGTGGGCCCGAAGCTGCGCTGGGTCGCCGAGCACGAGCCGGAGGCCTGGGCCCGGGCGCGGCGGCTGTTCATGCCCGCGTCCTGGTTGGCCTACCGGCTGACCGGCGAGTACGTGCTGGACCGGCACTCGGCGAGCCAGTGCACCCCGCTGCTGGACCGGCATACCCAGGAGTGGCACGCGGACTGGGCGCCCCTGGTCGCCGAGCACCTGGAGCTGCCGCCGCTGCGCTGGCCCGCCGAGCAGGTCGGCACCATGAGGGAGCCGGTGGCGGGGATCCCGGCGGGGACACCCGTGGTCGCCGGCACCATCGACGCCTGGACCGAGGCGCTGAGCGTCGGCGCCCAGCAGCCGGGCGACCTGATGCTGATGTACGGGACCACCCTCTTCCTCATCGCCACCGGCACCGCGCCGGTGGCCTCACCGGTGATGTGGGGCACCACCGGCGCGCTGCCCGGGACCTTCAACCTGGCCGGCGGGATGGCCACCTCGGGGGCGCTGACCGCCTGGGTGCGCGAGCTCGCCGGGGACGTGCCCTACGAGACGCTGCTGGCCGAGGCCGCGCTCTCCCCTGCCGGTGCGCACGGGCTGCTGGCGCTGCCTTACTTCGCCGGTGAACGCACCCCTGTGCAGGACCCGGACGCCCGGGGCGTGCTGGCCGGGCTGACCCTGTCGCACACCCGCGGCGACCTCTACCGGGCGATGCTGGAGGCCACCGCCTTCGGGGTCCGGCACAACGTCGAGGCGCTGCGCGAGGCCGGGGTCCCGATCGACCGGGTGGTCGCCGTCGGCGGCGGCACCCAGGGCGGGCTGTGGACCCAGATCGTCAGCGACGTCACCGGGTTGGAGCAGGTCGTGCGCCGCACCAGCATCGGCGCCAGCTACGGCGCCGCCTGGTTGGCCGCGACCGCGGTGGCTAGCGGCAGCGGCAGCGGCAGCGGCAGCGGTGACAGTGACGGCGACGGCGACGACAGCGGCGGCGCACCCGACATCACCGCGTGGAACCCCACCGAGGTCGTCGTCCGGCACGACCCGAGCACGCGGGAGACCTACGACCGGCTCTACGCCGCCTACCGGGACCTCTACCCCGCGACCCGCGAGATCGCGCACACCCTCGCCGACCTGCAGCGCAGCACCCCCCTTCCCAGCAGCGATCCGAACTCCACCCCCCTTCCGAGCACCACCGACAGGAGACCTTGATGAGCACCTACCTGATGCCGACGCCGGCGACCGTTCCCACCGCTCCCGAGCGGACGGCATACCTCGTGGCCAGCGGCGACCTGCGCGAGTCCGCGAACGTCGCCGGCTGGCCGACCCAGGTGCAGCTCGAGCAGTACCTGGCCGACGCGCTCACCGAGCAGGGCTGGACCGTGCAGCGCGCTCACCCGGTGGATCCTGGGACCGGGCACGGCTTCATCTCCAGCCAGCGGATGGGTCTGGAAGTCTTCGCCGGGATCCCGCGGACCGCGCCGTTGATCGTGGCCGAGGCCATCTGGCAGTACAGCCACCACGTGCTGGCCGGGCTGCGCACGCACGAGGGGCCGATCCTGACGGTGGCGAACTTCGCCGGTCAGTGGCCGGGACTGGTGGGGCTGCTGGGGCTGAACGCCGGGCTGACGAAGATGGGCAAGGACTACTCGACGATCTGGACGGTCGACGGGACCGACGCGTGGTTCCGGGACGGGGTGGCCATCTGGCTGCGCACCGGGACGATCGAGCACGACGCCAGCCACGTTCGCGACCTGCCCGAGCTGCCCGCCTCCGCCGAGCGTGACCTCGGGGTGGCCCTGGCCGAGCAGCTGCTGCACGAGAAGGCGATCATCGGCGTCTTCGACGAGGGCTGCATGGGGATGTACAACGGGATCATCGACGACGAGATCCTCAACCCGATCGGGATCTACAAGGAGCGGCTCAGCCAGAGCGCCCTGTGGGCGGAGATGAACAGGGTTCCCGAGGAGGAGGCGGCCGCGGTGGGAAGCTGGCTGACCGAGGCGGGGATGACCTTCCGGACCGGCACCGACCCGGACACCGAGCTCACCGAGGAGCAGCTGACCTGGCAGTACAAGATGTATGTCGCGGCGCTGCGGATCAGCGACGACTTCGGGCTGGACGCCGTGGGCATCCAGTACCAGCAGGGGCTCAAGGACCTCTCGCCCGCGTCCGACCTGGCTGAGGGCATCCTCAACAACGTGGCGCGGCCGCCGGTCACCAGCCGTGACGGCTCGCGGGTGCTCTACGAGGGTGCGCCGCTGCCGCACTTCAACGAGGTCGACGAGGGTGCCGCCATCGACGCGCTGGTGACGAACCGGGTGTGGACCGCGATGGGCCTGGACCCGGCGACCACGCTGCACGACGTGCGCTGGGGACAGGAGTGGGAGGACCAGTTCGTCTGGGTCTACGAGATCTCCGGCTCGGTCCCCCCCTCGCACTTCGCCGACGGGTATGCCGGTGCCGAGGGCTGGCGCCAGGGCAACGTCTTCTTCCCCGCCGGTGGCGCGACGATCAACGGGGTCAGCAAGCCGGGCGAGCTGGTCTGGTCGCGGGTCTACCTGGTGGCGGGTGAGCTGCACGTGGACATCGGCCGGGCCTCCGTGGTCGAGCTGCCGGAGGAGGAGACGCAGCGCCGCAAGGACGCGACGAACCCGGAGTGGCCGATCGCGCACGTCGTGCACCACGGCGTGGACCGCGACCAGTTCATGGCCCGGCACAAGGCCAACCACGTCCAGATCGCGTATGCCGATGGCGCCGAGAGCGCGGACCGCGCCCTGGTCGCCAAGGCGGCGCTGTTCGAGCGGCTGGGACTGGCCGTGCACCTGTGCGGAGAGGTTGCCGTCTGAGGCACGGGTGACGAGCGGCGGCCCCGGGACGCCCGGGGCCGCCGGACCAGTGTCAGAAGGGTGGGGGTTCGTCGCGCCAGGCCTGGTGTCGAGTGTCGTCGGCGCTGCCGGTGGTGTCTCGTCCGGTGAAGGGGTCGGTCCAGTGCTCGGCTCCGAGGATGGTCTCGGGGGTGTGCTGGACGAAGTGTTCGGGGGTGGGGGTGCCGGGGTGGGCTCCCGTGGTGCGGCGGCGGTCGCGGGTGTGGGTATGGCGCAGCTGGATGGACCTGTGGGCGTCGGTGATGGGGCCGATGAGGTCGGTGTCGCTGTCGGGGTCGTCGTCGCGTGCCTCGAGGGGCGCGCCCCGTTGGCGGGCGGCGAGAGCGGCGTAGACGAGCAGGGAGGCGAGGTGTCGTCGGGCATCCGCGCTGAGGGGGCGCCCGGGGCGTGGTCTGGTGTCTTTTTCGACCTGCGGATCCTCGTGCAGGTCGACACTCTCGGTGTCGCCGTCCACGGTGTGGGTGGTGCCTGTGGTGAGGTATTGGGTGTAGTCGTGGGCGCGGGTGCGGTAGGTGCGGTCGAAGAAGGAGGTCCAGGTCACGTGCCGGGTGGTATCGATCTGGGCGTGCCAGAACTTCTGCGTCTTCATCGCGTGGAACACGGTGTCCAGGCCTTGCAGGTTCGCTTCGGTGGTGGCCCCGCCGAGCAGGTATTCGTGGACGTGGTCGAGCTGGCCGTCTCTGACGGGCAGGGTTTGGCCGGGGGCTCGGGAGAGCAGGTCCGCTGCGGCGACCTGGGTGCGCATCGCCGTGTCGGGGGTGTACCGGGCGATGCTTCGTTCCAGGCAGCGCCCGTCGGCGGGGTCGGTGAGCACCCGGTGCAACGTGGTCCCCGGCGCCAGCACCATCTGTCTCATCTGCCCGGTGGTGAAGAACCTCGGGAACCTGCCCACTAACCGACCGACCCCCGGGATGACGTCTGCGCCCGGATCGGGTGGTGTGGGTGGATCTGATGGCAAGGGTGAAGTCGACCGGCGCTGCTGGAGCGGATCGAATGCCATGGTGCTCGGATGTACCGCTTCATCGGCTATGGCTGGGACGGCGAGTCCTGTTCGGCCTGTGCAGCGACAGCAAGGCACCGACACGGCTGCGGTGTTGGTCGTGGCATCCCAGGGGATGACGACCTGTAGGTCGTAGGTCGGGGTGCCGGAGATGATCTGGGCCAGGGACGCGATCTCCTCCGGTGTGATGAGCCCGCTCAGGTCATCGTCCGTATCCAGCCCATAGTCGTCGCCGAGGTCACCGTGCGAGCCGTCGCCGTGAGGGCGCGGATGGTGGGCGAGGTCGGGCAGGGGCAGGGTGCCGTGCAGGAGCAGGGCACGGGCGATGTCGGAGCGTAGCTGTGACTCGGTGCGCCCGTCCCCGGCCAGGCGTGCCCGACGGGCCAGGACATGAAGGCGGTCCACGCACGCGGCGGTCGAGGCGGCGTCGCCGGTGATGATGACCTGGCCGGTGCCGTCATCATCGATGACCCCGTACGCGCACCTCGCCTGATGCACCTGCGCCCGGTGGGCGGCGTCTGCGGCGGGGTCGCGTCCCTGGGCGCGGGTCACCTCTCGTTCGAGGGCTTCGACGTACACCTTGGCCGGCCACGGCTGCCTGCTGATCCCACCACCACCAGCACCGTCTGCGGTGTCGTCCGGGCTGGTGGTGGTGAGGCGTTCGACGGCGACCTTGTCCGCCGTGGTGTCGGTCGCGAACAACGCTGTCGCGACGTCCGCGGCGTGCTCGTGCGGCAGTGACCCGGCGCGGCGCCAGAAGTGCTCGACCTGCCCCCACGTGACGACGCCCGCGACCAGACCTTCCCGCACCGGGCCGGACACGGCTTTCGGTGCCAGCGCGACCGCGACGAGTTGGCGGGCACGCCACCTGCCCATCCCCGTCAACGCCGCGACCTCGGTCGCCGCCACCGACTTGCACCTCGCCCGCCACCGCTCCCTGCCCGTGGGCGACAGCTCCCCCGGCTCACCGACCCCAGCCCGGGCCAGCAGGTCCTCACCCGTGCGCGCCGCGAGCTGCGCGATCACGTCCACCCGCACCGCGTCCACCACCCCACCCAACCGGTGCAACGCCTCCAACACCTCCAGGCACTCACCGGCGCCCATCCCCCGCACCCCCGACTGCAGGGTGCCCACCCGCTCCAGAAGCGTTGCCAGGTCGCCATGGTCCTGACCCACCCCAGCACCAGGCCCGTGACCTCCGGGCCTGCCCGGCCCTTCCTCGATCGGCTGCGTCGCCATCGCATGTCACCCCCCTGGGCTTCTCGATACCATCATTCTAGTACATGTGTTCGAACCCCGCGTCGGCGACACGCCGCCTGTGGACAACCGCCCGCACCCTCACCGCGCCGCGGCACTCAGCACTCGACGTGCTCCGCCCGACCGCTCAGGGAGCGCCGAGCAGCCGCTCCTGCTCGGCCGCCAGCACACGCCGGACCAGGTCCGCCTCGCTGAGGTCGTAGGCCTCCGGCGCGTTCTGCGCGGTCTCGCTGACCCTCGCGAAGCTGTCGAAGGTCCGGCTCTTCCCGGACAGCAGCTCGACGAGCCGCTCGTCGACGCTGTCCTCGGCCAGCAGCCGGTGCACCTGCACCGACTCCAGCTGGCCCATCCTGCGCGCCCGGGCGATCGCCTGCCACTCGGTGGTCGGCTTCAGCTGCGGCTCGCAGAGGACCACCACCGAGGCGGCCTGGATGTTGAGTCCCACCCCCACCGCCTGAATCTGGGCGACGAGCACCGAGCCGCCGCCGTCCGCCGTGCGCGAGAACTCGTCGACGACGCGCTGCCTCTCGTCCGGCGCCACCGACCCGGTGAGCGGGCCGAAGACCCTCCCCGGGAGCATGGCGGCGACCTGCTCGAGCACGTCACGGAAGTACGAGAACACCAGCACCCGGCGGCCGTTCTCCTCGGCCTCCTCGACGATCTCGATCAGCCGTTCCCCCTTCGCCGAGGCGGCTCCGGCCCGGAACGCGGCCTGGCGCATCGCCATGAACCGCCCCTGCTCCACCGCCTCCCGGTAGGCGGCCCGGTCCACGTCGGTGAACTCCAGCCACTCCTGCACCTCAACCAGGTCCGGCAGCTCCACCAGGACGTCCTCGGTGTTGCGTCGCAGGTATACCGGCGCCACCCGGGCCCGGAACTCGACCGGTCCGAGGTGGTCCCGGAGTCCGTCGCCGTCGCCGCCGTCGCCGTCGCGGCCGCCACCCCCGAGCAGGTCCGGACGCAGGTACCCCACGAGCGTCGCGAACTCGGACACCCTGTTCTCCATCGGCGTCCCGGTGAGCAGCATCACGTGCTCGGTGCGCCGGACCAGGGCGGCGACCCGCCGCGAGCGCCCCGCCCCGGGGTTCTTGACGTAGTGGGCCTCGTCGACGACCAGCGCGTCGACCTCGAAGCCGTCCAGCTCGTCCCACAGGCCGGCCAGCGTGCTGTAGCTGGTGACCGCCACACCACCCTCCGCACGCCAGCGCCCGAGCTCCTCCTCCCGGTCCGCGCCGTGCAGCCGCCGCGGGGCCAGCGCGGTCTTGTCCGCGATCTCCCGCACCCAGCTGCTGATCACCGCCGCCGGACAGACGACCAGGAACCACCTGCCCCCGTCGCTCACCCGGTGCGCCAGCACGGCGAGCGCCTCGACGGTCTTGCCCAGCCCCATCTCGTCGCCGATGATCACCTTGCGCTGGACCAGCGCGAACCGGGCCGCGAACGCCTGGTAGCCGCGCAGCGAGACGCGCAGGTGGGTGGCGTCCAGCTCCTGCTCGCGCACCGCCTCGACCACGTCGTCCGGGACGTCGCCGTAGGTGCCGGTCTCCTCGATCAGCCCCAGCTCGGACAGCAACGAGAAGTAGACGGCGGGCCGGTCGAGGAAGTCCGCCCACGGGTCGGTCCCGGTGGCCCCCTCCATCTCCGCCGCGAGCTGGTCCGCCGCACCGAGCACCTCGTCGCGCAACCGGAGCAGCTCGGGCGCGGTCGCCTCCGGTGTGTCGCCGACGACCGCCAGGTGGGTGGTCCGGGTGGCCCCGGTGCGCACCGCAGCAGCGACGGCCTCCAGCGCCTGGGCACGGGCGACGACGTCGCCCGCACGCGCCGCCTGTCTCAGCACCTCCCAGGTATGCAGCGCCCTCAGCAGGGCGGCGACCTCCGGGAAGCGCCGGTGCGGGTCGGGCCGGACGACCGCGTCCTGCAGCGCGAGCGTCCGGAGCGCCTGTGCGGCACCGAGCATCCGGCGGGCGGTGACCGCCCCGACCCCGGGCAGGCCCGTCAGGTCCCCGGACCGGTCAAGGACCTGCCCCACCGTGGTGATCCCGGCCTCCCGCAGCGCACCGATCCGCAGCCGCTCCCCGGTGGCCTCCCGGAGCCGGTCCACGGGCATACCGGAGAGGAGCAGGTCCGCGGCGGCGCCGCGCACCGCGTCACCGGCCCCGACCGCCGCGTCCCTCGCCTGCTGCGCCCGGATGATGACGGTGCCGACCGCCCGGACCTTGGCCAGGTCACCGGCCGCGCCGTCGGGCAGGGCCACGACCCGTTCGTGCGCGACGGTGCGGTGCGGGTGGTCGCGGGTAGCCCCCGTGAGCAGCGGGCGCAGCCCGACCGCCGGGTCCAGGGCGGAGGTCAGGGCGAGCGGCAGCGCGGGCTCCCTCCCCTGCGCGTCGAGGCGCTCCAGCCACGCGTCCGTCGCCGGGGACGCCCATTCCCGCTCGTCCCGCAGCAGGAGGTCGGCCGCGGCCCGGGCCTCGTCCCGGCGGGCGGGGAGGGTGAGGAACCGGCGCACGCCCAGCAGGGCCCGCGCACGCCGCAGCAGACCCGGGACCTCCTCGTCCAGGAAACTCAGCAGCTCCTCACCCTCGGTCGTGACCGGGGTCAGCGCCCGGTCGGCGGCCAGCTCCCCCAGCGGCACGGCGTCGTCGTCGCCGAGCGCCAGCACCTGCCAGCCGGGCTCACCGGGCGGCCGCACCCGAACAACCCGCCGACCCAGCGCGTCCGCCGCCCGTCGTGCCTGCCCCCGGGTGGCCGCCCGGTGCGCCCGTACCCGTGCGGCCACCGGGGCGAGCCGCTCCCCCGCCGCCGCGGCTGCCCGGAGCCGCTCCCGCGCCTCACGGTCCATCGAGGAGTCGATCCTGGTCGGCACCCGCCGGGAGCACCTCGACCCCGGCCTGCCGGTAGGGGTCGAGCCGCTCAGGCCCGGTCTCGTCGGTCACCAGGGTCCATCCGGTGGTCAGTGCACCCCAGGCGGGCACCGTGGAGGCACCGAGCTTGTCCGCGTGGGCGAGCACCACCGTGCGCCGGGCCTGGCGGGCGACGGCCTCCTTGGTCGCCGCCTCCTCCAGGGTGGGCTCGCCCACCCCCCGGGTCGGATGGACGGCGTCGCAGCCCAGGAAGGCGACGTCCACCGCGAGCCGTTCCATCACGAACAGGGCGATGGACCCGCTCGTGCCGTGGCTGCCGGCGGAGACCCGACCGCCCACCACGACCGTCTCGATGTCGAGCTCGGCCAACCGCAGTGCGATCTCCAGCCCACGGGTGACGACCGTGAGCCCCTGGTGCTCCCGGAGCCGTTCCACGAGCTGCGCGCAGGTGGACCCGGCGTCCACGAAGACCGTCGCGCCGTCCCGCACCAGGGCCGCGGCGGCCGCGCCGATCCGTGCCTTGGCAGCCACCTCCTGGGTCATCCGCTCGGCGAGGGCGACCTCCCGGAAGGGGGCCGCCGGCCGCGCACCCCCGTAGGTGCGCGCGACCAGCCCCTCGTCCTCGAGGCGTGCCAGGTCACGGCGCACCGTCGACTCCGACACCTCCGTGCGGGCGGCGAGGTCCTCGACCCGCACCACCCCGGCCCGGAGCAGGTGCAGCAACTGCTCGTGACGCTGGTGGGTGCTCACCCACCGTGCCGGCTCCGCCATCCGGTCCCCCTTCAGCCGGGGAGGTACTCGGCCCGGATCCCGGCGACGAACGGGGCATACTCCACCGCCGCGAGATAGGCCGAACGCATCGTGCCATGGTCGGCCTGGCCACTCCCCGCGATGTCGAAGGCGGTGCCGTGGTCCACCGAGGTGCGCAGGATCGGCAACCCCACGGTCACCGAGATGGTGCCGTCGAAGTCGTAGGTCTTGGCGGCGATGTGGCCCTGGTCGTGGTACTGCGAGAGCACCCCGTCGTAGCGGCCGATGAGGCCGTGGTGGAAGACCGAGTCGGCCGGGATGGGGCCGCTGACGGACATCCCGGCGGCGTTGACCTGCTCCACGGCGGGCCGCAGGATCTCGATCTCCTCGTCGCCGAAGGCGCCGTTCTCGCCGCCGTGCGGGTTGATCGCGGCGGTCGCCAGCCGGGGCTCGTCCACCCCGAAGACCTGCAGCGCGCGGTGCGCCCTGCGGATGGACTCGACCTGGGTCTCGACGGTGATCGCGTCCAGCGCCTTGCGCAGCGACATGTGCCGGGTGGCGAAGAAGACCCGCAGGTGGTGGCCGCCGTGCTCGTCGTTGCGGACGACGAACATGGTGTCCTGCTTCGTGACGCCGGTGAGCTCGCCGAGCATCTCGGTATGCCCGAGGTGCTCGCTGCCCGCGGCCCAGACCGCCTCCTTGTTGATGGGTCCGGTGACGATGCCCGCGACCTGCTGCTCGAGGGCCGCCCTGGTGGCCACCTCGATCGCGGTCACCGCGGCGCGGCCGGCGCGCTCGTCGACAGCGCCCCACTCGACGGGTCGGTCGCCGAGCACCCCCGTGTCGAGGACGTCGATCACGCCGGCACCGGCGGACGGGGTGTCCCAGCCGGTCACGGTGCGCACCTCGACGTCGAGACCGAGGGCCTGCACCGCCCGGTCCAGCGCGACGCGGTCGCCGACGGCGATCCCGTGGTGGTCGTCGGACCCGGCGAACTCGGCGAGGGTGGCGGCGGTGATCTCGGGGCCGATGCCCGCGGGGTCACCGAGGGTCAGGGCCAGTACGGGGGCGGGAGCGGTCATCTCGGTCATCTCCTTCCGGCCCAGGGGCCGGCTCGGTGGGTGTGCGGGTATGTCTGTGCGTCGGGGGATGTCTGGGCGTTCGGGTATGCGTGGTCAAGGCTTCTCACAGCGGCTCCCGGGAGGCGGCGCTGCGGACCGAGCGGGCGCGGGCCCGGGCGAGGACGTCCAGCCGGTCCAGGCACGCGATGGTGGTGCGGTCGTCACCGATGAGACCACCCTTGGTGACCACCGGCATACCCGCCCAGGGTCCGGAGACGACCTCGCCGGCGACCGCCAGCGGGACCACCTCGCCCTCCACCTCGATGCCCTGGCCGTCGAGCTCGCGCAGCACCGCGGCGGTCACGTCGCCGCCGGTGGTGAAGAGGCCGTCGACGCTCACCTCCTGCAGCACCCGCCGGGTGCACCGCCCCAGCGCGGCGGGCAGCTCCGCCTCCTCGCCGTCCTGCAGCGTCCGCAGGTCGGTGTCGTCCAGCACGGTGGCCAGCACGACGATCTCGTCGGGTCCGGCGGCCTGCACAGCCTCGACGACCCGCGGCACGGTGGCGTCGACGTCGGGCACCGCAGAGTCCGGACGCAGCACCGGCGCGACCGTGCGGCAGGGGCGTTCGGCGACCAGCCGGGCCAGCTGTCGACGGGTCAGCTCGGTGGCGGACCCGGAGACCACCAGCCGCGGCTGGGTGGGCGCCGAGGACCCCAGGCCGAGGGCCCTGGCCAGTGCCAGGGCGCCCGGGCCCGCGTCCACCGAGATCCACCGCACGGAGACGCCCTCCGACCTCCCCTCGCCGGCACCGGTCGCCTGGAGCGCGGCCGCCGCGACCCGGTCCAGATGCTCCTCGGTGAGCGCGTCCGCGACCACGACGTCCACGCCGTCGCGGACCAGCCGGGCGATCTCGGCGACCAGGTCCTCTGTGGCGCCGGTGACCAGGCGCAGCGGGACGGAGCCCACCACCAGGTCGCTCCCCCGGCGCAGCACCTGCGCGACGTCCGAGGTGTCCACCGGCGCGCGCGGGTCGTGGGCAAGCTCGGTGTGCTCGAGGAGCTCCCCGCGCAGGAGCTGGTGCCCGTCGACGGTCACCCGCTCGGCGGCCGGGTGCGCGACCTGGCACAGGGCGACGACCGGTCCCTCGGCCAGCTCCCGCGCCTGGACCAGCATGGCCTCGGTCGCCGGTCCCAGGTTGCCCCGCAGGGTGGTGTCGACACGGGTGCTGAGCAGCTCCACCGGCCACCCGGCCCGGACCGCCCTGCGCACCCTCTCCCGGACCGTGTCCGGGGGTAGGTGGCGGGAGTCGGTGGTCACCACGATCGTGTCGAAGCGGGGGTGGAACTCGGCGATCGTGCCCCACTGCGCGTGCTGGCCCAGGGTGACCGCCCGCAGGCCCTCCCGGGCGAAGCCGGCCGCGCAGGCGTTGGCCCCGGTGAGGTCGTCCGCGACGACGAGGACGCGCGCCACGGCCTCAGCCCATGATCAGGTTGAGGATGACCAGCAGCGGGATCGAGGCCGCCCAGACGGCCGTCGTGATGCCGGACCAGCCCTTCAGCGCCGCGGTGCCCTCGAGCCCGGTGAAGCGGGTGACGACCCAGAAGTAGGAGTCGTTGAAGTAGCTCAGCACCATCGACCCGGCGGTGCAGGCCAGGACGGCGACGACCGGATCGATGCCGAGGGTGCCCACGATCGGCGCGGTCACCGAGGCGGCCGTGATCATCGCGACGGTGCCGGACCCCTGGGCGATCCGGACCACCGTGGCGATGACGAAGGGCACCAGGAAGGCCGGGAGCGCGGTCGCGGCGACGGCCTCGGCGAGCGCGTCGCCGACCCCGGAGTCCCGCAGCACCTGACCGAAGGCCCCGCCGGCGCCGGTGATCAGCAGGATCAGGCCGGCGGAGGCGGCCGCGTCGGCGAACCAGCCCTGGACCTTGGTGCGCGGCGTCCACCGGGGCAGCAGCACGTAGACCGCGAGGATGGTGCCGACCAGCAGGGCGACCACCGGGTTGCCGACGAAGGCGAAGGGGACGGCCCAGTCGCTGGGGGTGTAGTCACCGGCCAGGGCGCCCTGGTTCTGCCGGTCGACGGCCGCGGTGACGGTGTTGAGGATGATCAGCACCAGCGGGACCAGCAGCGGCAGCGAGCCGAGCAGGGCACCGACCCGGTGCGGCTTCGCGCCCGCCGGGGGCTCGCCCAGGTCGTATGCCGACGCGGCGTCGGTCTCGACCTCGCCATCGGTGTCGGTGTCGGTGTCGGTGTCGGTGCCTGTGTGGCTGTCGGCACCGGCGCTGCCTGCGCCACCCGAGGAGTGCGGCACGGCGGCCCGACGACCGTCCGGGTAGACCAGGTCACGCACCGCTGGGACGATCTCGTCCTCGAGCTTCGGCCCGATCCAGCGCGCGTAGACCACGACGACGGGTAGCAGCAGGACGGTGAACGCGAGTCCGGTGACGATGACGAGGCCGAGGTCGGCGCCGAGCAGGCCGGTCGCGGCCAGCGGTCCTGGCGTCGGCGGGACGAGGTGGTGGGTGAGCGTCATACCGCAGCCCAGGGCCAGGGCCAGGGTGACGTAGCCACCCCGCTTGACCCTCGCGATGGAGCGGGCGAGCGGGTTCATGATGACGTAGCCGGAGTCGCAGAAGACGGGCACCGAGACCAGGGCCCCGACGCTGCCCATCGCCCAGTCCTCACGGCCCTTGCCGAAGGCGCCCAGGAAGGCCCGGGCCAGGGCGTCGGCGGCACCGGAGACCTCGAGGATCTTGCCGATCGCGACACCGAGGCCGATGACGATCCCGATGCTGCCCAGGGTCGAGCCGAACCCGTTGGTGATCGAGGTGACGATCCCGTTCAGGGGCTGCCCGGCGACGACGCCGGTGACCAGGCCCGCCAGCAGCAGGCCGACGAAGGCGTCCAGCCGGGTGCGCAGCACCACGACGACGATGACCGCGATCCCCAGGAAGAGCGCCAGGAGGAGCTGTAGGTCCATGTGCATGTTCCTCACCGTGACGACCGGGCGTCGTTGCCCGGCACCCCGGCAGTCTGTCAGCAGAGACTGCGCAGATCAAGCATGAGTTGCGTGTTTCAGTCACCACCTGCTGGTGTGGTCACGAGGAGGCTTCCGACGGGTGCGGCACGTCGCCGAGCCTCTCCTGCTCGGCCCGCATCCGCTCGGCCAGGTCCGCGCGAACCGCGGCATACCGCGGGTCGTGAGCCACGTTGTTCAGCTCTGCGGGGTCCTCCAGCAGGTCGTAGAGCTCCCACTCGCCGGGATAGGTGAACGCGCCCGTGCCCGGTAGCCCGAGACCGTCGTTGTAGTAGTAGATGAGCTTGTGACGCTCGGTCCGGTAGCCGTAGTGGGCTGGAGCCTGGTGGAAGGCGTCGTCGTGCTCCCAGTACCGGTAGTACATCCCCGTCGCGGGCGGCTCCTCCGGTTCCCCGTCGGTCAGATCGGCCCAGAAGCTCCTGCCCTGCATCCGTGCAGGACTCGGGACCCCGGCGGCCTCCAGCAGGCTCTGGGCGACGTCCACGTTGGTGACGATCCCCTCGTGCACCGTTCCCGGCGCGATGCGACGCGGATAGCTCAGCACCATCGGCATACGCAGCGACTCCTCGAACATGAACCGCTTGTCGAACCACCCGTGCTCACCGAGGAAGAAGCCCTGGTCGGAGGCATACATCAGCAGGGTGTCGTCGACGTCACCGCGCTCCGTGAGCCAGTCGATCACCCGACCCACGTTCTCGTCCACGGCCTCGACGCAGCGCAGGTAGTCCTCCATGAAGCGCTGGTACTTCCACAGCGCCGACTCCTCGTAGCCGAGGCCCTCGGGTGGGGACTCCTTCAGGTCGTCGAGGTTGAGGTTGTCGGCCAGGCGCAGCCGTGCCCGTCGCACCGACGAGGACCGGGTCGCGTAGTCGTCGGTGAACGTCTCGGGCACCGGGACGGCACCCGAGTAGAGACCGGCGTGCCGAGGGTGCGGCTGCCACGGGCGGTGCGGCGCCTTGTGCCAGATCAGCACGCACCACGGCTCCTCACCCTCCTGGGCATCCGCCCACTGCATCGCCATCTCGGTGATCCGGTCCGTGGCATACCCCTCGACCACGTGCTCACCCTCGGCGGAGAGGAACAGCGGGTCCCAGTACTCACCCTGCCCACCGCTGCCGATCAGGATGTCCCAGTAGTCGAAACCCTGGGGGATGCTGCGCTCCCCTTCGCCCATGTGCCACTTGCCCACCATCGCGGTGCGGTAACCGGCCGCCTTGAGCTCGGAGATGAACGTCGGCTGGCCGGCATCGAGCGGGGTGACCAGCGTGGTCACCCCGTTGATGTGGCTGTAGGTCCCGGTCAGGATCGATGCCCGCGAGGGTGAGCACAGCGCGTTGGTCGCGAAACAGCTCTCGAAGCGCACCCCGCGTTCAGCGATCTCATCGATCCGTGGCGTCCTGTTCACCAGCGATCCGTACGTGCTGATCGCCTGCGACGCGTGGTCGTCGGTCAGGATGATGACGATGTTCGGTCTGCGGGGGGCCTCACTCATGGCTGCACCTCCTGGATCGGCACCTTCACACGGATGACCCCTCGCCGCGATAGCTCGTCTCGTCCAACCCTGACTGGGTGGGGTCGTAGTCGACCTCACCGACGTCGTACATCGTCGTCATCCAGTGGTAGAAGTTGTCCCCCCGCTCACGCAGCAGTCCGTACAACCGCTGCAGCATCTGTCGACGCACCACGTCCATCTCGGCGGACTCGTAGAGGTTGACCATCTCGTCCGGATCCTCGAGCAGGTCGTAGAGCTCGTTCACCGAGTCCGGGTTGACGACGAGCTTGTGCCGGTCGTTGCGGAGCATCCGTTGCGGGTAGGGGAAATGATGCCCGTGGAACTCGCACACGATGTCCTCCGCCCACTCCGGCTGCTCCTCGCCCCGGACCATCGGGAGAAGGCTGCGTGAGTCCACGGCCTGGCTCTGGTCGATGCCTGCCAGGTCGAGGATGGTCGCGGTGGCGTCCAGCAGGCTGACGAACTCCGTCCGCACCTGGCCCCGGGGAGCACCCGGCACCCGGATGATGCCCGGGGTCCGATAGATGTCCTCGTACATCGCCGGGCCCTTGTCGTGCAGCCGGTGCGAGCCGGTGAACTCGCCGTGGTCACAGGTGAAGAACACGGCCGTCTCGTCGCTGAGGCCCAGCCGCTCCATCGCCTCCATCACCCGGCCGATCTGCTCGTCGATCAGGGTGACGTAGCCCCAGTAGACGGCGATCAGCTTGCGGGTGACCTCGATCGGCATCGTGTCGAACGTCCAGTGCGCGCTGTAGTTGCGTTGCACGGGCGGCTTGCCCTCGAACGTCTCCGAGATCGACGCCGGCAGCTCGACCAGCTCCGGGTCGAACATGTCGAAGTACGCGTCGGGCACGATGTACGGCAGGTGCGGTCCGAAGAAGCTCAGCTCGAGGAAGAAGGGCGTGCCGTCCTGCTCGCCCTCGAGCGCATACCTCTCCAGCAGCTCGATGGCGCGGGTGGCGAGGTAGTACTCGAAGGTCGCCTCCACCGGCTGGTGCAGCCGGGCGGCCAGCAGGTTGCCCGGTCCGCCGTTGGGCAGGGTGCCACGGACGCGGTCGCTGATCTCGTACGGCGGGAGGTCCCGTTCGCGCAGGAACGCGAGGTAGTCCTCGTTGTCCACGGGGTTGTGCCACCCCGGCAGGTCGGGCCCGTCGAACCCGAAGTCGGCGGCCTTCCGCTCCGTGCCCGCGTGCCACTTGCCCACCAGGCCGGTGTTGTAGCCCTGCTCCCGCAGCGCCTCGACGAAGGTGAACGTCCCCTCGGCAAGATCCTCGAGGTACCCCACGTTCCGCTCGTGGTTGGCGAGCACCCGGTGACGGAAGGGAGCCTGACCGGTCAGCAGGCTGGCCCGCGCCGGGGTGCAGATCGCCGTCGGTGTGTACCAGCGGTCGAAACGGGTGCCGGTGCGGGCCAGCTCGTCCAGCACCGGCGTGGAGGCCACCTCGTTGCCGTAGGCACCGAGGGTGTCCGCCCGGTGCTGGTCGGTCATCAGGAAGAGGATGTTCCTCGGCGTCATGGGTGCCTACTCACCGGCCCCGACGAAGAGGTCACCGGTGTAGAAGTCAGCGGGGTCCGCCTCGGTCTCCAGCATGCCTGCACCCACGAAGTAGTCGCTCATCCCCGTGAGCCAGGTGTCGACCGTCCCGTCCTCGGTGAGCGTGTCGAGCTCCTCCAACGAGAGGATCTGGACGTTCCCGGCATCCGCCTCGACCTGCGCGGCATCGATCGTCAGGAAGTCGGCGGTGAGCTGGATCGCCTCGTCGGTGCTCTCGGCACGGAACTCGATGGCTTCGCGGATCACCTTGAGCACCCTGTCGACCTTCTCCTCCTCGTCCTCGACCACGGCGTTGCCGGCGACGAACGCCGTGGGGAAGGCGACGGTGGCCTCGAAGTCGCTGTTCTCGGCAAGGGTCACCAGGTCAGGGACCTGCTCCTCGACCGTCGACAGGGCCGGGTACCAGAAGCCTGCACCGTCGACCTGCTGGGACGAGAGCGCCGCGACGATGGAGGAAGGCTCCATCGGGACGGCTTCGATGTCGTCCTTGGTCATGCCCGCCTCCTCCAGGGCAAGGGTCAGGATCATGTCACCGGACGTGCCCTCCGGGAAGGCCACGGTCTTGCCCCGGAGGTCCTCGACCGAGGTGATGCCCGGCTGGGCCACGACGCGGTCGGCCTGACCGAGGGTGTTGATGGCGATCACCTTGGCCTGCCCCGAGGCGGGCAGCCACATGGCTCCCGGGCCGATGTAGCCGAAGTCGAGGTCCCCGGTGCCGAGGGCCTGGATCTGCAGGGGCCCGTTCGTGAACGACGTCGTGGTCACCTCGATGCCGTACTTGGCCCACAACCCCTGGTCCTCGGCGATGGCGAGCAGGCTGGTGCCGTTGAAGTCGGGGATGTACCCGAAGTTGACGTCGATCACCTCTTCGTATCCCTCCTCGGCCGCACCTGCACCATCGGCCGAGTCGTCGCCGCCCCCGGAACAGCCCGCGGCCAGCAAGGCGACGGCGACTCCCGCGGCGACGGTGCGTAGGCGCTGTGTGGTCTTCGTCGATCCCATGCGCGTTCCTCTTTCCTTGATCCGGCGCCTCATGACGCCGGGCCGGCGACGGTGCCGGGCTTCTGGTGGTACACGGAGTGCCATACGCGGTTGCGCAGCTCCCCGAACTCCGGGCTGAGCCGCACGTCCTCTGCGCGTGGATACGGGATGTCGACGTCGATCACGTCGTAGATCCGCCCTGGCCGGGCGGCCATGACGACCACCCGGTTGGCGAGGAACACGGCTTCGTCGACGTCGTGGGTGATGAACATCACCGTGCGCTTCTCGGTGTTCCAGGTCTCCAGCAGCTGTTCCTGGAGCTTGACGCGGGTGAGCGCGTCCAGGGCACCGAAGGGCTCGTCCATCAGCAGGATGGAGGGGTCGACCGCGTAGGCGCGGGCGATCGCGCACCGCTGCTTCATGCCTCCGGAGAGCATCTTGGGCAGGGCGTCGGCGAACTGCTCGAGTCCGACCATCCGGATGAAGTAGTCGACCCTCTCCCGCCGTTCCGGGTTGGGGACGCCTGCCACCTTCAGACCGAACTCGACGTTCTTGCGCACGGTCAGCCACGGGAACAGGGCGTACTGCTGGAAGATCACGCCGCGATCCGGGCCGGGGCCCGAGACCTCCTTCCCGTTCACCAGGGCGTGCCCGGACGTCGGGGTCTCGAGTCCGGCCAGGATGTTCATCAGGGTGGACTTGCCGCAGCCCGAGGGGCCGACGACCGTCACGAACTCGTTGTCCGCGATGTCGAGGGACACCTTCTCCAGCGCGACGAACTCCTCGTTCTTGAGCTGGAACGTCTTGCGGACGTCCTGGACCGAGATCTTCGCGGTCGTGGTGGAGGGTGTGGTGGTCATCGTCGCTCCTGCCATCCGGTGAGTTTCGACTCGGCGAGCAGGAGCAGTCGGTCCATGACCAGACCCAGGATCCCGATCATCGCGATGCCGACGAAGATGGTGGAGATGTCGTAGTACAGCTGCGCCTGCTGCATGCGGTACCCGAGTCCGGCCTGGGCCGCGAGGAGCTCGGCCGCGACGAGCGTGGCCCACGAGGACCCGAGGCCGACCCGCATCCCCACCAGGATGAACGGGGTCGAGGCCGGCACGACGACCTTGGGGAAGATCGTCCTGTCCTTGGCCCCCAGCACGCGTGCGGCGTTGATCAGCGTCCGGTCCACGCTCACCACCCCCTGGTAGGTGGAGATCACGCAGGCGAGGAAGGCAGCCAGGAAGATCACGAAGATCTTGGGGACCTCGCCGATCCCGAGGAGCACCAGGACCAGGGGCAGCAGCGCCAACGGCGGGATCGTCCGGAAGAACTGGATCCACGGCTCGAGCAGACCCCTGGCCACGGTGTACCAGCCCATCAGGAACCCGACCGGGATGGCGGCGAGCGAGCCGAGGACGAAGCCGGTCAGCACCCGGCCCAGGCTCGCCAGGATGTCCTCCTGAAGGGTGCCGGCCTGCCACAGGGCGATCGCCGTCTCGGCGACCTCCGGCGGTGTCGGGAACTGGAATCCGTACAACGCCAGCAGCCACCAGATCCCGATCCCGCCCACGATCGAGACGAGGGTGAGGACGCGGAGCAGATGATGCTGGGCAAGGCGTTTGCGGCGGCGCTGCGGGCGCGGACCTTCGGTGGTCGCCTCGGGCGTCTCGACCGCGGGGAGGCCACCTGATGCTGGTGGTGCCGTCACTGCACACTCCTTCGTCGCGACGGGTCTGCACGCTCTGCCGGGGGCAGATCCGGGTATCCGGCCAGGAGCGGGGACTGGTGGAAGACGGCGGCGACAGCGCCGAAGGCACCGTCGCTGTCACGCAGCTGGGCGGCGCGCACGACCTGGGGCTGGTCCGAGGGGACGGAGTAGAGCTCGTAGCGCAGGGTCGCCGCAGCCTGGTCGACGATCACCGGGGCGACGTGAGCGATGTCGCCACCGATGACCACCTCCTCAGGGTTGAGCACCATGGCCGCTGCTCCCAGGGCCCGGCCTATCGCGGCACCCACCTCGCGCAGCACCGCATCCACGGCGGGCTCACCCCTCTGCACGGCACGGGCCAGGTCGTCGAGATCATCGACGTGCGACCCGGCATCTCGGCACGCCTGGAAGATGGCCGGCACGCAGGCGATGGTCTCCAGGCAGCCGCGTTTGCCGCAGCGGCACAGGGACCCGGACGGGTCGGCGGTGACATGACCGATCTCGCCGGCGAACCCGCGCGAGCCGGTGACGAGTCTCCCGGAGACCACGAGTCCCCCACCGACGCCATCGGAGAGTCGCAGGTAGAGGAGGTCCTCGACGACGTCGGGCCGGGCGAGCGCCTCGGCGAGCGCCGCCAGCCGGGTGTTGTTGTCGATCACCACCGGGGCGCCGAAGCGCTCGGTGAAGGCGCTCTCCACCCCCTCGGGAGCGAGACGGTGCATCCAGCTCGCGGCCGGTATACCGGGTGAGTCCGCCAGGTAGGGCCCGGGGACGCCGATCCCGATGCCCTGGAGGGCACCGAAGTGCACTCCGGTCTCCTGGCTGAGGGTGTCGATCCGGTCCATGGCCAGCCGGATCCGCTCACTCCACGCGGTGCCGTCCGGGTACCGGACGGACCCCTCCGCGAACACCGTGTGCGATGCGTCGGCGACGGCGATGTACACCCGACGGTGTCCGAAGTCGACCCCCAGGAACTGCCCCGAGTCGGGGTCGAGGACCAGCCTCTCCGCGGGCCGACCGCTGCCCTCGCGGGTGGCCGCGTCGGTGTCCGCGACGACGATCGCGCCTCGCTGCAGCAGCGCGGCGGTGATCTCGGACATGGTCGTCCGGGACAGGCCCACACGGGTCGCGAGATCGCCGCGGCTCAGCGCCCCATAGGCCCTGAGCGCGCTCAGCACCCGCTCCTCGTGGGTCGCCCTCACGAGAGCGTGGACCCCGTCGGTCCGACCGTCACCATCGACATGTCGGTGAACCTAACGAGGGCGAATTTTTCCGTCAACCTTCCGACAGAAAAGATCGTGAGATATGTCCGACCTCGGGAGAAAAAGTGGGCGTGCCGGCCTCACCGCCGCGTACCGTGGCCCGCATGGTCGACCCCGACGCGGAACCCGGCGCAGGTGCCTCCCCTGCAGGCAGCGCCTGCGCGTGCGCCCCTCCAGGGCGTGACCACCTGGCCGGCACGGGACCGGCCGCGGACCCCCGAGAGCCCTCCGCGCCCGGCCGAGCGGCACGGCCAGGTCATCATCCGGTCGAGCAGGCACTGATCCCGGGCGGACGTTTCCTGATGGGTGACTCGTCGGGCGATCACAACCCTGGTGACGGCGAGGTGCCTCGTCACGAGGTGGTCCTCGACGGCTTCTCCATCGACACCACACCGGTCACGAACGCCGATTTCGCGCGCTTCGTCGAGTCGACCGGCTACCGCACCGAGGCTGAGGTCTTCGAGTTCTCGGCCGTGTTCCACCTGGCTGTCGCCGCCGAGCGCGGGGACATCCTGGGGCGACCGCCGGAGGCTCCCTGGTGGTACGGGGTGCGGAGTGCGGACTGGCGTCACCCCGGAGGGACCAGGTCCTCCATCGACGACCTGTCGGACCATCCGGTCGTGCACGTCTCCTGGAACGACGCGGTGGCCTACTGCGCCTGGGCGGGCCGCCGCCTTCCGACCGAGGCGGAGTGGGAGTATGCCGCCCGCGGCGGCCTGGACGCCAAGAAGTACCCGTGGGGCGATGCCGAGGTCGATGCGGGCGGGTGGCGCGCGAACATCTGGCAGGGCGACTTCCCTCGCACCAACACGCAGGCGGACGGCTACCTCACCACCGCACCGGTGCGCACCTTCTCCCCGAACGGGTACGGGCTGTGGCAACCGGTCGGCAACGTCTGGGAATGGTGCGCCGACTGGTTCGACCCGAACTCCTACCGCACCTCCGAACGGGACGGCCCGGCCGGACCCCCGACCGGCGAGGCACGGGTCCTTCGCGGCGGGAGCTACCTCTGCCACATCTCCTACTGCAACCGGTACCGCAACTCGGCCAGGTCGCAGAACACCCCGGACTCCTCGGTGGGGAACACCGGCTTCCGCACCGTCGGCGCACCCTGAACGCCGACTACCATGGGTCCGCCATGCCAGCCGATCGCGACCGCCCCGCACCCGATGATGCCGCCATCGACGAGACAGAGCTGGCGACGGCGCTGAGGGTCCTGAACCAGGCCCGGCACCTCGGTGAGGACGACGAGGCCTACGTGGCGTTGCGCCGGGCCTGCGGCTCGTTCTTCAAGGACGTCAAGCGTCAGCACCGGTTGGCCAAGCGCGAGCGGATCGCCGCTGCCGACCGAGCCGTGGTCGAGTCCACCGCGACCGGCTCGGCCAGCCGCATCGACGACGAGACCGCGGGCATCGCGCTGATCTCCACGACGCAGGGGGCGTCCGCAGGCACCCTGCACGTGGCCCGGCCCTGCTACGTCTGCAAGACCAAGTTCACCGTCGTCGACGCCTTCTACCACCAGCTGTGCCCGGCCTGCGCCGCGGAGCACCACGCCAGACGCACCGCCCGCACCGACCTGAGCGGCCGGCGCGCCCTGCTGACCGGTGGTCGCGCCAAGATCGGGATGTACATCGCGCTGCGGCTCCTGCGCGACGGCGCGCACACCACCATCACCACCCGGTTCCCGCACGACGCGGTGCGGCGGTTCCGCGCCGTGCCCGACTGCGCCGACTGGTTCCACCGGCTACGGATCGTCGGGATCGACCTGCGGGACCCCGCCCAGGTCATCGGGCTGGCCGATGCCGTTGCCGACGCCGGTCCGCTCGACATCCTGATCAACAACGCCGCCCAGACCGTGCGCCGGTCCCCCGGTGCCTACGCCCCGCTGGCCGAGGCCGAGCTGGTCCCGCTGCCCGACGGGCCGACACCGGAGCTGCTCACCTTCGGGCATACCAGCGACCTGCATCCGGCTGCCCTGGTCGGCTCCGTCGAGGCCCACCCGGTGCTGGCCGGCGACTCCACCTCGGCCGAGCAGCTCACCGAGCTGGCGATGAGCGCCGGCTCGGCCGACGTCAGCCGGATCGACGCCGGCGGGTTGGTGCCGGACGAGGTCACCGTCAACAGCTGGACCCAGCACCTGGGGCAGGTCGACGCCCTCGAGCTGCTCGAGGTGCAGCTGTGCAACCAGACCGCGCCGTTCATCCTGATCAGCCGGCTGCGCCCGGCGCTGGCGGCCTCCGCGGCCCGGCGCAGCTACGTGGTGAACGTCTCGGCCATGGAGGGACAGTTCTCCCGCCAGTACAAGGGCCCGGGGCACCCGCACACCAACATGAGCAAGGCCGCGCTCAACATGCTCACGCTGACGAGCGCCGCCGAGATGCTCAGCACCGACGGCATCCTGATGACCGCGGTCGACACCGGGTGGATCACCGACGAGCGGCCGCACGCGACGAAGGTGCGGCTCGCCGCCGAGGGGTTCAAGGCGCCCCTGGACCTGGTCGACGGTGCCGCCCGGGTCTACGACCCGATCGTGCGCGGGGAGGCCGGCGAGGACCTGCACGGGGTCTTCCTCAAGGACTACCGGCCCGGCGCCTGGTGAGGCGGGGCCGTCGCGGGTCCGTGGGTCCGGGTCGGCCGGTGACGACGGCTCAGCCGATGACGAGGTGCATGACCAGCCAGGGCGCGGCATACAGCGTCATGAACATCACCCCGTAGTTGACGCCCCAGCGGTGCAGCCGGCCGGCGAGCAACGAGATCATCAGCACTCCGGCGATGCCCAGCACACCCGCGTCCATGAAGGCGAGCAGCACCACCAGCGCCACGAAGAGCGCCAGCAGCGCCTCGTGCGGGATCCGCCGGAAGACGAACTCACCGATCTGACCGGCATAGCGCACGGTGACCTGGTAGGTGAGCAGCAGCGCCGTCGCCGCACCGATGACGGTCGCGACGGCGATCTCCGGCGTGGTGAGCAGGTGGTGCATGTTCTGCTCGAGCGTCAGCACCGGGGGTGCGTTGAAGAGCGCGTTGGCCGGGCCGATGGCCATCGGGCTGATCGGCAGACCGAGCGCGACCAGCGGCACCAGCACCCCGGAGACGTAGGCCGCGTTGGTCAGGCTGTCCATCGTCGAGATCGCCCGGGAGGCGCGGGCCACCGTGTCCTTGACCCGGGCCGCCAGCGCCTCACCGATGAGGATGGTCATCCCGACCGGGGTCAGGAAGAAGGTCAGCGTCCCCGCGACCGCACCGAGTCCGGCCGAGGCCTGCTCCTTGCGGTCCAGGATGCGGAACGGGTTGGCCAGGCCCCTGATCGGTTCGGTCCGGTGCAGCGTGATCTCCATCGGGGAGTCCCGGTGCAGCTGACGCCGCTTCGCGCCGACCAGCAGCTCGAACAGGCTGTAGACGAGCGGGCCGATCGTGATGCCCAGGAAGAGGGAGACGAAGACCGTCGTCCCCTCCGGCACGGCCCCGGCACTCTGGTAGAGGCTGCGCAGCCCCTGGATCGCGACCGCGAACGGCACGATGGCGGCGAGCGCGACCCACCGGTGCCTGGACATCAGGGCCAGCACCACCGCGCCCACGAAGAAGATGATGCTCGCGTAGTCCGCGATCACGTCGGCCAGCGGCGTCAGCGCCCAGGCGAGGAGCAGGCTGGCGGGGACGGCGACCAGGGTGCCGATCACCGAACCGGAGGCCATCTTGCGGATGCTGGTGCTGGCCCGGCCGTTGGCCTTGAGCACCATCGCGTGCTCCACCATCGGCGCGGCCATCACACCACCGGGTATGCCGGCCACCGCTACCGGGATCGAGTCGGTCAGCTTCTTCGCCACGATCGCGCTCATGAAGAAGGCCAGCACCACCTGCAGGGGCACCCCGGCCAGCACCAGCGCCAAGGTGACCGGGGCGAGCACGGCCGTCTCGTCGGTGCCCGGGGCCACCCCGATCGCGGTGTAGAGCAGCGCCGCCGCGACGCTGGCCAGGACCATCCAGAGGATCATCGAGGGGTCCATCAGCGCCGCACCCCGTGCCCGTTCCGGTCCCGCCGTCGGTGTCGGCGTCGGCGTCGAGATCCTCGTCGGCCGCGGCGAGCACCCGCTTGGTCGGGATCAGGAACGAGCTGAGGACGAAGCCGAGCACCGCGCCGCCGAGCCCGGCCACCAGCGGCACCGGCGCCTCCCCCGGCACCAGGAGGTAGGCGGCCATGGTCAGCCCGACGGTGAGGACCACCGCCTTCACCAGGTCCCCGATGGAGGCCGTGTCGCCCCACACCTCGTAGTACTCGACATCTCCGTGCGCCACGGGTGTGCCCCTTCCAGGTGCGTCGTTGCTCGCTGTGGACGAGGACCAAGGGAACCAGCGAGCGTGCATCGGGAGTATGGTCCAAGTGGACACTGTTGGACCCATCGAGGTGTCCTGTGGACGAGGAGGCCCATGCCCGAGCACCATCCGGTCGGGACGTCGGAGGACGAGCTGACCCGACTCCGCCGCCGGGACCGCGAGCTGTCCGGTCTGCTCAACAGCTCACGGGCGCTGGTCCAGGTCGCCGATGTCGACCGGTTGCTGCAGGAGCTGGTCGACCGGGCCGCCGAGCTGATGGGGGCCGACATGACCTACCTGTCGGTCTACGACGAGGACACCGGGGACCTGTGGGTGCGCGCCAGCCACGGCGTCGTCTCACCGGAGCTGAAGACGCTGCGGGTCCCCTCGGGCGCCGGCCTGGCCAGCCAGGTCGTGGCCTCCAAGACCGCCCAGTGGACCTCGGACTACGAGCATGCCGAGCTGCTGTCCCACCCCACCGTGTCCGCAGCGGTACGGACCGAGGGCATCCAGTGCCTGCTCGGGGCGCCGATGCTCGCGGAGGGCCAGATCCTCGGAGCCCTCTTCGCGGCCGACCGCTACCGGCACGACTTCACCACCGACCAGGTGGCGCTGCTGACGGCCTTCGCCGACCACGCCGCGCTGGTCGTGCACCGCGCCCGGTTGTTCTCCGCCGTCGAGCAGCAGGCCAGGGAGGCCGCAGCGGCGCGGGCCGTGGCCGAGGAACGGGCCGCCCAGTCGGAGCGGGCCGCCCAGCTGCACGAGCACCTCACCCAGCTCACCCTCGGGGGGCACGACACGAGCACCATCTGCGAGGCGCTGGCCACCGCCCTCGGCCATCGGGTCTGCGCCGCGCGGTCCACCGGCGAGCTGCTCACCACCCCGTGGGAGGGGCTGTGGACCCCGCAGGGACGGCCGGAACCCGGACTGCAGGAGGCGCTGGGCCGCAGCGCCTCCGCCGGCGGCACCGTGACCGCACGGTGCGCCGGACAGGACATCGGGGTCACCACCACCGTCGCCGCAGGGATACCCCTGGTCAGCCTGGTGGTCGACCGTCCGCACGACCTGTCCGGGTTGGACCGTCGCACCCTGGAACGCACCGCCCAACTGCTGTCCCTGCTGCTCATGCAGCAGGACGCCCGGAGCCGCGCCGAGGAGCTGGTCCGGGGGGAGCTGGCGGCCGACCTGGTCAACGGCAGCACGAGCCAGGAGACGCTGCAGCACCGGGCCCTGGCCCAGGGCATCCACCTCGAGCAGGCCTACACCCCGGTGGTGGTCCCGCTCGAGCCCGGTGTCCGGGGAGCGATCCGCCAGCACCTGCTCGCCACCACCCCGGAGGCACTGGTGGACGACGGCCCGGGAGGGTTGACCGTGCTGCTCCCGGGGTCCGCGCCCCGGACCCGGGTGCAGGCGCTACGCCGCGCCATGGGTCCCCGCCTGGGCGAGCGGGACCTGGTCGTGCACGGCCGTCCCGGCACGGTGGCCGAGCTGCCGGACACCGTGGCGCTCACCCGACGCCTCACCCGGATGCTGCCACGCATCGGGGTCACCACGGGCACCGTCGACCTGCTCGACCTGGCGCCCTACCTGACCCTCTTCGGTGACAACGCCGACCTGGCGCAGGACTTCGTCCGGCGCACGCTCGGCGATCTGCTCGCCTGGGACGCCGGGCACGACAGCCACCTCGTCGGCACCCTCGCCGCGCACCTGGACCACAACGGCAACCTGCGCCGGACCGCCGAGCAGCTGTACGTCCACGTGAACACGGTCAAGCAGCGGATGGCCCGGATCTCCACCCTCCTCGGGGAGGACTGGCGCGAACCCGAGCGACAGTTCCAGCTCCGGGTCGCGGTACGGCTGCACCGGGCCGGGACCGACCCGCTGCCGGACTGAGCGCCGAGCCCCGCTCAGGACCTACAGGCGAGGACATACCCGCGGGCGCAGCGGTGGCCGATCCGGACATGGACCAGGCGGAATGACTCTGGTTCCCTCGTCCTGCACCACCTCCACCTCGACCCCGGCCCGTCCGACGGGCCCTCGGAAGGACCGCATGAGCAGCAGGATTCCCGGGTTCCGCCACCTCGACGTGGGCGAGCGGCGCCGGGCCGTCGCCGAGCAGGCGGGGACGGACCTGGCCACGCTGGACGGCCTCGGCGCGGACGCCTTCGGCACCGAGCAGGCCGCGGCGATGATCGAGAACGCCATCGGCGTCTTCCCGGTGCCCGTCGGCGTCGCCACGAATGTGGTCGTCGACGGTCGGGAGGTGCTGGTGCCGATGGCTACCGAGGAGGCCTCGGTGGTGGCCGCCGCCAGCAACGGGGCCCGGATGACCCGTGCGCTCGGAGGCTTCACCACCTCAGCCACCGCACCGGTCATGCAGGTGCAGATCCAGCTGGTCGACGTGCCCGACCCCCGGGCCGCCCGGCTGCGGCTGCTGGAGCACGCCGACGAGCTGGTGGCGCTGGCCGACGAGCAGGACCCCCGCCTGGTCCAGGTGGGCGGTGGGGTCCGCGGCCTGCAGGTGCGCCTGGTCGACGGCGCGCACCAGACCTACGTGGTCCTGCACCTGGCCGTCGACGTGCGCGACGCGATGGGCGCGAACGCCGTCAACACCATGGCCGAGGCGCTGGCCGGCCGGGTCGCGCAGATCGGCGGAGGACGGGTGGTGCTGCGCATCCTGACCAACCTGGCGGACCAGCGGCTGGTGCGCGCCCGCGCGGTGCTCCGCGCGGAGGACGTCGGCGGGGAGCAGGTGGTCGAGGACATGCTGCACGGCTACGAGCTGGCCCGGGTCGACCCCTACCGCGCCGCCACCCACAACAAGGGGATCATGAACGGCATCTCCGCGGTCGTGCTCGCCACCGGCAACGACACCCGGGCCGTGGAGGCAGGGGCGCACGCCTACGCGGCCGTCGCCCACCCGCCCTACGGCTCGCTGTCGACCTACGAGCGCGACGGCGACGGCCACCTGGTCGCCACCCTCGAGGTGCCGATGCCCGTGGGCCTGGTCGGCGGCGCGACCCGGGTGCACCCGAGCGCCCGCGCCGCACTCTCGGTGCTGGGCGTCAGCTCGGCCGCCGAGCTGGGCGCGATCATCACCGCCGTAGGCCTGGCGCAGAACATCGCGGCCGTCCGAGCGTTGGCGGCCGACGGCATCCAGCGTGGACACATGTCGCTGCACGCGAAGAACATCGCGGCCTCGGCGGGCGCCACCGGTGACGAGGTCGCCGCGGTGGTCGACCGTCTCGTGGCCGAGGGCGCCTTCCGGCAGGACCGGGCCGAGGAGATCCTGGCGGACCTGCGCGCGGGCAGCACCGGCTGACCCGAACCCTCCCCTAGCCCGTCGGCCCGTCCCAGCCGAGTGCGGCCCGGGCCACCTCACGGGCCGTGTCGGCGGGGTCGGCGGGGTGACCGCGCAGCAGGCTGGCCAGGGCACCGTTGTAGAGCAGCAGCACGGTGTCGACGATCTCGTCGATCCGGCTCGGGTCCGCCTCGACGGCGAGCTCGCGCAGCCGCTCGACCAGCCCGGTCGTGTCGGCCGCCACCAGGTCGGCGGCCCGATCGCTGCCACCCGCCGGCGACGCCGACCGCTCCGAGGCGGTCGCCAGGAAGGCGCACCACTGCGCGGCGGAGGACCGGCCACGGTATGCCGTCAGCGCGGGGAAGACGGCCAGCACCCGCGCGCGGGGGTCGGCCACCGCGTCGACCTGCTCCTGCCACACCGCCTGCCAGCCGTCCAGCCGTCGCTGCAGCACCTCCGCGAGCAGGCCGTCCTTGCTGCCCATGTGCGCGTACAGGGTGACCACCGACACCCCGGCCACCTCCGCCACCCGGTCCACCCCGGTGATCGCGATCCCGTCGGTGAAGAACAGGGACTCGGCGGCATCCAGGATCCGGGCCCGGGTCTGCTCCACTGCCATGGCAAGAGTGTAACGTTCGCTTCATGCTGAAACGCTCGTTACATTTTCCTGACACCTCGAGGACCCGCTCACCGGTGGCGCTGGTGGTGGCCGGCGTGGTGCTGATCGCCGCCACCTACGGGATGGCCCGCTTCGGCGTCGGCCTGCTGCACCCGCAGATGGCCGCCGTACGCCCCGGGCTGGACGGGGCCCTCAGTCCGGCGGGCACCGCCCAGTTCAGCTCCTACTGCCTCGCCGTGCTGGTGGCCGGACGGCTGGTGAGGACCCGGGCGCGCGCGGTGGTCCTCGCCGCCGGGCTGTCCGCCGGCGTCGGGGCGCTCGGGCTGATGCTGGCGCACACGCCCCTCACCTTCACCGCGGCAGCCTTCGTGGCCGGCGCGGGGGCCGGGCTGGCCTCACCTGCCCTGGTCCCGGTGCTGGACCGCGCCGTGCCCGCCCGTCGCTCCGGCCTGACCCAGGCCGCCGTCAACTCCGGGACCGCCGTGGGGCTGATCGCCGTGGGGGCGGTGGTGCTGATCACCCGCGCGGTCGCCACCCCGTGGCTGCTGGTCGCCCTGGTCTGCGTCGGGGCCGGGCTGGCCGTCCACGCCCTGGCCCCCCGCGAGCCCGCCTCGGACGCCTCGCCCGCCGCGGCCGGTCCCCCACCCGGCACACCTCGCACCTCCCGGCTCCCGATGACCCTCCCCTGGCTGCTGGCGGCGGCCACGGGTGTCGTCTCCGCCTACGTCTGGACCTACGGGCCCTCGGTCGTCGTCCAGGACACCGGGCTCGACACCGGCCGGATCGGCTGGCTCTGGGTCACCGTCGGGGTCGGCGGTCTGCTCGGGGTCCTCACCAGCCGGTTGGTGGAGCTGACCAGCCCGGCCCGCGCGTTCCTGCTCTGCGCCGTCGGCCTGCTGCTGGCGACCGCGGCGGTGGCGCTGACGGCCCAGCTGTGGGTCGCGGTCCTCGGGCTGGCCCTCTTCGGCGCCGCGTACATGGCGCTCAGCGGGACCCTCATCCTGTGGGGACGGGTGCTCCGGCCCGAGGACGGTGGGCAGGCCACGGCCTGGCTGTTCCTGGCGCTGGCGGTCGGCCAGGCGCTGGGGGCGGCCCTGCTCAGCCCCTGATCCCGCTCACCGGCGCAGCGACACCCGCACGCCCCCGGCTCCCACGGTGAAGCGCACCGCGGACAGGTCCGGGACCACCAGGTCCGCCTCCCCCAACCGGTCCGCCGGGGTGGTGGTCAGCAGGGCCAGGGTGGCGGCGCCGGCGTCCCGGCCGGAGCGGACACCGGCGACCGAGTCCTCCACCACCAGGCAGCGGGCCGCGTCCACGCCGAGCCGGGCCGCTCCCTCGAGGTAGGGGCCGGGGTCCGGCTTGCCGAGGGCCACGTCGTCCGCACTGACCAGCACCGCCGGCGCCGGGAGCCCGGCGGCCCGCAGCCTGGCCCCGGCCAGCTCGCGACCGGCGGAGGTGACCACCGCCGTCCGGGCGCCGAGCACCTCCAGCGCCTCGAGCGCTCCCGGCAGGGCCACCACCCCCTCCAGGTCGTCCAGCTCGAGGGCGTCGAAGGTCGCTCCCGCCGCGTCCAGGTCGAGCCCCAGCCCCAGCTCCCGGTCGATGCGCGCGATGCTCCGGCGGCTCGGCATACCGTGCGTGTCACCGAGCCGCTCCACCGGGACCCGGTAGCGGCGGGCCCACCCCGCCCAGCTGCGCTCCACCGCCGCCCCGGAGTCGACCAGGGTGCTGTCGCTGTCGAGCAGGACCGCCGCGAAGGTCTCCTCGGTCACGTCCCGTCGGTGCGTCGTCGGCAGCCTCATCCCGCCCACGATGCCACGCCGCGGGCGAACGAGGCCGCACCGGGGACGTCGGCGACCAGGGCGGCCTGGTAGGCGTGGTAGGCGTCCGGGCGGCCCGGCCAGGTGCGGGCGCTGGGGGTGTTGTCCTGGTCCAGCTCGTGCCGCCAGGACAGGCCCTGAGGGTCGACCAGGTAGCGGTCGGCGTAGGCCCACCAGCGTTCCAGGTCGACGGCATGAGCGGCCCGCCCGGTGACCTGGTGCAGCACGGTCGAGGTGGCGATCGCCTCGGTGAGCACCCAGTGCATCCGCTCGCGGACCACCGGCGTGCCCTCCCAGTCGGTGGTGTAGACGAAGCCGTCCTGGCCGTCCGCCGCCCAGCCGTCGGTCACCGCCCGGTCGGCCAGCCGGATGCCGGCCTCCAGCAGGTCGGCGTCCACCTGGTCGCCGGTGGTGGCCAGCGTGACCAGCAGCCGGGACCACTCCAGCCCGTGCCCCACGGTGGCGCCGTAGGGCCGGAACGGGTCCGCCGGGCGGTCCTTGTTGTGCTCCGGCAGCGGGGTCCAGTCGGTGTCGAAGTGCTCCGGGATGCGCCATGATCGTTCCGCGGCCCAGTCGACGACCCGGGCGGCGATCCGCAGCGCCCGCTCCCGCCACCGCGGCCCGGCACCGGCGGCCCAGGCCGCGAGGTACGCCTCGACGGTGTGCATGGCGGAGTTGATGCCGCGGTAGGGGTCCAGGTCGGTCCAGGACGCGTCCCACTCCTCCACCACCATGCCCTGCTGCTCGTCCCAGAAGCGGCTCTCCTGGACGGCCAGCGCCGCCTCCAGCAGCTCGTCGGCGCGCGGGATGCCGGCGGTGCGGGCGGTGCTGGCGGCCAGCACCACGAAGGCGTGCGCGTAGGCCTGCTTGGTGGCGACGTCGACGGCGCCGTCGCGCACCGAGGCGAACCAGCCGCCGTGCTCGACGTCGCGCAGCGGTCCGTCCAGCAGCGCGGACACGCCGTGCGCGGCGAGCCCGGTCAGCTCGCTCTCCGTCGGCCCGCCGGGCACCGGCTCCTCGCCGGCCATCAGGCCCAGCCCGAAGACGTGCGTCATCCGGCAGGTGACGTAGAGCTCCACCGGGCGGCCCGGGTCCACCTCGCCGGCGTCGTCGAGGTAGCCGAAGCCCTCGTCCACCCGGGCGCCCTGCGCGAAACGCAGCAGCTCCACCCGGCGCCGTCGCCGGTACGCCTGACCGCCGGGGTATGCCGCCGCCTCCCGGGCGCTCCCGACGACGTTCATCGACGGACCCCGCGGGCCCGCGAGGGCAGGCACAGCCTCAGGTCGGCCCGCTCCGCGCCGGCCAGCACCAGCTCGGCATTCACCTGGTCCACCCCACGCACCCAGGCCTGCGCCTGCTCGGGCGCCTCGCCGTCCAGGGTGCGCCGCCCCACCAGCCGCCGGACCCGCTCCTGCTCGGGCACCTCCAGGAACCACACCTGGTCCAGCAGCGGACGGACCTGCTCCCAGCCACCGTGGTCGTGCAGCAGGTAGTTGCCCTCGGTGAGCACCAGGCTCGCCTCCGCGGGCACCGGGAGCGCCGCGGCGACCGCGGTCTCCACCGAGCGGTCGAAGGTCGGGGCGTACACCACCGCGTCCGCGTCCGGCATCTGCCGCACCCGCTGCAGCAGCGCGGCGTACCCGTCCACGTCGAAGGTGTCCCAGGCGCCCTTGCGCCCACGCCGGCCGAGCCGTTCCAGCACCCCGTTGTCCAGGTGGAAGCCGTCCATCGGCACCCATGCCGCCCGGGAGCCCAGGTCGGCGAGGACGGCCTCGACCACCGTCGACTTGCCGGCGCCCGGCGCCCCGGTGATGCCCAGCACGGTGCGGGTGCCGGACTCGGCGAGCCCGCGGGCCCGCGCCACCAGCTCGGCGAGGGACAGGGTGAGCACGTCGGTGCGGGTACCGCTCATCGGCACGTGTACCCCCCGTCGATGGGCAGGTGCACCCCGGTGATCATCGACGCACCCTCGCCGAGCAGGAAGACCACGGGAGCGGCCACCTCGGCCTGGGTGGCCCAGCGGCCCAGCGGCATCTGCTCCAGGAACGGCGGGCCGACGTCCGCACGCCCCCAGTAGAACTCCGACATCTCGGTCATCACGACCGTCGGGTGCACGCTGTTGACCCGGATCCCGTGCCGGCCCAGCTCCAGGGCGCTGACCCGGGTGATGTTGTCCAGGGCCGCCTTGGACGAGCCGTAGGAGATGTGGTTGGGCAGCGCCACCAGCGAGGCCTGGCTGGAGACGTTGACGATCGAGCCACCCTGCCCCAGCCGGATCATGCTGCGCGCGGCGTGCTTGATCACCAGCAGCGCACCCCGGGCGTTGACCGACATCACCTGGTCGAAGACCGAGATGTCGGTCTCGGTCGGCGAGGCGATCTCCCCGCCGAAGCCGCCGCAGTTGACCACGCCCCACAGGTCGAGGTCGCCCACCGCCGCGGCGATCTGCTCCTCGGAGGTGAGGTCGAAGAGCACGGTCCGCACCCCGGTCTCCGCGACCAGGTCGGTCAGGCCCTCCTCGCTGCGCCCGGAGGCGACCACGTCGGCACCGGCCGCCACCAGGTGACGCACGATCTCCGCACCGATCCCCCCGGAGGCCCCGGTGACCAGGACGGTCCTGCCGTCGAGCCCGCCGCTCACGCGGTGGCCCCCACGGTGTCGGCAGCGGCCGGCACGGCACCGTCGATGGTGGCCGACAGCTCGGCCAGCCGCGGCCGGGCCCGGGTGCTCAGCAGCTCCTCGCGCTCCCCGGCGGTCATCGCCAGGCTGTCCTTCCACAGCGAGCGACCGGCCATCGCGCCGGCGGCACCGTTCTCGACGGCCAGGCGCACCTGCCCGATGAACGTGGCGTGGTCCACCCCCGCGGAGAGGACGGCCCAGGGCACGTCGCCGGCGGCGGCGGTCACCTCGGCGCAGGCCTGCGCCGAGCCCGGATAGGCCAGCTTCAGCACCTTGGCGCCACGCTCCACCGAGATCCGCGCGGAGTCCACGACCAGGGAGCCGAAGCGAGCGGCATACTCCTCCTCGGTCTCGTCCTCGAGGCGGTAGGTGAGGATCTCCACGATGAGCAGCAGCCCGGCCCGGGCGCAGTCGGCGACCAGCGCCTCGATCTCGGCGCCCACCCGCTCGACCGACGCGGGCTGGTCCGGGCGCAGGTACCAGAGCATCTTGGCGGCGTCGCCGCCCAGCTCGCGCACCGTCTCGGCGCTGACCCCGGGGACGTAGCGGGTGTACCGCAGGCCGTCCACGGTCTCGAATCCGGAGGCGTCCATGCCGACCACCAGTGCGGTGTCCGCGGAGAGGGTGCCCTCGTCGACGATCCTGGGCAGCGCGACCTCGGGGTCGAGCAGGATCGCCGGCGCGTGGTTGCCCAGGTGGGCCACCAGGTCGGACTTGGCCTCGGCGAGCTCGTCGACCGAGATGGCGTCCGGACCGTCGGGACCGTTCATCACGGCCTTCATCCCGTTGCGCTGGTCCGCGGCGACGACCAGCATCCGGCCGGCGGGGGTGGTGAGCCGGGAGAAGGCGCGGCGCTCGAGCGTGGACAGGGTGTTCATGTGGTTCGCTCCTCGTGGGTTGCGTGGGTGGTGCGGTTCGGGGGTGGGTCGGGGAAGGTCAGTGGTGCGCGTGGCGCAGGGAGAGGGCCGAGAGCGCTGCGCCGTAGGCGGTGTCCTGGGACCGGTGGGAGACCTCGAGCCGGGGCAGCACCCGGCCACGGGCCTCGCGGACCGAGGCCCAGGAGGTCCAGCCGCCGGTGAGCAGGGCGGAGGTGGCCGGCGGCAGCTCGGCGTCCATCGCCTCCACCAGCCGGGCGATCTCGTCGTTGCCGTGCTCCAGCACGGCGCGCATCAGCAGGGCGGGCGAGACGTCGTCGGTGCCGATCCGCAGGGACAGCTCGCCGTCGTCGTTGCGGGCCCCGGCGACGCTCACGCCCCGGGTGGACGCGGCGGACCCGCCCTCCTCGGCGAGCGCCAGCACCGCGGAGTCCAGGGACCGTCGGGCCTCCTCGTCGCCCATCCCGAGCAGCGCCAGCGTCCGGCGCATCAGCAGCCCGGTCTTGACGCCGGCGACGACGACCCAGCGGCCGGGGACGACGTGTGGGACGCAGTTGATCAGGTATGCCCCGAGCCGGGTGCGCGCGTCGAAGGTCAGCGGGGTGTCGATCACCCGGAGCAGCACCTCGGCGGTCCCGAGCGAGACGTGGTAGCGCGCCTCCTGCGAGGTGTCACCATCGCTGCCGGTCAGGCTGGAGACGAGGTGGTCGTGCCCGGCGATGCTCAGCCGGGACCCGGCGAACGCCGCGGGCACCCGTGCCGGGTCGGCGCGCCCGACCGGGGTGCCGGCGTCGACCAGCTCGGGAACGATCTGCGGGCCGACGCCCAGGTGGGCCAGCAGCTCCGGCCAGACCCGGCCGTCCTCGACCTGCAGCAGCCCGGTACGGGCGGCCAGCGAGCGTTCGGCGACGACCGGTCCGCCGAGGGCGTGCACCACGAACTCGGGCAGGCTCAGCCACCTGGCGGCGGCCACCGGGGTGCCGAGGTCGCGCAGGTGGGCGATCTTGGCCGCCGAGACCTGGACGCCCCAGGGCAGCCCGGTCCGGCCGGCGAACTCCTCGCGCAGGTCCTGCGGCAGGGCGTCGACCGCATACTGGCCGGAGAGGTCGAACCAGGCGAAGGCGGGGGCGAGCACCCGGTCGTCCGGGCCCAGCAGGAAGCCGGACTCCCCCATCCCGGTGACGGAGAGCACCTCGACCGGGTCGGCGTCGGGGTGGCGGGCGGCCAGCTGCCGCGCCGCGTCCGCGAGCACCTCGTGCACGGCGGCGAGCAGGGCCTCCTCGGGCAGCACGATGGACCCGGTCGGGTCCTCCTGCCACGGGGTGTCGATCCGGCTCAGCACGACCTCGTGCCCCTGGTCGTCGAGGACCAGCAGCTTGATGCCGGTGCTGCCCAGGTCCAGCCCGGCTACCAGTGTCTGCACGTCGGTCCTGCTCCTCGTCGCTGTCATCGGGGTGGGTGTCATCAGGTGGGTGCCATCGGGGACGTCATGGTGCGGGTGGTGCGTCGTCCGGGGGTCGTGGTGCCCCGCCACAGGGTCGGGGCACCACGACGTCTCGGGCGTCAGCGCCGGGTCAGCACTCGGAGGCGTAGAGGGCCGCCTGGCCCTCCTCGGACTCCAGGGTGTCGGCGGTGACGATGGTGAAGCCGGTCTGGATCTCGGCCTCGGTCTCCTCGCCCTCCAGCGCCATCAGGGCCTGCTCCACGCCCTGGTAGCCGATGTCGTAGGGCTGCTGGGCGATGATCGCCTGCAGGGTGCCGTCCTGGAGCGCCTCGACCTGGGCGGGGCCGGCGTCGAAGCCGATCACCTGCACCTCGCCCGAGACGCCCGCCTGCTCGATGCCGGTGGCCGCACCCTCGGCGCTGAAGATGTTGGTCGCGAAGATCGCCTTCAGGTCGGGGTAGCGCTGCAGCGTGGAGGTCACGATGGAGGCGGCCCGCGCCGGCTGGTTCTGGGCGTACTCCACGCCGACGTACTCGAAGGAGTCGTCCTGCGCGGCGGCCTCCTCGAAGCCCTGGACGCGGTCGTCCGAGGTCGAGATGCCGGGCTGGTTGTCGATGACCAGCACCTGGCCGCCGTCGGGCACCAGCTCCTGGATGGCCTCGAAGGCCGCCGCGCCGCCACCGATGTTGTCGGAGGCGATCGCGGACGCGGCGAAGGAGGGGTCCTCCACCGTGGTGTCCACCAGCACGACCTCGCTGTTCTCGGCGGCGTCCTCCAGCGGGCGCTGCAGGGCGGTCACGTCGTTGGGCGCGATGAGGATGGCGTCCGGGTCGTTGGCCGCGACCGAGGTCACGATCGGCTGCTGCAGCGCCGGGTCCCAGCGCTGCGGGCCCTGCACGGAGACCTCGGCACCGAGCTCCTCGGCGGCGGCACGGACCCCGCACTCCATCGAGATGTAGAAGTTGTCGCCGATGACGCCCTGGATGAAGGCGACCTGCGGCGTGCCGGAGCCGCCGCCTGCCTGGGTGCCCTCGGAGTCGTCGCCGGTGTCGGCGTCACCGCCCCCGCAGGCCGCCAGGCCGGTGGTGGCGAGCGCGGCGACGAGGATCGTCATTGATCGGTTGAGTCGCATCAGATGTCCTTTCGGTGGTGGGTGAAGATGCGTGAGAAGAAGGTGCTGCTGGGTTTGCCCCGCGTCGCAGAGGCCCGGCGGACCTGGTCGAAGTAGACGGCGCCGATCAGGAAGGCGCCGACGACGACCTGCTGCCAGTACGGCGCGACCCCGAGGATGACGAAGCCGTTGCGCAGCGTGGCCGGGATGAGCAGGCCGATCACGGTCCCGAAGACGGTGCCGATGCCCCCGAAGAGGCTGGTCCCTCCGATGACGACGCCCGCGATCACGTCCAGGTTGGTGAGGCTGTGACCGGCGATGGTGGTGGAGCGGAAGAAGGTCAGGTTGAGGATCCCGGCCATCCCGGCGAGCAGGCCGGCGAAGGCATACACCTTGATCAGCTGCCGGTCGACCTTGATCCCGACCCGGCGGCACGCCTCCGGGTTGGAGCCGACCGCGCTGGTGTGCAGCCCGAACTTGGTGCGGCGCAGCAGCACGATCCCGATCGCGACCACGACGGCCGCGATGATGACCAGGATCGGGATCCCGAGCACCTCACCGAAGCCGACCGAGTTGACCAGCACGTCCGGCACCGCACGGCGGTCGATGCCGTCGGTGAGCACCTGGGCCAGGCCGAGCGCGGCGCCGAAGGTGCCCAGCGTGACGATCATCGGAGGCACCTTCGCCTTGGCCACGAAGAAGCCGTTGATCAGCCCCCACATCAGCCCGGAGGCCAGGGCCACCAGGATCCCGACCAGCGCGACCAACCATCCCTCGCCGTCGCCGACCCGTTCCATCGCCATCGAGGACACCACCCCGCTGAAGACCAGGATGGAGCCCATCGACAGGTCGATGCCGCCGGTGACGATGATGAAGGTGGTGCCCACGCCCAGCACGGCCAGGATGGCCACGCTCACCGCGATGTTGCGGAAGTTGTTCACGTCCAGGAACGCGGTGGTGGCCAGGGTGCTGAAGATGGCGCAGATCACCAGCCAGACGAGCACGATCTGCAGGGCCTGCGCCTGCACACGGCGGCGCAGGTTCTCCCCGATCGAGGCCCGCGGGGCGGCGGCCATGTCGTCCTTGGTGTGCGTCGCGTTGCTCATGATGCCTCCTTGGTCTCGAGCGCCCCGGTCATCGCGCCGACGAGCTCCTCGACGCTGGAGGACTTCGCGTCGTAGACCGCGACGCGCCGGCCCTGACGCATGACGTGCACCCGGTCCGAGACCTCCAGGACCTCGGGCATCGAGTGGCTGATGTAGACGACGCCCAGGCCCTGGTCCCGGATCCGGCGGATCAGGTCGAGCACGCCCTTGGTCTGCACCACGCCCAGCGCCGCGGTGGGCTCGTCGAGGAAGATCACCTTGTCCGCCCAGGTCGCGGCCCGGGCCACGGCGATCGCCTGGCGCTGGCCGCCGGACATCCCGCTCACCGCGCCCTCGTAGTCGCGCACGGTGGCGCCCAGGCTGTCGAAGGCCGCCGCACCGCGCCGACGCATCTCGGCACGCTGCATGAAACCGAGCCGGCCGAGCAGCCCGGGACGCATGAGCTCACGGCCCAGGTACATGTTCTGGATGGGGTCGAGGTGGTTGGCCAGGGCCAGGTCCTGGAAGACCGTCTCCACGCCGAGGTCACGTGCCTGGTTGGGGGTGGTGAGCGTGAGCTCCTTGCCCTCGAAGGACAGGGTGCCGCCGTCCGGGACGTCGGCACCGGCCAGGATCCGCACCAGGGTGGACTTCCCGGCACCGTTGTCGCCGATCAGCGCGGAGACCTCGCCCGGGCGGACGTCGAAGTCCGCACCGTCGAGCGCCTGCACGGCGCCGAACCTGCGGACGATGCCGCGTGCCTCGTAGATCGCGTCGGTGCTCATCGGACGTGGCCCTTCCTACGGTCGTTCCCAGGGCTGTCGCACCCCGTCGTTGCGGTGAACATGTGCCTCCTTCTCAGGCTTGGACGATCTGCTGACGCGTGGGCCGCACGGCGATCTCGCCGGTCCCACGAGGTATGAGTCGGGCCGGCACCTCGATGACGCCGGTCGGCCCCTGGGCGGGGTCGTGCGGCGGCAGGTGCGCGAGCAGGGCCTCCGCCGCCGCGTGCGCCATCCGCACGGCGGAGTGGTCGACCACGGTGACCGCCGGCTGCACGCTGTCCGCCATGGTGAAGTCGCCGAAGGAGACCAGCGCCACGTCGGTGCGGCCGAACTGGTGCAGGGCGGGGACCACGCCGAGGGACAGCCGGGAGCTGCAGGAGAAGATCGCGGTGGCCGGGTCGTCGAGGTCCAGCACCCGGCGCACCTCGCGCATCGCAGAGCTCTCGTCGTCGCACTCCATCCGCATCAGCTCGGGGGCCACCTCGACCCCGGCCTCGGCCAGCGCCCGGCGGTAGCCGTCCTGGCGGCCGCGGGTGGTGGGCAGGTCCAGGGAGTCGCTGAGCAGCGCCACCCGGCGGTGCCCGCGCGCCAGCAGGTGGCGGGTCGCCTCGAAGGCCATGCCCGGGTCGTCGGAGACCACCGAGACCGCGCCCTCCACGTGCCCGACACGGTCCACGAAGACGACCGGGGTGCCCGCCAGGTCGGCGGCGGAGATCGAGTCCGGGGAGGTCGGGGCCACGATCACCCCGGCGCAGCGGCGCCGCACCAGGCTGCGGACGATGTCCCGCTCCCTGGCCACCTCACGGTTGCTCGAGGCGAGCAGGCAGCGGTAGCCCGCGGTGTCCAGCGCCGACTCCAGCGTCGCGGCCAGCTCGGAGAAGAAGATGTCGCCGATGCTGTCGACCACGACGCCCACGGTGCGGTCGTGGCCGGCGCGCAGCGAGCGGGCCGCGGGGTCCGGCTCGTAGGCCAGCGACTCCATCGCCTGCTGGACCGCCTGGCGGGTGGCGCCGGCGACGTTGGGGCCGTCGTTGAGCACCCGGGAGGCCGTCTTGAGGCTGACCCCGGCCAGTGCGGCGACGTCCTTGAGGGTCGGGCCGGACACCCGGCGACGAGGGGTGACGGAGGACATCACGTCCCCCGCACCGGACCGGGTGCACCAGCACGCGTCAGCGTGTGCGCTCGCTCCGCCATGGAGGCCTCCGGTCGTCGTTGTCCATCGTTGTCATGTGTGACTGGATCGAGTGTGCCGCGCGGATGACACCGTTGTCAACCGGTCGCGCACAAATTCTTCCGGAGGTGTCGGGGACTGCCGCTTCCGCCGCTCCCGGCCGCCGCTACGGCAGCCGCTCGAGCAGACTCCGGGCTTGCTCGGCCGGCGCCCGGGCGGCGTCCACCGCGAGGTGCGGCACCACCGGCGGGGCCAGGTCGACCGAGGCCAGGTAGGCCCCCAGGTCCGCGAGCTTGGCCCGGTCCCGCTCCGCCTGCCGCGCCCGCAGCCGCTCCCCCAGCTGGTCCACACCGATCCGCAGCCAGGCCAGGTGCGGGTCCCCACCCGCCGCGGCCAGCTGCTGGGCCAGCGCCGCCCAGGCGGTGGGGTCCGAGCGCTCCGCGGTGAACGGTGCCACCAGCACCACCGGTGTCCCGGTCCGCAGGCAGTCCTGCGCGGCCCCGACCAGGCACGCGTAGCGCGCCGTGCGCAGCCGCGCGGCGACAGGGACGTCGGGGTCGTCGTACCCGCCGCTGTTGCCGTTGCTGCCGAGCGCCTCGACGAGCAGGTCCAGGAGCGGGTTGGTCAGCGTGTCCAGGTCCAGCAGCGCGGCACCGAGCGACCGGGCCAGCTCCTGCGCCGTCGAGGTCTTGCCCGCCCCGGGCGCCCCGGTGACCGCCACTGCCAGCTGTTCGCGCACGCCGACCAGCCTAGTCAGCCCTCTCGCTCGTAGGCCGCGTCGGCGCCGAAGATGGCCCGGACCCGGTCCACGTCGAGCTTGGCGGACCGGTCGAAGGCGTAGATCCCGTTCTTCTCCTGGAAGACGTCGGTGAGCTGGGTGTAGCAGTACCCGAACATCAACGGGTCCTGGTCCAGCACCCGGGTCAGGCCCTCGGCCCGGGCGTAGAACTCCTCCTCGTCCCGGACCCGGTCCCCGTAGCCCCAGGACTCCTGCGCGTCGTTGGCCGCGTCGGCCTGCGAGCGCTGGTGCTCGGGCACCCACCAGATGCCGCCGTACTCGCTGCAGAAGTAGGGCTGACCGGCGTACGGCAGCGAGTAGTCCGGGGCGCCCTGCGCGCAGGCACCGGTGTTCTCGCCGGTGTTGGTGTGCGGACGCCCCTGCGCCAGGCCGCCCATCCGCTCCGCGAACTCGGCCGGGTCCTGGGTGTAGTCGTGGCTGTCCCAGACGTCGGTCGCCGCGACCCGGTGGCTGTAGCCGGAGGCGTCGACGACCGGGCGGGTCCGGTCCATCCCCTTGGTCGCCCAGTACATCGCCTGGGTGACGTCGTCGAGCGTGGTGAACCGGTCGTGCAGGAACTGATGGGTCTCGTTCAGCGGGCACCAGCCGACGATCGCCGGGTGCGAGTAGTCGCGCTCCACCGCCTCGACCCACTGCGCCACGAAGGTCGGCCCGTGCCCCTGGTTGTGGCCTGCCGGGCCGGCCCCGGAGACGCCCCAGTCGGGGAACTCGCCCCACACCAGGTAGCCGAGCCGGTCGCAGTGGTGCAGGAAGCGCTCCTCGGCGATCTTCTGGTGGATGCGGGCACCGTTGAAGCCGGCCGCCAGGGCGAGCTCGATGTCGGCGACCAGCGCCTCCTCGCTCGGTGCGGTCATCAGCGACTCCGGCCAGTACCCCTGGTCCAGGACCAGGCGCTGGAAGACGGGCTCACCGTTGAGCAGGATGCGGTGCCCGTCGATCGCGAGGGTGCGCAGCCCGGCGTAGGACTCCAGCTCGTCCAGCACCTGTCCCCCGGCGTCCAGCAGCTCCAGGTGCAGCCGGTAGAGGTGCGGGTCGGCAGGACCCCACCAGCGGCGCCGTTCGGCAGGGACCTCGAGGCGCAACCGCGGCACCAGCTGGCGGCCGACCGCCGCCTCCGCGGTGGCGACCTCCCCGGCGTCGTCGCCGAGGGTGGCGCGCACCCGCTGCCCCGGTATGCCTCCGGTCACCGGCAGCTCCACGTCGAAGGCCCCGGCCGCGTCCGGGGTGATCCGGGCCCGGCCCAGGAAGCTCGTCGGCACCGACTCCAGCCAGACCGGCTGCCAGATGCCGGTGGTGCGCGGGTACTGGGCGTGCGTGCCGTGGAACCAGGTCGCCTGCTTGCCCCGGGGCAGCAGCTCGTGCCGCGGGTCCCGGGCCCGGATCACCAGGGTCGCCACCCGTCGGCCGGCGAGCGCCGCGGTGAGGTCCAGGGTGAAGCTGGTGTGCCCGCCGCGGTGCCGGCCGACCTCGGTGCCGTCCACCCAGACGGTGGCGTCGTGGTCGATCGCCTGGCAGTGCAGCAGCACCCGGTCGCGGGACGGCCAGTCCGCCGGCAGCTCCAGGGTGCGGCGGTACCAGACCGCCTCGTGCCAGTCGGGGTCGTCGACCCCGGACAGCGCGGACTCCGGGGCGAACGGCACCAGGATGGCGGACCCCAGCTCCCGGTCCAGCAGCCCGCGCTCCAACCCGGAGTCGCCGGGGTCGCGCTCGAACTGCCAGGTGCCGTTGAGGCTGAGCCAGCGCCCGTCGGGGCGGACGAACTGGGGGCGGGGATGCTCCGGGCGGGGGACGTCCGCGCTCATCGGCCGGCCTCCGGTGCCGCCGGGTGGTCGACGGTGGGCGGCTCCACCTCGACGCCGCCGTCCTGCGTGAAGGTCACCCGGGACAGCCACATCTGGCGCCCGACGGCCTCGTCACCGACCGAGCCGGGGACCCAGGCGTGGTAGACCATCCACAGCTGCCCCTCGACCTCGACGAGCGAGTTGTGACCGGGCCCGGCGGCCACCTCGTTGCTGACCAGCACCGGGTCCGGGTCCTTGGTGAAGGGGCCGGTGGGGCTGTCCGAGACGGCGTGGCCGACGGCATACTGATCGGTCCAGAAGCCGTTGCCGGAGTAGAACAGGTGGAAGCGCCCCTCGTGCTCCCAGACCGAGGGTCCCTCGACGAGCATGTCCTCCCACGGCTGGTCCTGCTGGAGGACGTCGACGGTCTCCCCCTCCATGCTCATCCCGTCCTCGGAGAGCTGGGCCACCCGGATGAAGGTGTCGACACCGACGTGGTTGCCGTCGTTCTTCCAGTAGAGGTAGGCGGTGCCGTCGGAGGCGATGAACGGGCTGGTGTCGATCGAGCCGCCCTCGTCGATCTCGCACAGCAGCGGCTCGTCCGACTCGTCGACGTACGGCCCGGCGGCCTGGTCGGCGACCGCCACCGAGATGCACTGGCGGTCCTCGCCGGACAGCGCGGTCGTGTAGTACATCCGGTAGCTGCCGTCGGCCCACCGGATGGTCTCCGGCGCCCAGACCTTGCCCGGGGTGGACCAGCCCGGCAGCGCGGGCAGCGCGTCGCTGCCCTGCGACCAGTCGACCATGTCCTCGCTGACCGCGGTCTGCACGTTCATCGCGTTGCCGTTGGTGGCGAAGGCGATGTAGCCGCCGTCGTCGTCGGCCAGGATGTGCGGGTCCGGGAAGTTGGTGGCATGGACAGGGTTGGTGAACCCGGTGGAATCAGTCACGGCGGCGTCCTCCGTCGATGTCGACGTCGTTGTCGTTGGGGCGTCGGCCCCTGCCCCTCCCCCGCCGGAGCAGCCGGCGAGGAGGAGCAGGGCCAGGGGCAGGCAGGTCAGCGGGCGGGCCCTCACGGGGCCAGCTCGGAGACGGTCACGTCGTGGAAGCGGGCCTCGGTCGCCGGGGTGTCGCCACCACCGGCATACAACCCGAGGCGGGGCGTGGTGTCCGCGGGGAACGTCCACGCCGCACCCCAGACCCAGGACTCGCCGTCACGGCTGATCCCGGCGCGGTAGACGTGCTCGCCCTCGTCATTCGTGGTGTGCGCGACCCGCATCCCCATCGTCGCGGCGGGGGCCCCGATGATGGCGCCGGCGAAGATCGTCTCGTCGCCGCCCGCGACCGCGGCGAGCTCGCGCCCGAACTCCACGGTCCGGGTCTCCCAGATCGCCACCGTGCCGAGCCGGGCGAAGTCGTCGTCGTCGGCGTGCACGATCAGACCGGCCTGCTGGTAGTTGCGGACCGAGCGCTCGCCCAGGTCCAGCGTCAGCTCGGTCTCGGCGACCCAGTCGCCCTCCGGCATGTCCCGTAGCAGCAGGGCGCCGGTGTTGCCCCCGCCGACCAGGTCGACCGAGCGGACCGGCCAGACGAGGTCACCGTCCTCGGTGCGGATGTCCGCCTGCGGGCGCACCCACTCCCAGGAGGGGTCCACCCCCTCGTCGAAGGTGTCGCGGAACAGGACGTCACCGGGCTCGGGGTCCGGCACCGCCTCGGTGACGGGCACGGCCGGGGTCTGCACCCCGACGTTGTCGACCCGGGCCCCGTCCCCGGCCAGCTGCACCGGGGCCGCGGCGAGGGAGAACCCGGGGAAGGAGGCGTCGGCCACCGCCATCGGGTCGTTGAGGTCGGCCGCGGACACCTGTGCGGTGGCGCTGCGGGCGCCGGCCTCGACGGTGAGCGTGCGCCAGCCCTGCCCGGTGGGCAGCGGGGTGACGGACTCGTCGACGACCTTCTTCGCGCCCATCACGACGGCGGTCCGCAGCTCACCGGCCTCGCCGTCGTAGGTGACCCGGACCCTCTTCGGGTGCGCACCCAGGGTGAGGGTGACGGTGTCCTCGGCGCGGACGTCCAGGCGCACCCGGGCCGCGGCGCCCGGCGCGCTCGCACGGCTCGTCGCGGTGCCCTCGAGCACCCCGGTGTCGCCGCCCTGCGGGTCCTGCCCGGCACGCATCCCGGTGAAGGCGGTGGCCGGCGCGGCCGGGTCCCCGGTCAGCAGGGAGTCGGTCACCGGCAGCGGCTGCGGGCCCTCGGAGGGGCCGGCGCCGGCGTTGGTGCGCGGCCAGCCGTCGATCCAGTCGAGCCGGTCGATGAGCATCGGGCGGCGGTTGATGCCGAAGGGGTCGGTCAGCCAGGGCTCGTCCTTGTCGATCGCGTGGTAGACGATGAAGTCCTGCCCGGACGCGTCGGTGAGGACGGCGTGGTGGCCGGCACCGACCCAGCTGTTGCCGTTCTGGGTGAGCACGGTCGTGCCGCCGGTCACCGAGGCGTTCAGGTCCAGCCCGTCGGCGTCCAGGAACGGTCCGCGCGGGTCCTTCGAACGGCCGGCGAAGACCGAGTAGCCGGTGGCCGGGCCTGCGCAGCAGTTGGCCGAGGAGCCCATCAGGTAGTACCAGCCGTCGTGCTCGACGACGTAGGCGCCCTCGTAGCGGTCCCCGATCGCGACCTGGGTGGGCTCACCGACGGGCGTGAGGCCGTCCGCGCTGACCTCGGTGACCTGCAGCCCGCCGAAGTAGGAGCCGTAGTACAGCCACTGACGACCGTCGGTGCTGGTGAAGCCCGCCGGGTCGAAGGTCCACAGGAAGCGACCGTCGTCCAGCGCCCGCGGCGCCACGATGGGCTCGTCGGCCGGCACCCAGGGGCCCGCCGGGTCGGCGGAGGTGGCCACCCCGATCGCAGAGTCCTCGCCGGGGTTGAGGGTGGTGTCGGTGACCGTGAAGTAGAGGACGTACTGCCCGTCCACGTAGCGGATGTCGGGGGCCCAGAGGCCCGCCGTCTCCTCCGCCCAGGAGGGGCGGTTGGTGTCGTCGAAGATGGTGCCGACGTACTCCCAGCTCGACCAGTCCCGGGTGCGGGAGATGTGCCCGATGCCCGGCTCCTGCCCGGCGTAGAGCGGGTCGGCGGTGGCGTAGGCATACCACCAGCCGTCCTTGCCCTGGATCACCGCCGGGTCGGCGTAGGTGTCGGAGAAGGCGTCGCTGACCGCGTTGGTGTACGTCGGCCGGTCGGGGGCGGCGGGGTCGGGTGCGGGGCCGGCGGGCGCGGCGAGACCGGGTCCGGCCAGCGTCGCGCTCAGCGCGAGGGCGGTCCCGGCGGCGAGCAGAGCGCGTCGTGGGTGGGAGGTCATGGGCATCTCCTTCGATGCGGGGCGGGCGTGGCGGGGTGGGGCGAGGACGGTGCGGGTCTCAGCCCTTGACCCCCGAGGTGGCCACGCCGTCGATGACGTAGCGCTGGACGAAGACGTAGAGCAGCAGCACCGGGAGCGAGGCGATGACGGCGCCGGCCATGATGACCGGGTAGTCGATCGTGTACGCGCCCTGGAGCTTGGACAGCCCGATGGGCAGGGTCAGCCGCGCGTCGTTGAAGAGCACGTAGAGCGGCCAGATGAAGTCGTTCCAGTTCGCCAGGAAGCTCAGCACCAGCAGGGTCACCAGCGCCGGGGTGGCGTTCGGCAGCATGATCCGGAAGAACGTGGTGAACGGCCCGGCGCCGTCGATCCGGGCACTCTCCTCGAACTCCTTGGGCAGCGAGAGGAAGAACTGCCGCATGAAGAACACCCCGAAGGCACCGGCCGCGCCGGGCACGACGATCGCCGCGAGGGTGTCCAACCAGCCGAGCCGGTCGAGGGTGAGGAAGTTCGGCATCAGGAAGATGAACCCGGGCACGAACATCGTGGAGATGATCATCCCGAACATGACGTTCTTGCCCTTGAAGTCCATCCGCGCCAGGGCGTACCCGGCCAGCGACGCGGTCAGCACGACCAGCAGCGCGTGCGCGGTGGCCGCCAGCATCGAGTTCATGAACCAGCGCAGCACCGGGTTGTCCGCCGAGGTGAAGAGCACCTCGTAGGCACGGAAGGTGATCTCGCTCGGCAGCAGGTCCGGGTCGGCCGACTGCGCCTCCGCGGTCGGCTTCAGCGAGGTCAGCAGCATGGCCGCGATCGGCCCGACGAAGACCACCGAGAGCAGCGTCAGCAGGATCCACAGCAGCGGGTTCCGGGCGGTGCGTCTCATCGGACCGTCCCCAGGCTCGCGGGGGTGGCCGGGACCTGCGGGTCCGACAGCGGGGTATGCCCGTCGCCGCCTCCCCCGCCGCGTCGCCGCTGCGCACGCAGGGCCTTGGCCTGCACCGCGGCGTCCTTGTCCCGCATCAGCCAGAAGTTCGCGATCGAGACGACGGCCAGGAAGAGGGCGAGCAGGTAGCTCTGCGCCGCCGCCGCACCCATCTGGTAGCGGCTCAGCCCCAGCTCGGTGATGACCATGATCGCCGTCTGGGTCGACTGCGAGGGCCCGCCCTGGGTGATCAGGTAGGACTGGCCGAACATGTTGGCGCTGGCCAGCACGGTGATCACCACCACGAAGATCATCACCGGACGCAGGCCGGGCAGGGTGACGTGCACGAAGCTCGCCCACCACCCGGCGCCGTCCAGGGCGGCCGCCTCGTAGTGCTCGGTGGGGATGTCACCCAGGCCGGCCAGGAAGATGACGGCGTTGAAGCCCAGCGTCCACCAGACGGTGACGCCGACCAGGCTGACCCAGGCCCACGGCTGCGAGGTGGTCCACGAGATGTCGGTGCCGAGGAAGGCGTTGACCAGCCCGAAGTTGCCGTCCAGCAGGTAGCGCCACATGAGGCCGATGACCGCGACGCCCAAGACGTAGGGGGCGAAGAACATGGCCCGGAAGAACGTCCGACCCGGGAACTTCTGCTGCAGCAGCAGGGCCAGCAGCAGCGGCAGCACGAGCAGGAAGGGCACGCTGATCACCGTGAACAGCAGGGTGTTGCGCATGCCGTTCCAGAAGTCCCGGAAGACGACCGAGTCGGGGTCGAGCAGGTTGGCGTAGTTCTGCAGGCCGAGGAAGCGCTGCGAGGCCATCATGTAGTCCCAGTCGTGCAGGCTGATCCACAGCCCGTAGACGGCGGGGAAGGCCACGAAGGCGACGAACAGGGCCAGGTAGGGCGCGAGGAACAGGTAGGGCGTCAGGGGTGAGCCGTTGCGCCCACCCACCCCTGACGTGGCGCGCTTCGCCATCAGCCGCTGTAGCGCGAGGCGTTCTCGTCCAGGATCGTCTGGGCGCGGGACGCGGTGTCGGCGAGGATGGCCTCCGGCTCGGCGCCGCTGAGGACGGCCTCGTTGAGCGCACGGTCGAACTCGGCCATGCAGTCGGCGATGCCCGGGACGGTGGGGATGAAGCGGAGGTCGTCGAGCTGCTCGGCCAGGGCCGCCTGCTCGGGCAGCGCCTCGAACTCGGGGGTCTCGCGGGCCGAGTTGCGGGCCGGCACCTGCCCGGCCTCGGCCCACGCCTGCGACTGCTCGGAGACCCAGCTGAGGAAGACCCGCGAGGCCTGCGCCTTGTTCGCGTCCTCGCTGCGCTGACGCGGCAGCACGAACTGGTGGGAGCCCGCCCAGACGCCGCCGGAGCCGCCGATGTCGGGCAGCGGGGCGACGCCCCAGCTGATGTCCGACTGCTTGAGGTCGTTGATCTGCCAGATGCCGTTCCAGTTGAACGCGGTGGTGCCGTTCTTGAGCGCGACGTAGTCGGCGTCCTGGTCGACGTTGGCCGGGGAGTGGCCGTTCTTGGCCAGGTCCACCCACCAGGTGAGGGCCTCCACGCCGGGGGCCTCGCCCCAGGTGACCTGGGTGCCCTCCTCGTTGAAGAGGCTGCCGCCGAACTGGTAGATCAGCGCCTGCAGGGTCAGCCCACCGGTGAACGGGAACGGGCTGGCCCAGTGCCCCTCGATCCCGGCCGCCTTGAGGTCCTCCAGCGCCGCCATGTAGCTGTCGTTGTCGGTCGGCGGGGCCTCCGGGTCGAGGCCGGCCTCCTCCATGACGTCCTTGTTGTAGTAGAAGCCCAGCGGGTGCACGTCCAGCGGGATGGCGAAGCGCTGGCCGTCGTAGATCCCGGCCTGCCAGGGCACCGTGGCGAAGTCGGCCTCGGCCAGCTCCAGCGCGGAGGCCACGTCGTCCAGCGGCTGGATGACGTTGCGGGCGGCGTTGGTGGCGACCGAGTCGAGGTGCATGATGCCGATGTCCGGACCGTTGCCGGAGGTGACCGCGGAGGGCAGCCGGGAGTAGTAGTCCGCCCACTGCATGGTGGTCATCGTCACCGCGATGTTGCCGTGCTCGGAGTTGAAGGTGTCGACCAGCGCCTTCATCGTCGGGCCGTCACCACCGGTGAAGCCGTTCCAGAAGGCCAGGTCGACCGCGGGACCGTCGTAGCCCCCGGCGCCGCCGTCGCCGGTGGCGGCCACCGGGTCGGCGCCGTCACGCGGCGAGGTGCCGCCGCCACAGGCGGCGAGGGTCGCGCTCATCCCACCGGCTGCGGCGAGGGAGAGGAACAGGCGACGGTTGAAGGGGGTACGGGTGCTCTGCGGGAGGCTCATCAGACGTCCTTGTCCTGGGCTGCGGGTTCCGGGGCGGGATGGCGAGGGCCACCCTGCCCGGTCCTGGTTTACAACGGATAACCGCCATCGGCTGGTTCGAGTATGCCCTGAGGCTTGCAACGTTGTAAAGACCCGGCGGGGGACACGCGTGTCGCGTCGCGCCGGGCATACGATGTGCCCCATGCCGGTCAGACTCAAGGACGTAGCGCAGCACGCCGGCGTCTCGGTCAAGACCGTGTCCAACGTCGTCAACGAGCACCCCAACGTCAGCGCGGGGATGCGCGAGAAGGTGCGCGCGGCACTGCTGGAGCTGGGCTACCGGCCCAACCTGGCCGCGCGCCAGCTCAAGCACGGGCGGGGCGGCTTCATCACCCTGGCGGTGCCCGAGCTCGACTCCCCCTACTTCGCCGAGCTGGCGGCGCGGCTCTCCGCCGAGGCCACCCGCCGGGGCTACCTGTTCCTGCTCGACATCACCGACGCGGACCCGGCGCAGGAACGGCTGGTGCTCTCCGGGATGCGGGCGCACATGGTGGACGGGGTGATCTTCAGCCCGCTGGCCACCTCGGCGGAGGAGATCGCGGAGCGGACCGACGACATCCCCCTGGTGCTGCTCGGCGAGCGCCGGGCACCGACCCAGTTCGACCACGTGGCGGTGGACTCGGTGGCGGCGTCCCGGGCGATGGGTGAGCACTTCCTCGAGCAAGGGCGCCGGCGGTTGGCCGCGATCGGGCGCGAGGTCCGCGAGGGCACCGCGTCGGTGCGGCTGCAAGGATTCTCCGAGGCGATCGCCGCGGCCGGGCTGGATCTGCCCCCCGAACGGGTGGTGACGGTGGCCGGCTTCGGCCGCGAGGAGGGCTACCGGGGGATGCAGGAGCTGCTGGCGCTGCCGGCCGACCTGCGCCCGGACGCCGTCTTCGCGTTCAACGACCTGATGGCGATCGGGGCGTTGCGCGCGTGCCACGACGCCGGCGTGCAGGTGCCGCAGGACATCGCGGTGGGCGGCTTCGACGACGTCCGCGAGGGCCGCTTCCACGTGCCGTCACTCACCACCGTCGCCCCCGACCTGGGGACGCTGACCACCGCGGTGCTGGACCTGCTCATCGCGCGGATCGACGGGTCGACCGCGCCGCCGGCGCACCCGCTGGTGCCGTGGTCGCTGACCGTCCGGGAGTCGAGCGCCGCGCCGAGCGGGTGAGCCCGCTGCGGGTCACCCTTCCTGCTGCGGCCCCCGCAGCGTCCACCCCTGGTCGAGCATCCGCCAGCTCCGCGCGAGGGTGCGCTCCGGGGCGACCTCGCCGTCGGTGTTGACCCGGAAGGCGTCGTCCTCGGCGACCGCCTCGATGCGCACGCTGCGCCCGGAGGTCAGGCTGACGTCCTCCCGCTCGACGTGCCGGCCGCTGCGCAGGTCCGCGGCCAGCCCGACCCGGGCCAGCGGGGACACCCCGTGCGCGACCAGCACCTCGACCACCCCGTCCCCCGGGCGGGCGTCGGGCGCGACCGGCGTGCCGCCGCCGACCGAGGGACCCAGGGCCAGGGTGACCAGCAGCACCGGGTCGGTGCCGTCGGCGACGACCTCGTCGTCCACCACCACCCGCAGGTTCCACCCACGGGAGGTGAGCCCGGCCTGCAGCGCCCCCACCCCGTAGGCCATCGCCCCGAGCACGCCCTTGACCTCACCGGCCTGCGCGGTGGCCTCGGCGCCGACCCCGGCGTGCACCGCGTTGACCGTGATCACACCCTCGTCGTCCAGCACCAGCTCGCGGTGCACGGGCGAACCGGTGGCCGCGACCACCGCCGCCTCCTCGGGGTCGAGGGGCAGGTCCGCACCACGGGCCAGGTCGTTGCCGGTGCCCATCGGCACCACCCCGATCGCGCCGACCCGGCCCAGCAGGTCCTGGTCGTGCAGCGCCTGCAGCAGCCGGTGCACCGAGCCGTCGCCGCCGAGGACGACCACGTCCCGGCCCACCGCCGTGGCCACCACCTCGGCATACTCCTGGTCCGGACCCGGCCGGCACACCTGCACCCCGGACGGGCTGTGCTGCCGGAGGACCCGGCACACCCGCTCGACGACGTCCTCCTCCGAGGACCCCGCCCCCGGGTTGCTCAGCACCAGGACCCTGGGGTCCGCCGGCTCGGGCGCGGACATCTCGTGCGCGGACATGGCGCTCCTTGCTCTGGGGGACTCCGTCGCGATCAGGACTCACGCTACGCCCGTGCGCCTGGTGCTCCCTCTCCGTCGGCGCGGTTCACCCCAGGATGCCGTCGTGCAGCGCCCGCAGCACGGCGTTCGTCCGGTCCCGCGCGCCGAGCTTGGCCAGGATCGTGGAGAGGTGGTTCTTCACGGTGCCCTCGGCCAGGTGGAGCGCCACCGCCACCTGGCGGTTGCTGAACCCGCCGGCCACCAGGTGCAGCACCTCGAGCTCACGGGCAGTGAGCTCGGGGCTCGGGGGCAACGCCGGGTCGGTGTGCCGTGGACCGGTACGGATGGCCCGGAGCAGGCGGTCGGTGATCGCGGGGGCGATGAGCGTCCCGCCCGCCGCGAGGCTGGTGACCGCGTGCGTGAGCTGGTCCAGCGTCACGTCCTTCAACAGGTAGCCACGTGCCCCTGCGCGCAACGCCCGGAGCACGAGCTCGTCGTCGTCGAAGGTGGTCAGCACCAGCACGGGGACCTCCAGGCCCTCCGCGTGCAGCGTCTCCAAGGCCCAGATGCCGTCATGGCGCGGCATCCTGAGGTCCATCAGCACCACGTCCGGCTCGACCTCCCTGATCATCTCGACACCGCGCAGGCCGTCGTCGGCCTCCCCCACCACGTCGATCCCCGCCACCACGAGCAGCCCACGGATCCCCTGCCGCACCAGCGTCTGGTCGTCGACGACCACGACCCGGGTCATGGGACAGGGACCGAGGCGGTGAGCCGGAAGCCGTCGCGACCGTCCAGGGTGACCTCCCCACCGAGCGTGGAGAGGCGTTCGCGCAGACCGAGCAGGCCGTTGCCGAGCACCAGGTCGCGGTCCCCGTAGCCGTCGTCCTGCGCCACCAGCACCACGTGCGCGTCCCGCAGGCCGACCTCGATCCGCAGCTGCTGCGCCTGGGCGTGCCGGATGGTGTTGGTGACCGCCTCCTGGGCGGCCCGCACCAGGGCGGTGCTGAGCGGCTCCTCCAGCCGCACCCCCGGGTCCACCTCCACCGACACCTGCAGGCCCGGCAGCCCGCGCGTCATCTCCTGCAACGAGCTCTCCAGGTCAGGGGCCTGCGTGCGCAGCAGGCCGACCGTCGAACGGACGTCTCGCAGCAGCTCGCGGGCGACCCGGTCCGCGTGCTCGAGGTGCTCCCTCGCCGCGGCCTCGTCCACGTGCCGCGCCGTCTCCAGCCGCAGGGTCAGCACCGTGAGCTGGTGGCCGATCTGGTCGTGCAGCTCCCGGGAGATCCGCAGCCGCTCGGCCGTGCGGGTCGCGTCCGAGAGCAGGACCCCGGCCGCCTGCAGCTCCACGTTGGCGGCGGTGATCTCCAGTCGCATCTGACGCTCCCTCAGCAGGGTCGCCGAGCTCAGCATCGAGGCCAGCTGGATCATCAGGTAGAAGCCGACCGTGACGACGCTCTCGGGGGCGTTCTCGCCCAGCGGCCGGACGACGGCGACGACCACCACGGTATTGAGGCCCACCACGAGCAGTGAGCCCCACAGGGGCAGCAGGTAGACGCTGCAGGCCGCGGTGAGCACCAGCAGGATCAGCACCAGACCCATCTGCGGCAGGGTCAGGACCACCACCCAGGCGAGCACCACCGAGCTCGCGTAGGCCGCATACCGGATCCGGAGCCGCGGGGTCTCCGAGAGCGACAGCAGCAGCGTGCCGAGGAAGACGGCGAAGGTGACGACCCACCAGCCGCGCGGGACCGTGGGATCGGCGATCCCCGTGACGACGGGCACTGCCACGGCACCGGAGAGCACGAGCATCACCAACCCCGCCCATACCTCGGTGCCGGGTCGCTGCATGCGTCTCAGCCTACGACCGGGCACCGACCGGGCACCCGTGCCGAACGTCATGGCTGCGACGCCCAGAAGTCGTGACTTCCGGGACGGGCCCCGGGAGTCCGCCAGCTCGTAGCGTCGCAGCCATGAGACGCGACGAACCGGCCGTCCTCGCCGAGGGACTGGCCAAGAGCTACGGCGGGACCGCGGCGGTGGTTGACTTCAGCCTCCGGGTCGAGGTGGGCGAGACGGTCGGGGTGCTCGGCACGAACGGCGCCGGGAAGACGACCTCCGTGGAGATGGTCGCCGGCCTGCGCGCGCCGGACCGGGGCACCGTCCGGGTCCTCGGCCTGGAGCCGCGGACCGACCGGGCCAGGGTCCGGCAGGTGCTCGGGGTCCAGCTGCAGGAGTCGCACCTGCACGGTTCCCTGCGCGTGTCCGAGCTGGTCGACCTGTACCGCACCTTCTACCCCGACCCCCGACCCGCCGACGAGCTGCTCGACCTCGTCCAGCTCACCGAGCAGCGCCGGACCCGGTTCGAGCGGCTCTCCGGTGGTCAGCAGCAACGGCTCTCCGTGGCACTGGCCCTGGTCGGGCGACCCAGGGTGGTGATCCTGGACGAGCTCACGACCGGGTTGGACCCGAAGGCGCGCCGACGGATGTGGGGCACGGTGCAGACCTTGCAGGCCGAGGGCGTGAGCGTGCTCCTGGTGAGCCACGCGATGGAGGAGGTGGAGCGGCTCTGCCACCGGATCGTCCTGGTGGACGCCGGTCGCGTCGCCTACCTGGGCACCGCGGCGGGTCTGCGGGAGCGCTTCGGGGGCACCTCCCTGGAGGAGGCCTTCGTCCGGGTCACGGGCACCGAGCCGGAGGAGGCGGGATGAGCACCGACGTCAGGGCATACCGGCCGGGGTGGCGGTCGATGACGACGCTGGTGGGGTGCGAGGCGCGGATGGTGATCCGGGACACCGCGGGGCTGATCGTCCCGTTCGCGCTCCCGCTGATGATCCTGCTCACCAGCGGCTCGGCCGGTGGAACCGTGATCCGGCACGGCAGGACGGCCTTCGACCTCTACGTGCTGCCGCTCGTGCTGGTCATCATCCTGTCGCTGATCGGCATCCTGAACATGCCCAGCTTCCTCGCCTACTACCGGCGCTCCGGCATCCTGCGCCGGATGGCCGTCACCCCCGCGTCCCCGGCCATGGTCCTGGGGGCGCAGGTGGTGGTGAGCATCATCCAGGCCGCCCTGGGCATCGGGTTCGCCCTGGCGGTCGCCTTCCTCCTGATGGGCGCCAACCCACCGGTCCACGTCGCGACCGCGCTCGGCGTCACGGTGCTCGCGGCCCTGGCGATGTACGGCGTGGGCATGGTCGTCGCCGCGGTCGCCCCCACACCCAACTCCGCCGTGGCGATCTCGCTCCTGGTCTTCTTCACGCTGGCCGCGCTCGGCGGGATGTTCGGGGGGATGCAGGCGCTCCCCGACCCGGTGGCGCAGATCGGTGCGCTGCTGCCCTTCGGTGCCGCCGTCGAGGCCATCGCCGCGGCATGGGCCGGCACTCCGGTGCAGCTGTCGCACTGGGTGACGCTGTCGGTGACGACGGTGCTCGGGGCCGTGGTCGCCGGAGTGCTGTTCCGGTGGGAGTAGGACCAGGGATGGCCCGGGGAGGCACGGAGCGATGACCGTCCTGCTGCGGCTCGGTGCGCTCGGGCTGATCGCGTTCGTGGTCACCTTCCTGGTCGACGGCGCAACCCGACCGGGGTATGCCCCGATGCGGCATCCGGTGAGCGCGCTCGCCCTCGGCCCGAGGGGTCGGCTGCAGACCGCGAACTTCCTGGTCTGCGGCACCACGGTGTCCGCGAGCGCCGTACCCCTGGCCCACGGTTCGGGCAGCCTGCTGCTGGCCGTGCTCGTCGCTGCGTTCGGCCTGTCGTTGGTGGCGTCGGGGCTGCTCCCGATGGACCCCATGCGCGGCTACCCACCGGGCGCTGCCGACGGCACCCCGACGCAGACCTCTGCTCGGCACCGGGCCCACGACGCGGCGGGGGCGCTCGTCTTCACCGCACTGCCCGCCGCCGCGCTCGTCGCGGCGTTCGTCCTGCCCTCGCCCGGGTGGCGGGGGGTGTCCGTGATCGTGGCCGTGCTGCTCGCCCTCGGTGTCGTGGCGTTCGGGGAAGCCTGGGAGAAGGACTCACCGCGTGCCGGGCTCCTGCAACGGGCGGTGATCATCCTCGGGTGGTCCTGGCTCGCGGCAGTGCTCCTGATGGTCTCGGTCCCCTGACCGCCCACCGTCCCACCCCGGTATGTCGTACGCCTGTTCTACGCTGGACCCAGTGAAGGTCGCTCCCGGATCTGCGGGAGGGAAGCACGACCCAGGGCGGGGGCCAGCACGGAAGCTGGCCGGAGGGGGTGAGGACATGTCGCACCAGGAGTTCGCGTCACCGGTGGAGCAGGTGCTGCGCTGGTATGCCGCTGCGGCGTCGGCGGTCGACGTCGAGAGGCCTCGCCACCTGGTGCTCGTGGGGCTGTCCGCTGTCGCTGAGCCCGCACCCGAACCCGAACCCGAACAGAAGGTCCTCGACCGCATCACAGGTCTGGCGGCGGCCCGGTCCGCGATCGAGGCCGACCTGCTCGTGTCGACCCGCGCGCTGGTGGCGACCGTCGGGGACGAGCTGCTGCGGGACAAGGGCTTCAGTGACGTCGAGGAGCTGACCGCCGGGCAACGGCGCAGGTGGCGGGCCGAGGCCAAGCGGTTGACGTGCGCGGAGCTGGAGGTCGCTCTCGGCGTCGGGGTGAAGGAGGCCCGGCAGCTCGTCGGAGTCGCCTGCTCCCCCGTGCCGGTGCGGGACCAGGTCGAGGGCGCGCTGCGGCGCGGCACCATCACCTGGGGTCACGTCCAGGGCTTCTGGGACCGTTGCGGGCGGCTCCCCGCCGACGAGGCCGGCCAGGTCGCCGAGGGGTTGTTCGGCACCGACGCCGCCACCGTGGTCGCCGAACGGCTCGGGCCGGACGGCACCGTGCGCGACCACCCCTGGTCGTCCGCCCACTACTGGGCGGCTCTGGAGCGGGAGGCGGTCAGGGTGGAGGGCACGGATGTCGTGGCCGAGCGCGAACGACGTCGCCTCGCCCGCGAGCGGCGGAGCGCCTCCCTCCGGGTGGATGACGGCTCCACCGCGACCCTCTTCGTCAACGGCCCGGTGACTTCGCTGGCAGCCATCTCCACCAGGCTGGACCGGTGCGCCCGGACGCTGCGCAAGGGTGGGGACCCTCGCACACTGCCCCAGCTGCGCAGCGACGTGGCCCAGACCCTGCTGCTGCACGGACGACTCCCTCTGCCCGACCTGGGCGAGGACGACCTGGTCACCCCCGCCGACGCCGCGACGATCGCCCAGGTCGTCACCGCCCAGCCTGCGGCGCACCTCCAGGTGGTCGTCCCCTGGGACGCCGTCGCCGGTACGCCGTCCTGCCACCGCTGCCGGGACGGCACCGCGGCGGACCCGCGCCTCGTCGTGGGCGGCACCGCCGAGGTCCTGGGGGCCGTCCCGACGTTCCTCACGCCGGGTCACGCGCGAGAGCTGGCCCTGACACCGGGGACGACCCTGTCGCGGATCCTCGTCGACCCGGCCGACGGGCGCCTGGTCGAACGATCGATCGCCGGCTACCGGCCCGACGCGGCGATGCGGCGTCAGATCGTCGCCGCCGACGTGCACTCCCGAGCCCCGGGACGACGGACGAGCCTGCCCGCTGCGAGATCGACCACGAGACGGCATGGGGTGCGGGTGGGCCGACCAGCGAGCGGAACCTGTCGCTCAAGGACGTCGCCCACCATCAGTTCAAGACCGAGGGATGGTGGTCCAGCGAGCTCGCCCCGAACCGGGACGTCACCTGGGAGACCCTGCTCGGCCAGGTCACCAGCACGCGGTGCCACGACTACCGCCAGTACCTCCGTCGAGCGGTCGCCACCGCCTCCACCACCGATTCCACCACCGATTCCACCCCCGATTCCACCCCCACATCCACCGCCGACGCCGAGCTCGACCTCGCCTGCCGGACCCTCTACGCGGCACTGGCCCACCGGGGCCCACACGGCCTGCTCACCGATTCCGACGACCTGCACGGTGCCACCGACCACGACGAGGCGTGCACCGGATGGATCAGGCTGTCGCACCGGAGCCGTGACGGGCAGGTGCTCCCGGGCCCGCGGGACGACCAGGCCTCCCCTGCGCGCCTCCTCGGCCTCCTCCGGCTACCCGAGGGAGAGATTCCCGACCCGGACCCGGACCCGGATCGGGACCCGGCGCCGGAGCCCCGTCCCGACGTCGACGACCCGCCACCGTTCTGAGCGAGACCTCTCGGCACGAGATCCACGTGCCGAACCGGCAGACTGTCCTCATGGCACGCACCGTCGCAACCACCACGACCGTCGACACCGAGGAGCTCCTCGAGTTCGTCCGTCCCCGGCACGACATGGTCCTCATCACCCTCCGTCAGGACGGGCTCCCCCAGGCCTCACCGGTGACCGGTGGGGTCGACCAGGACGGTCGGCTGGTGATCTCCACCTACCCGGAGCGGGCCAAGACCCACAACGCCCGGCGGGACGCCCGCGTCAGCGTGCTGGTCCTCTCCGACCGGTTCAACGACGCCTGGGTCCAGGTCGACGGCACCTGCGAGGTGCTGGACGGCGAGGACGCGGTCGAGCCGCTGGTCGACTACTTCCGCTGCATCTCCGGCGAGCACCCGGACTGGGACGAGTACCGGGACGCCATGCGCAGCCAGGGCAAGTCGCTGCTGCGGGTCACCCCGACGCGCTGGTCCCCCGTCGCGACCGGCGGCTTCCCGCCGCGGCTGGCCGAGGGCTGATGCCGGAGCGGGCGGACGCCTCGCACGACGTGACCTCCCGCGGCGTGGTCTCCCACGACGTCCTCGTCGTCGGGGGCGGGAACGGGGGTGTCTCGGCCGCCGGCCGGGTGCGCCGCCTCGGGTGTCGCGACGTGGCCGTCCTGGAGCCGCGCTCGATGCACCGCTACCGACCGCTCCTCAACTACGTCGGCGGTGGGCAGGCGAGGCGGGACGAGCTCACCCTCACCATGTCCCAGGCCCTCTCCACCGGTGTCACCCACCACCTCGGCGCCGCCGTCGCGGTGGATCCCGGCGCGCGCATCGTGACGACCGACACCGGCCGCCGATTGGGCTACCGGGACCTGGTGCTCGCGCCCGGGCTGCGGCCCGACCTCGCGGCCACCCCGGGGCTGGAGGCCGCCCTGCACGCCGGGTGGGCCACGCATACCTTCACCCCCGACACCGCGACCCGCCTGTGGCCGCTGGTGCGGGCGACCCGCTCCGGCACCGTCGTCTTCACCGTCCCCCCGGAGCCGGCTCCCTGCGGCGGGTCCGCCCTCAAGCCGCTCTTCCTCGCCTGCGACCACTGGCGCCGCGAGGGTGTCCTGGACGCGATCCGGGTGGTGCTGGCCGTCCCCACGCCGACCGTCCTCGGCCTGCCCTTCGTGGACCGTCGTCTGCAGCCGTACCTGGACCGCTACGGCGTCGAGCTGCACACCTCCAGCACGCTGGCCGAGGTCGACACCGCCACCCGCTCGGTGACCCTCGCCGGCCCCACCGGCAGCACCCGCATCGACGACGTCACGATGGCGCACCTGGTCCCCGTACACCGTCCCGACCCGTGGCTCGCCGAGAGCGGGCTCGCGCAGCCCGGAACCGGCCTGGTCGACGTGGACCCGGGCACCCTGCGGCACCGCCGCTTCGACGACGTCTGGGGCATCGGGGACGCCGCCGCCCTGCAGACCCGGCCCTCCGGCGGGGCGCTGCGCACGCAGGTCAAGGTGCTCGGCGACAACATCGTGGCGGCCAGGCTGGGTCGCCCCTTGGGTGCGTACGACGGCTACACGGTGGTGCCGGTCACCGTCGAGGCACGGTCGGCGCTGATCGCCGAGTTCGACCGGGCGGGCCGTCCGACCGGCTCCCTGCCGCTGGTCGACCTCACCCGCCCCAACCCCTTCGTCTGGTTCTTCGACCGCTACCTCGAGCCGCAGGTCTACCGCCACCGGCTCCTCAAGGGCTTCGTCTAGCCCCCGAGGTCAGCGTCCGGGTTCGGTCGTCCCGTCCGCGTCCGGGTTCTGCACGTTGAGGTCCTGGTCGTCCTCGATGTCGTCGTTGACGTCCGGCGTCTCGGGCACGGCGTCCGCGCCGCCGAGCGCGGTGTCGGCGTTCAGCGCCGAGGACCCTCCCTCGGACACGGTGCCCCCGGACGACTCCTGCTCGTGCTGGCGGTCCTGCTCGTGCTGGTGGTCATGCCCGTCCTGATGGTCGTGGTCGTGCCCGGCGTCCTGCACGTGATCCTGCGTGTCCTTGCTCATGTCCTCAACCTAGGCGCCCTGCGCACCGGCGTCGCCCCCAGCCGACCCGCCGCCGTCGACCCGACCGACCGTCAGGGTGAATCCCTGCGCCCGCAGCCGCTCGACCAGCACGTCGCCCATCGCGACCGCCGGGGTGAGGATGCCACCGTCCGCGCACAGCCGGCCACCGTCGCACGCCAGCGCGAGCCCGGCCTGACCCAGCATCACCGACGTCGCGGCATACCCAGGATCGCCCTGCGCGGCGACCACCGCGGCATACCGGCTGCCGTCCTCGGCGAGGGTGACGGTCCGCACCTCGAAGAACCCTGCCGCGCGCCGCTCCGGCGAGGGGCCGGTGCCGGGGGTCGGCAGCAGCCGGTCCACCAGCGACCGCAGCCCTGGGGTGGACATCGCCGCCACCAGACCGCCCAGCGCGGCGGTGACCGCGGTCGCCCGCACCCGGCCACGTACGCCCCGACCGGTGGGGACCACCTCCCGGTAGCGGAACCCGCGGCCGTAGGCCCTGTCGCGCAACGCGTTCGAGCGGCGCACCACCCGGGTGTTGTACGTCGCCATCACGAACGGCGCCACCCATCCACCGGTCCCCTGCTCGACGAAGGGCGTCCAGACGTCGCGCTGCCCCGGTGCCCCCGGTATGCCCCCGCTCAGCGCCTCGGGGTCGCTCAGCACCCGCCGCAAGGACGGGTCGGCCCGCACCTGGTCCAGCTGCTGGCGCAGCGAGTCGACCGTGCCGCCGCTGACGCCACCGCGCACCCTGCCCACCCGCAGCGTGGTGTCGGTGAGCCCGCCCGCCCCGTCCTGCTGCACCTGCCGGTGCAGCAGGTGCACGGCCAGGTCGGAGGGCACCGAGTCGAAGCCGCCCGAGACCACGATCCGCGCGCCGCTCCCGCGGGCCGCCTCGTGGAACCGGTCGACCAGCTGCCGGACGAAGAGCACCTCCCCGGTGAGGTCGACGTAGTCCGTCCCGGCCGCGACGCACGCCTCCACCAGCGGTATGCCGTGCCGCAGGTAGGGCCCGACCGTGCTCACCACCACCCGGGCGCGGCCGGCGAGCGCCGCCAGGGACGCCGCGTCACCGGAGTCCGCGACCACGAGCTCCCACCCGGAGGCCCGCTCCGGCAGGGCGGCCCGGATCTGCTCGAGGCGCCTCCGCGAGCGGCCCGCGAGGCCGATCCGCAGCGGTGGGGAGGTGTGCGCCTCCTGCTCGACCAGGTGCTCGGCGACCAGACGGCCGACGAAGCCGGTGGCCCCGAAGAGCACCAGGTCGAGGTCGACGTCGGGAGAGCTGTCCGGGAGTGCCGCGGACCGAGGGGAGGTCGTCATCGCCCCAGCCAGGGCCCGGCCGCGTCCCGATGGGCCCGCTGCTTCTCCGGGTCCATCCCGTCCCAGCTGCGCACCGCCATCCCGGACCGGGGGTTGGCCTCGAAGACGTCGCGGTGGTCCTCGACGAAGGTCCAGTACAGGCCGTCCCAGGCGGTGCACCAGTCCCCTCTCGGCAGGTCCGACATCTTCCGCAGGTAGTTGCTCCCGGACACGTAGGGCTTGGTGGTGATCGCCGCGCCGGCCGCGAACTGGCTCATCGCGTACACGTTCGGCACCATCACCCAGTCGTAGGCGTCCACGAACAGGCTCATGAACCACCGGTACACCTCGTCCGGGTGCACCCGCAGCAGGCACAGCGCGTTGCCCAGCACCATGAGCCGCTCGATGTGGTGGGCGTAACCACGCTCCAGCACCCGGCGGATCACCAGGTCCACCGGGTCCAGCCCGGTCGTCCCGGTCCACCATGACTCGGGCATCGCGGCACCGTGCTCCAGCACGTTGCTGGTCCGCATCTGCCGCCCCCACACCAGGTAGGTGGCGCGCATGTACTCCCGCCAGCCGATCAGCTGCCGGACGAAGCCTTCGAGGCTCGGCAGGTCGACGTCGTGCTCGTCAGCGGCCTCGAGGGCCCGGGTGAGCACCTGGTCGGGGTCGATGAGCCCGCAGTTCAGGGCCGGGGTGAGTGCCGCGTGGAAGAGCACCGGGTGCTCGCGGCTGATCGCGTCCTCGTACGGCCCGAACTGGGTGAACCGCTCGTCCAGGAACCGGCGCAGCGACGCGTCGGCCTCCCCCGGGGAGGTCGGCCAGCCGAACGCCGCCGGGTCCCCCGGTGCGTCCGGGAAGTGCTCGGCCACCCAGTCGACGGCCTCGACGACCCGCGGGTGCCGACGGCTGGGTGCCAGCCGCGGCTCCGGGACGGGGTGCCCGCGCGGGAGCTTGCGACGGTTCTCCTCGTCGAAGGACCACCGGCCACCGACCGGCTGGTCGCCCTCCATCAGGACGTCCAGCCGGCGCCGCTGCCAGGCGTAGAAGTGCTGCATCCGGGCCGGCCCGCCGGTGATCTGCTCGCACGCCTCACGCCGCCCGGTGAGGAAGGCCGGGGTGTCCAGGATGTCCTCGCGCCGCAGGTCGTAGCCGCCCTCGTGCAGCTGGGCGCGGCAGTCCCGGCCCAGCCAGTCGTCGGTGACGTCGAGGACGCTCACCCGGTCCGGTCGCAGCCGCTGCACCAGGGCGACGAGCGCCTGCCCCGAGGTGCGGTCCGGGTCGGACTCCACCACGTCCACGTCCAGCCCCTGCTCCCGGGCCCGGTCGGCGAAGCGCATCACGGCGGCCCGGTGCAGCACCAGGGAGTGCGCGTGGAAGGGCAGCTGCCGGTAGAGCAGGTCGTCCTCGACGACCACGAGCCGGGTGCCGGCCGGGACCTGCAGCTGGCTGGCGTGCAGCTGGTGCGGGTAGACCAGCCGCACCTCCCGGCGGTGGCTCGTCGCCGCGCTCACCGCTCCCCCGCCAGCACAGTGACCTGCTCGGCCTCGGGGTCCCACCAGCGCAGCCCGCACAGGGTGCGGGTGCTCAGCAGGGAGGCACCCGCACCGGCCCCGGTCAGCGCCTGGACGGCCTCCCCCACCTGGCCGGGCGCCAGCCCGGTGGCCAGGCTCAGGTGCGGCACCCACGGTCGGTCGTCGGCGTCCGCCCAGCGGCGGACCAGCTCGGCCTGGGCCCGGCGGGTGTCCGGGTCGGGCGAGAGCAGCTCGGCCACGGTGACCCGGCGCCCGCCGAGCAGGGTCAGCGCGCTGACCGGGACGGTGACCGGGAGCAGCGTCCCCCACCGTTCACCCGCGTCGGACAGCAGGTCCTCGTCGGGGCGTCGGGGCGAGGCCGCCAGGGTGACGTGCGGCCGGTGGGTCGCCCCCCGGTGCCGCGCCAGGGAGGGCACGTCGGCGTCTTCCAGGGCCTGCCACCGGTCCCGGACCGCGGTGTCGTCCTCCGGAGCGAGCACCAGCTCGAGGGCATGGGCGCGGCTCACGAGGCCTCCCGGTCGACCCCTGCCATGGCCCAGCGCACGGTGCCGGCGCTGGCCCGGCCCAGCGGCCGCAGCACCGACCTGGCCAGCAGCGGCGAGCGCGGCAGCCGCAGCATCTCCCGGCCCCAGGGCTCGAGCAGCGACACCCCGCCCGCGGCGATCGCCCAGTACCCGGGCCGGGCGGACACCGGCAGCGGCGGCTCGGCCAGCAGGAACCTGGCCGCCTCGCGCGCCTCGGGGGTGGCCTGCAGCTCCGGACGGTATGCCGCCAGCACCGCCTCCAGCCCGGTCACCGAGGTGGGTGGGTCGAGGACGCCCAGCAGCCCGGCCGCGACGCCCGCCTGGGCGACGTAGGTGTCCGCCTCCGCAGGGGTCAGCGGGCTCCCGGAGAACGCCTGGTAGGCCCGCAGGAAGGAGGCGATCTCGGCGACGTGCACCCACATCAGCAGGTGCGGGTCGGAGGCGTGGTAGGGCCGGCCCAGGGCGTCCTTGCCGCGGACCCGCTCGTGGATGCCGCGCACGTGCGCGATCGTCTCCTCGGCGTGCTCGACCGTGCCGAAGGTGGTCGCGGCGAGGTAGCTGCTGGTGCGCTGCAGCCGGCCCCACGGGTCCCCCTTGTAACCGGAGTGACCGGCGACACCGGCCATCGCCATCGGGTGCAGCATCTGCAGCAGCAGAGCGCACACGCCCCCGGGGAACATGGCCGCGTCGGCGTGCACCCGCCAGACCGGGTCCTGCGGGGTGAACCACCGTCGGCCCGGGCTGTCCCAGATGACCGCGGCCCGTTGCTGGGCGTCGTCCCCGGCCACCCGGGCGCGCAGCGCCGCACCGAGGGCCGTCTGGACCCGAGCCACCGCGGAGGTCACGAACCCACCCACCTCAACCTTCTACATACCCTGGACATGCCGTCCCGCCACTATGGCACGGGCCCTGTCGGGCCGCCATTCGCAGCGGGACGCCCCACGGATGGCTATTCTCGGATCAGCGGGGTCATCATCAGATCGGGCATCGGGGAGGTCACATGAGCGGGGACGACGACGTCGTCATGGTCGACAACACCTACCGCATCTCGCTGGAGTCGGCGCGCGCGACCTGCGTGGGCCCGGCCGGACGGTTGGAGACGGCGCTGGACGCGGCGCGCACGGCGATGAGCAGCGGCGCCTGGGGAGGCCCCAGGGGAGAGGACTTCTCCGGCGAGCTGGACCGCTACCGGCGGCAGCTGAACGACGCGGGCCCGGAGGCGATCGACGCCCTCGACCGGGCGATCGACGCCCAGCCGCACCGGGTGCCCTCCACCGCCTGGCAGGTCCGCTGGCACCAGATGGCTCCCCGATGAACGGGGCCCGCCGATGACCATGGTCAGCATCGACATCGGCGCGATGGAGTCGCTGGTCACGGACATGACCCGCGTCCACGACCACCGGCCGGCGGACGTGAGCACCATCCGGGGCCGGCTCGACCATGTCCTGCTCGGCACCGGACCCGTCTCCCAGGTCGAGAGCGGCACCGAGATCTGGACCTGGATGGGTGACCGGATCCGCGATCTTAACCGGCGGCTGACCCTGGCCCGGCTGATCGCCGGCAGCACCCCCGGCATCCCTGGGGTCGGTGTGGTCGAGATCGACGAGGACTACGTGTCCGAGCTGTCGCAGAGCGCGGTGGACGACCTCGCCGACGAAGCGGCCGAGCTGATGGAGACCGACGAGTTCGGCGGCGACATCGTGGACGTCGACAGCCGGCTGCTGGAGCTGCTCAGCGAGCACGGTCACGACCCGTACTTCGCGCAGGCCATCGCCGAGCGGGTTTCCCCGCAGGAGCTGGACAGCTTCCTGTTGGCCGTCAACCGGCACCGCGAGTTCGGGGCGATGACGCAGGAGGAGGCGGTCGAGTTCGACCCGCGCTACGACTCCCTGCTCAACGGGCTCGGGATGACCTTCGGACTGGCCTCCCAGGGTGAGGGTCCCCTGGAGGTGCCGGGGATGGCGGACGCGTGGGCCGACCACGTGGGCGACGCACCGGCGTGGAGCGGGGCAGCCCAGCGGCTGACCCTGGTGACCAGCCGGGGCGCCTTCTCCACCGACCTGCTGCTGACCCTGCACGAGCGGATGATCGAGCTGGAGGGCGACCGCGGTCCGGAGCACTGGACCTCGATGGACCTCGTCTACGACCCGGACCTGGAGCGCTCCCCCGGCTCGAACCTGGTCTTCGACCCGCTCGCCACGCTCTACCAGGGCATGGGCCACAACCCCGACGCGCTGCGCCAGGTCTTCGCCGAGGGTGAGACCACGATGGTCGAGACCGACGACGGCGCGGTCGAGGTCAACGCCCACCTCTGGGAGGTGATGCGCTTCCGCGGGATGGACGAGTATGCCGTCGAGCAGCTCGTCACCGGGCTGCAGTCCGGTCTGCTCTCACCGCCGGTGGAGGGTCAGGACGCCTGGCAGCCCGGGCTCGGCGAGGACCTGCAGGCGATCGCCGGCGCGATCGAGCGAGAGGCCAGGATCGCCGAGGAGAACAAGCCCCCCTGGTGGTCCTCGGCCGGGCACTTCGTGCTCGACATCCTCGGCATGGTCCCGCTGGTCGGCGAGGCCGCCGACGGGCTGAACGGTCTCTGGTACACCGCCGAGGGCGACCACCTGAACGCCGGTCTCTCCTACGCCGGGATGGTGCCCTTCGTCGGCTGGTTCTCGGTCGGCGGCAAGTGGGTCAAGCGGGCGCTGAGCGCGGAGGAGATGGCCACCATCGGCCGGCTCGCCGACAGCGGCGTGGACGTCGGTCGGATGCTGCCCAACGGCACCATCGGCGACCTCACGGACCCGGCGACGTTCCGTCCGGACACCTTCCTCAGCCCGGGCGAGATGCAGCGCTTCTCCGACCGGCCGTGGCTGCAGAACATGATCGCCGGGAACCGTTTCGACGACTACATGGCGCCGAACTACCGGCACAACGAGCTCTACCTCGACGCCCCCGGCGGCAGCGGCTACGTCCGCCTGGACAGCTACGTGCCCGGCGAGGACATCATCTCCCGCAAGCTCACCCAGCTCGGGGACGTGCAGCCGAGCACCGCCTTCTCCTACATCGACGAGCTGGTGGCCAAGTATCCTCCGGGCAGCACCGTCGCGGACGTGCCCAGCACCCGGCTCTCGGGACTGTCCGGGCAGACCCTGGAGGGACGGCTCGTCCTGCAGATCCCTCCCCAGAACGGGGTGACCATCCCCGACGAGGTTGCGGAGTACGCCTTCGAGAACGGCGTCCGTATCATCGACATCAACGGCTTCGACTACACCGCCCACCTCTACCCGTGACACAGAGCAAAGGACCTCGTTGATGCCCTACCGCTACGGTCGTGACTGGCACGGCGTCCTGCGCAAGCCGATCCAGGAGATCACCGAGGCCCAGGCACGGAAGCGCTTCGCCGCGGGCCCCTCCTTCTCCGTCAGCAAGGTGTCGACGGCGGACGCCAAGGTCGTTCCCGAGTTCACGCTGCAGATCAACCCCGACGGGTTCTACCTGGGCGTGGCGTTCTACGACGAGTTCGGCTCCGAGGTGCGGGCCTACCACTTCGCCGAGCAGCCGGAGCGTCCCGAGGAGCTGTTCCTGACCGGGGTCACGGTCCGCGTCTACCCGGACGGTCAGGACCGTTGGCTCGACCTGCACCAGGCGGCGGCGCACACGACCTTCACCTTCCGACCGAACGGGTGGGCCCGCTCCCGACTCGTGGTCCAGGGACAGGACGAGGCACGGGTGCAGGAGTTCACCGGGGTCGACGTCAGCGCCCACTGGGTCGACCGACCGGAGTTCGGTGACTGGGACAGGTTCGGCGTCGCGCGCGAGCCCGCGCTGCAGGACGACGCCCCCGCCGGGTAGCGTCGGGAACCATGCAGATCCCCTCCTTCCTCGAGACCGACCGCCCCTTCGTCCCGCTGAACCTCGGCGGCAACCCGTTCGGGTGGACCTGCCCGGAGGACGACGCCTTCGCGGTCCTGGACCACTTCCACGCCTCCGGGGGGAGCTTCGTCGACACCGCGGACGCCTACTCGGCGTGGGCGGAGGGGCACAGCGGCGGGGAGTCCGAAGCGGTCATCGGCCGCTGGATGGCCGACCGCGGCACCCGCGCGGACATGCGGATCGCGACCAAGGTCGGCAAGAAGCCGGACCGCAGCGGTCTGGCCCACGACACCGTGGTCGCCGCCCTGGAGGAGTCGCTGGAGCGCCTGCAGACCGACCACGTCGACCTCTACTACGCGCACGCCGACGACGAGAGCGTGCCGGTCGAGGACCAGGTCGCCACCTTCCACTCGCTGGTCGAGGCCGGGAAGGTCCGGGCCGTCGGCCTGTCCAACTACACCCCCGAGCGGCTGCGGGCCTGGGTCGCCACCGCGCGGGAGCATGGGATGACGGTGCCGGCCGCGATCCAGCCCCGGTACACGCTGGTCTCCCGCACCGAGTACGAGACCGAGGTGGCCCCGGTGGCCCGCGAGCTGGACCTCGCCGTGTTCTCCTACCCCGCGCTGGCCTCCGGCTTCCTCACCGGCAAGTACCGCACCGAGGCCGACTTCGCCGGCAACCCGCGCGGTGGCGCGGCCCGTCGGTATGCCGAGGCCGGGGGTCTGCACGTGGTGGACGCCCTGGTGCACGTCGCGGAGCGCCACGACGTCGCCCCCTCGGCCGTGGCGATCGCCTGGCTGCTGGCCCGCGACGTCACCGCCCCGATCGCCTCCGCCTCCCGTCCCGAGCAGCTCGACCCGCTGTTCGACGGGGTGCGGCTGCAGCTGGACGCCGAGGACGTCGCCGAGCTGGACGGGGCCTCCGCGGCCTTCTGAGGAGATCTGAGGAGAAGGGTCCGACGGTGCGAGACATGGACGACGAGCAGCTGCAGGCCTGGACCACCGAGCACCGGTTGCTCCTGGCCGACACCCTGGAGCAGCTGGGCGAGGAACGGGCCGGCGATCCCACCCTGTGCGCGGGATGGGACGTCCGGACGCTGGCCGGGCACCTGCTGCAGCCGTTGCGTGTGCCCTCGTGGCGCTTCCTGCTCACCGCCGCCCGGGTCCGGTCGATGGCCGTGGCCTGCGACGTGCACGCGGCACGCCTCGGCGCGCGTCCGCTGGCCGAGGTGGTCGCCGAGATCCGGGCCACCGCGCCGCGGCCGGTGCGGCCCTGGTACATCGGCGCCGCCGGGCCCTACACCGACACGTGCATCCATCTGCGGGACCTGGCCGAGCCGCAGGGACTCGAGGTCCGCGTCCCGGTGGAGCGCTGGGTCGCCGCCCTGGACATCATCACCTCCCCGCGGGGGCGCGAGTCGTTCGTCCCCCGTCCGGTCGGTGGTCGACGCGGCGACGGGTTGCTCGACGGGCTGAGCCTGCACGCCACCGACGCGGACCGGCGGTACGGCGAGGGTGAACCGGTCCGCGGCACCGCGGAGGCGGTCGCGATGGTGGTCAGCGGGCGGAGGGCATACCTGGACCGGGTCAGCGGTGCCGGCGCGGAGATGCTGGCAGCGAGGCTGCCGTAGAGCAACCACGGGCGACGCCCGGTCAGACCTCCACGTCGGCGATCTGGGTGAGGTCCGGGATGTCGTCGAAGATGGCCGGGGGTTCGCGCCACGGGTCGTGCTGCCCGGCCTGCGCCTGCAGGATCGCCCGGTGGACGCGCTCCGGGGTGCACGGGATGTCGATGTGCCGCACCCCCAGGTGGGCCACCGCGTCGATCACCGCGTTCTGCACGGCGGGCGTCGAGCCGACCGTGGCCGCCTCACCGATCCCCTTGGCGCCCAACGGGTTCCGGTCCGTCGGGGTCTGCGTGAGGCTGGTCTCCAGCTGCACCAGGTCGGCGCTCGAGGGCAACGAGTAGTCGGCGAGGCTGGCGGTCACCGGGTTGCCCGCCCCGTCGTAGCGGAACTCCTCCCACAGCGCCTGCGAGATGCCCTGCGCGCAGCCGCCCTGCTGCTGGCCGCGCACCAGCATCGGGTTGACCACGGTGCCGCAGTCATCGACCGCCACGTGCCTCAGCAGCCGGACGGCACCGGTCTCGGTGTCCACCTCCACCACGCTGGCGTGCGTGCCGAACGGGAAGGTGGCGCCGTGCTGGCGGAAGTCGTGGTCCACCGACAGCGGCTCCCCGTCCCGGTGCGCGCGGGCCGCGACCTCGTCCCAGCCCAGGGACACGTCCGGCACGCCGCGCACCCCGAAGACCCCGTCCACCAGCTCCACGTCGTCCTGGGCCACCTCCAGCAGGTCGGCCGCCAGCCGGGTCGCCCGCTCACGCAGCTCGACCGCGGCGCCCAGCACCGCGCTGCCGCCGAGCTGCAGCGACCGCGCCCCTCCGGTGCCGCCGCCGGAGCGCACCTGGGCGGTGTCGGACTGCAGGTAGGAGATCCGCTCCAGCGGGAGCCCGAGCTGGTCGGCGACCAGCATCGAGAACGCGGTCGCGTGCCCCTGGCCGTGCGCCGAGGTCCCGGCCATCACGGTCAGCGACCCGTCCTCCGCGACCCGGATCCCGGCATACTCGGTGCCGCCGAAACCGGTGATCTCCACGTAGCTGGCGATGCCCAGCCCGAGCTGCCAGGAGCTGCCGGCCTCCCGGCGGCGCTGCTGCTCGGCACGCACCTCGTCCACCCCGACGGCGCTCAGCGCGGCGTCCAGGGCCGCGGCGTACTCCCCGGTGTCGTAGCTGGCGCCGAACTTCGCCTCGTGCGGGAACTGCTCGGGGCGCAGGTAGTTCCGGCGACGGAACTCCTCCGGGCTCAGCCCGCACTCCCGGGCCGCGTGGTCCATCGCCCGCTCGACCATCGCCGCCGCCTCGGGCCGGCCGGCTCCGCGGAAGGCCCCGGTGGGCGCGGTGTTCGTCATCACCGAGACCGCGTCGTAGCGCAGCCGGGGGATGACGTAGGAGCCCTGCGACATGGTGCGGGTGGACCCGCTGGCGAACGAACCACCGAAGCCCGCATAGGCACCGCAGTCCCCTACCAGCCGGGCCCGCATCCCGGTGATGGTGCCGTCGGCCGACAGGCCCACCTCGACGTACTGCACCTGCCCACGGCTGCTCATCGAGAGCATGGTCTCGCTGCGGGTCTCGACCCAGCGCACCGGCCGCCGGAGCCGGGTCGCGGCGCTGACCACGGCCGCGTGCTCGGCGATGATCCCCGCCTTGCCGCCGAAGGCGCCACCGACGTGCGGGGCACGGACCCTGACCTGCTCGGCGTCCAGGCCGGTCCACCGGCACAGCAGCTTCCGGGCGGTGTGCGGGTGCTGGGTCGCCAGCGCCACGTCGAGCCCGGTCACCTCGGCCCGGGCACCGTCACCGGTGAGCACCGGGCGGACCAGGATGCCGTGACCCTCGATCGGGCTTGAGGCCATCCGGTTGTTCTCCATCCGCAGCCGGGCCACCCGGTGCGCGTCCGCGAGCACGTCCACCTCGCCGTCGGGGTCCTTCACCGCCAGCACCACGTTGGTGCCCAGCTCCGGGAACTGCCGCGGCGCGTCCGGCTCCAGCGCGGACTCCATGTCGACCACCACCTCCAGGTCCTGGTAGTCCACGTCCACCAGCTCGGCGGCATCCACCGCCGCCACCCGGCTGGTCGCGACCACCAGCGCCACCGCGTCCCCGACGAAGCGCACCCGGTCGACCGCCAGCGCGGTCCGCGGCACCCGGTCGTGGATCTGGTTGAAGACGGGCACCGGCTCGGCGCCCAGGTCCGCAGCGGTCAGCACGGCCAGCACCCCGGGTGCCTCCAGCGCCCCGCCGGTGTCGATCCCGGTGATCCGCGCGTGCGCGACCGGGCTGCGGACGAAGACCGCGTGCGCGACCTCCGGGTCGTCCACGTCCAGGTCGGCGACGAACCTCCCCCGCCCCCGGAGCAGGTCGGGGTCCTCCACCCGGCGGACCTCGGTGCCCAGGATCGACGTGCCTCGTGAGGGTGTGCTCATGGCGTCCATCCTGCCTGGCCACGGCACGACCCGCGACCGGCATGATGGTGGTATGCCCTCCCCCGCACCACGGACCGACCTGCTGGACCTGGACACGCTGCTGTCCCCCGACGAGATCGCCGTCCGCTCGAGCGTGCGCGCCGTCTGCGAGGAGCACGTGCTCCCGCACGTCGCGGGGTGGTACCGGGACGGGGAGGTCCCCCGGCTGCGGGAGCTGGCCCGCGAGTTCGGCCGCCTCGGGCTGCTCGGTATGCACCTGGAGGGCTACGGCTGCGCGGGCATGAGCGCCGTCGACTACGGGCTGGCCTGCCTGGAGCTGGAGGCCGCCGACTCCGGGATCCGCTCCCTGGTCTCGGTGCAGGGATCGCTGGCGATGTATGCCCTGTGGCGTTTCGGCAGCGAGGAGCAGAAGCAGCGGTGGCTGCCGACGATGGCCACCGGGGAGGCGATCGGCTGCTTCGGGCTCACCGAGCCGGACCACGGCTCGGACCCGGCGTCGATGACCACGCACGCCCGACGGGACGGCACCGACTGGGTGCTGGACGGGACCAAGACCTGGATCACCAACGGCCCGGTCGCCGACGTCGCCGTCGTCTGGGCGCAGACCGAGGGCGAGGACGGTCGCCCGGTGGTCCGCGGCTTCGTCGTCCCCACCGACACCCCGGGCTTCTCGGCCACTGTCATCGGTCACAAGATGTCGCTGCGCGCCTCGGTCACCGGCGAGCTGGTGCTGCAGGGCGTGCGGCTGCCCGCGGACGCGGTGCTCCCGGGGGTGAGCGGGCTGAAGGGCCCGTTGTCCTGCCTGTCCGAGGCGCGCTACGGCATCGTCTGGGGGTCGATGGGGGCGGCTCGGTCCGCCCTCGCCACCGCGGTCGACTACGCCGTCACCCGGGAGCAGTTCGGCCGGCCGATCGCCGGCTTCCAGCTGACCCAGGCCAAGCTCGCGCGGATGCACGGCCAGCTGGCCACCGGGACCCTGCTGGCGCTGCACCTGGGCCGGCTCAAGGACGGCCCCGGCCTGGCACCGGAGCAGGTGAGCGTCGGCAAGCTGAACAACGTCACCGCGGCGATCGAGGTGTGCCGCAGCGCCCGGACCGTGCTGGGGGCCAACGGCATCTCGGACGAGTACCCGGTGATGCGGCACGCCAACAACCTGGAGTCGGTGCTCACCTACGAGGGCACCGAGGAGATGCACACCCTGGTCGTCGGGCACGCCCTCACCGGGGTGCCCGCCTACCGCTGAGCCTCCCCGACCCCGACGGCCTCGAAGGCCACCTCCAGCCGGTCACCCAGCACGTCCGCCAGGCTGGCGGCATAGGTGTCCGTGACGTGGCTGCCCTGCCGGTACACGAGCACGTCGCCGACCACCGGGGGGCAGACGTCCTGGCCGGGGCAGACCCAGTCGTTGAGGGTGACGAAGGTCGAGGTCGGCACCTGGGCGACGGCCTCCCGCAGCGCCGAGGTCCCCAGGCCGGCGTTGTAGTCGAAGGCGCACCGGTCGGGGTCGCGCCGGTGGTCGGCCACGCACTCGTAGACCGGGTCTGGCCCGGGCTGCGGGCTGTCCGCCAGCGCCACCACCGGTATGCCCTCGTCCCCGACCTGGTCCCAGCGCCGCACGAAGCCGTCCACCAGGGCGTCCCGGCCGGCCTGCCCGCTCAGCCCGTCGGCGACCGCCGAGACCGAGGAGGTCAGCACCACGTCGGGGTCCAGCTCCTCGACCAGCTCCTGCGCCACGTCCGCCCCCCAGGTGCGGCACTCCTGCGACTCCAGCCCGGTCGCCAGGTCCAGCTCGGCGGCGGTCCAGGCGCACCCGGAGCGGTAGTACACGTGCACCTGCCAGCCCCGGTCCTGACCCAGCTCGTCCAGGGCGGTCGTCCACTGCGCGATCTTGGAGTCGCCGACGGCCGCCACCACCAGCTCCCCGGACGGGTCGCCGAAGTCGCAGCGGACCACGTCGGAACCGGTGGCGCCGCACTCCCGGTCGTAAAGATCGGGGACGTCCGCGGTGGCCTCCAGCGGGTCCGGGGTGATCGCCGAGGGGACCTGCTCAAGGCCGCTGACGTCCGGCCCCGGGGCGCCGGCCAGACCGTCCGGGACCGGTGGCGGGCCGCCGTCGGCGGAGTCCTCGGGCCGGGTGGTCCTCTCGGCGGCGTCGGTGCTGTCGGCCCCGTCAGTCCCGGCGGTGCTGTCAGCGTCGGCGGTGCTGTCGGCGCCGTCGGTCAGGGCGCGGGCCCCCTGCCCGGTCCCGGCGGCGGCGTTGGCGCCGATCTGCCGGTCGATCTCCCGCACCAGGTGCCCCCCGGACAGCGTGGCCGCCAGCATCGCGGCGGCCCCCACCGCCAGCGCGCCGGAGGGACGGGCCAGCCGGCCCCGCGCGTGCCGGATCGGCTGCTCGACCAGCCGGTACCCCAGGGCCGCCGGGACCGCAGAGACGGCGACCACCGCCAGCCCGGTCCAGACCGAGAGCTCCCCCCACCGGGCGGTGGCGAGCACCACCAGCGGCCAGTGCCAGAGGTAGAGCGAGTAGGACAGCGCGCCGGTCCACTGCAGCGCCCGGATCTCGTAGAGCCGGCCAGGACCGAAGCGCCGCGAGGCCCGCACCCCGCCGACCAGCATCGCCGCGGCCCCCAGGGTGGGGACCAGGGCCGGCCACCCGGGCCAGGCGGACTGCGGCCCGAGCAGGAGCCCGCCGAGGACCACGGCGACCGGACCGCCCCAGGCAAGCAGCGTCGCCGGCAGCACCGGTAGCCGCTGCCACCAGCCGGCGGCCAGCGCCACCAGCCCCCCGACCCCGAGCTGCCAGAGCCGGGTGGTGGTGACGAAGTAGGCCTCCGCCGGGCTCTGCACGCTCAGGTGCACGGCCCAGGCGAAAGAGGGCAGCACCACGAGCACGGCCAGCAGCACCGCGGTCACGGGGACCCACGGACTCCCCCGGCGGCGGGCCAGCAGCGCACCGAGCAGCACCAGCACCGGCCAGAACAGGTAGAACTGCTCCTCCACCGCCAGCGACCAGAAGTGCTGGACAGGGGAGGGCGCGGAGTCCTCGGCCAGGTAGTTCACCGAACGCTCGGAGAGGCGCCAGTTCACCACGTAGAGCCCTGAGGTGACGATGTCCCAGCCGGTCTCGCGCCACCGGACCTGCGGCAGCACCAGCAGCGACAGCAGCGCCGTGCTCACCAGGACCAGACCGGAGGCGGGCAGCAACCGGCGCGCCCGGCGCGACCAGAACCGGGTCAGGTCCACGGTGCCGGTGCGCCGCACCTCCTTGGCCAGCAACCCGGTGATCACGTAGCCGGAGATGACGAAGAAGACGTCCACCCCGGAGAAGCCGCCCGGCAGCCAGGGCACGCCCGCGTGGTAGACCAGCACCAGCAGCACGGCCAGCGCCCGCATCCCCTCGATGTCGGTCCGGTAGCCGGGCGGGAGGTGACGTCCGCCCGCGGTGCTCATCCGTCCAGTCTACGAAAGGCCTCCGGGCATCCTCGCCACGCTGGACCGGGACACCAGGCGCGGGGTCACCAGCAGCTCCGGACGCGGGGGCTCCCCCTCGATGAGCGAGACCAGCGCCTCGATCGCGGCCGCCCCCACCGCGTCGAACTGCTGCTCCACGGTGGTCAGCGCCGGGTAGAACCAGCCGCTCTCGGGGGTGTTGTCGTAGCCCATCACGCTGATCCGCCCGGGCACCTCGACCCCCGCGTGGTAGAGCGCCGAGATCAGCCCCAGGGCCATCGGGTCGTTGCCGACGAAGACGGCGCTGACCTCCGGCAGCCGTGGGTCCGCCAGCAGCGCGGTGCCGGCCCGGAAGCCGGACTCGGCGGTCCAGTCACCGACGAGCTGCGGACCCGGCTCCAGGCCCCCCTCGCGCAGGGCGCGTTCCCAGCCCCGGGTGCGCTGCCGGGCCTCGGCCCAGTCCGGCGGCCCGGTGACGTGCGCGACGGTGCGGTGCCCGTGGTCCATCAGGTGGCGTGCTGCGAGGTGCCCGCCCGCCTCGTTGTCGCCACCGACGAAGGGGGCCCGTCCGTCCAGGCGCCCCTCCACCGCGACCACCGGCAGCCGGCCGAAGATCCCCTCCACCATGGCCGCCTGCGCGTCGGTGGGGGCGATCACCACGACCCCCTCCACGTCGCGGCGCAGCAGGCCCTCCACCGCCGCCTCGAAGACCTGCCCCTGCAGCGCGACCGCCGAGACGATGTGCACGTCGTAACCGCTGCGGCGGGCGGCGGCCTCGATCTCCATCAGCATGGTGGTCGGCCCGAACCAGGGACCCATGAAGCTCACCACCCCGACCGCGCCGGAGCGCCGGACGGCCAGGCTGCGGGCGGTCCCGCTGGGCCGGTAGTCCAGCTCCTCCATCGCCGCCCGCACCCGGGCCCGCGTCTGCGGGCTGACGTTCGGCCGGTCGTTCACCACCCGGGAGACGGTCTGGTGGGACACCCCCGCGGCGTCCGCCACGTCATACATCGTCGTCCGTGCCCGATCCGCCACGACCCACATCCTTCCGCACGACCCGCCGACGCTTGACAGCCGTCATGTTAGCGGTAACCTATCGTCTTGTGAGCGCTAACAACGATGTTGACCACGTGGTGGTGGGTGTCGACTTCGGCACCCTCTCGGGCCGGGCCGTCCTGGTCCGGGTCCGCGACGGTGCCGTCCTGGGCACAGCCGTGCACCCCTACCGGCACGCGGTGATGGAGACCTCGCTCACCGCCGGTCCCGCGGCCGCGGCCGGCTCCCCCCTCCCGCTGCCCCCGGACTGGGCGCTGCAGGTGCCGGGCGACTACGTCGACGTGCTGCGCACCGCCGTCCCGGCGGCGCTGGAGCAGGCCCGCGCCGCGCACGGCACCGACGCCGGGGACGTCATCGGGATCGCCACCGACTTCACCGCCTGCACCATGGTCCCGACCACCGCCGAGGGCACCCCGCTGAACGAGCTGGACGCCTTCGCCGACCGGCCGCACGCCTACGTCAAGCTGTGGAAGCACCATGCCGCACAACCGCATGCCGACCGGATCAACGAGCTGGCGCACGCCCGCGGTGAGTCCTGGATCAGCCGGTACGGCGGCCTCATCTCCTCGGAGTGGGAGTTCGCCAAGGGGCTGCAGCTGCTCGAGGAGGACCCGGAGGTCTATGCGGCCACCCGGCACTGGGTGGAGGCAGCGGACTGGGTCGTCTGGCAGCTGTGCGGCGACTACGTGCGCAACGCCTGCACGGCCGGCTACAAGGGCATCCTGCAGGACGGCCGCTACCCCACGGCGGACTTCCTGACGGCCCTGAACCCCGACTTCGCCGACTTCGTCACCGCCAAGGTCGAGCACCCGGTGGGCCAGCTCGGGGAGGCCGCCGGCCGGCTCACCGCCCAGGCGGCCGCCTGGACCGGGCTGCCCGAGGGGATCGCGGTCGCGGTCGGCAACGTGGACGCGCACGTCACCGCCCCCGCCGCGGGTGCCGTGGAGCCGGGCCAGCTGGTCGCGATCATGGGCACCTCGACCTGCCACGTGATGAACAGCGACGTGCTGCGCGAGGTCCCCGGTATGTGCGGGGTCGTCGACGGCGGCATCGTGCCCGGGCTCTGGGGCTACGAGGCCGGGCAGTCCGGGGTGGGCGACATCTTCGGCTGGTTCGTCGAGCACGGGGTGCCGCCGACCTACCACGAGCAGGCCCGCGAGCGCGGCCTGTCGGTGCACGAGCTGCTGACCGAGCTGTCCGCCGGGCAACAGGTCGGCGAGCACGGCCTGGTCGCCCTGGACTGGCACTCGGGCAACCGTTCGGTGCTGGTGGACCACCAGCTCTCCGGCCTGGTCGTCGGTCAGACCCTGGCCACCCGCGCCCCGGACACCTACCGTGCCCTGCTGGAGGCGACCGCCTTCGGCACCCGGGTGATCATCGAGGCCTTCGTCGAGGCCGGCGTGCCGGTCACCGAGTTCATCGTCGCCGGCGGCCTGCTGAAGAACCCGCTGCTCATGCAGATCTACGCCGACGTCACCCGGCTGCCGATCTCCACCATCGCCACCGACCAGGGACCGGCGCTGGGCTCGGCCATCCACGCCGCCGTCGCCGCCGGCGCCTACCCGGACGTGCGCGCGGCCGCGGGCGCCATGGGCAAGGTGGACCGTGCCGTGCACCTGCCGGACGAGGACCGGGCCGCGGCCTACGACGAGCTGTTCGCCGAGTACCGCGCGCTGCACGACCACTTCGGCCGGGGCGAGCGCGCGATGCACCGGCTGCGGGCGCTGCGACGCCGGGCCCACGAACGCGCGCACGAACCGGCCGGGGCGTCGCGATGAGCCTGCAGGACTACCCGGTCACGGTCCGGGAGGAGGCCGCACGGCTGCGGGAGCTGGTCTGCCGCCTGCACGCGGAGCTCCCCCGCTGGGAGCTGGTCGTCTGGACCGCCGGCAACGTCTCGCAGCGGCTGCGCAGCGCGGACCTCTTCGTCATCAAGCCCTCCGGGGTGGGCTACCACGAGCTGACCCCGGAGGCGATGGTGGTCTGCGACCTGGACGGCCGGCTGGTCGACGGCGACCGCGCCCCCTCCTCCGACACCGCCGCGCACGCCTACGTCTACGCCCACCTGCCGGACGTGGGCGGGGTCGTGCACACCCACTCCACGTACGCCACCGCCTGGGCCGCCCGTGGGGAGGAGATCCCCTGCGTGCTGACGATGATGGCCGACGAGTTCGGGGGGCCGGTCCCGGTCGGCCCGTTCGCCCTGATCGGCGACGACTCCATCGGCCGCGGCATCGTGCAGACCCTGGCCGGTTCGCGCAGCCCGGCCGTGCTGATGCGCAGCCACGGACCGTTCACCGTCGGCGTCGACGCCCGGGCCGCGGTCAAGGCCGCGGTGATGGTCGAGGAGGTCGCCCGCACGGTGCACATCGCCCGGCAGCTGGGCGAGGTCACGCCGCTCGAGCAGGGCGACGTCGACGCGCTGCACGCCCGCTACCAGAACGTCTACGGCCAGGGCGCGAGCGACCCGGCCACCCCGAGCCGCACCACCGAGGAGCCCGTATGAACGCCAGCACGCCCTACCCCGAGCAGGAGATCTGGTTCTGCACCGGCAGCCAGCACCTCTACGGCGAGGACACCCTGCGCCAGGTGGCGGAGCAGAGCCGCCAGATCGCCGCCCGGCTCGACGACGCGGACGCGGTGCCGGCCCGGGTGGTGTGGAAGCCGGTGCTCACCGACCGCGACGCCATCCACCGGCTGGCGCTGGAGGCCAACGCCGACCCGGCCTGCCTCGGGATCATCGCCTGGATGCACACCTTCTCGCCGGCGAAGATGTGGATCGCCGGGCTGGGTGCCCTGGACGTCCCGCTGCTGCACCTGCACACCCAGGCCAACGTGGAGCTGCCCTGGTCGACCATCGACTTCGACTTCATGAACCTCAACCAGGCGGCGCACGGGGACCGGGAGTTCGGCTACATCCAGACCCGGATGGGGGTGCGCCGCACCACGGTCGCGGGCCACGTCTCGCACGAGCCGGTGCAGCGCCGGGTCGGTGACTGGGCCCGCGCCGCCGCCGGCTGGTCCGCCACCCGGGGTATGCGGCTGGCCCGCTTCGGCGACAACATGCGCGGGGTCGCGGTCACCGAGGGCGACAAGACCGAGGCCGAGATCAGCCTGGGTGTCTCGATCAACACCTGGGGCGTCAACGACCTGGCCGACGCCGTCGCCGAGGTCTCCGACGCCGAGGTCGACCCCCTGGTCGCCGAGTACGAGGACCTCTACGACGTGGCGCCCGAGCTGCGCCGGGGCGGCGACCGTCACGCCTCGCTGCGGGACGGCGCACGGCAGGAGATCGCGCTCACCACGATGCTGGACTCGCTCGGCGCCACCGCCTTCACCACCACCTTCGAGGACCTGGGCGCGCTGCGCCAGCTGCCCGGGCTGGCCGTTCAGCGGCTGATGGGCGCCGGCTACGGCTTCGGCGCCGAGGGTGACTGGAAGACGGCGATCCTGGTCCGGGTGGCCAAGGTGATGGGCGCCGGGCTGCCCGGTGGCGCCTCGCTGATGGAGGACTACACCTATGACCTCACCCCCGGCTCGGAGAAGATCCTGGGCGCGCACATGCTCGAGGTCTGCCCCTCGCTGACCACCGGCCGCCCCTCGCTGCAGATCCACCCGCTCGCGATCGGCGACCGCGACGACCCGGTGCGCCTGGTCTTCCACGCCGACCCGGGCCCCGGCGTGGTGGTGGCGATGTCGGACCTGCGCGACCGCTTCCGACTCACCGCCAACGCCGTCGACGTCGTCGCCCCGGACGCCCCGCTGCCGCACCTGCCGGTCGCGCACGCGGTGTGGCGTCCGCAGCCCGACCTGGCCACCTCCGCCGAGGCCTGGATGACCGCCGGGGCGGCGCACCACACGGTGCTCTCGACCCAGGTGGGCGTGCCGGTCTTCGAGGAGTGGGCGCACATGTCGGGGACCGAGCTGCTGGTCATCGACCAGGAGACCACCTCGCGCGGCTTCGCCCGCGAGGTCCGGTGGAACCAGGCATACCACCGCCTGTCGCAGGGAGTCTGAGCTGTCGTGAGGCCCGGCACCGGCACACCGCACCCAGTCCCGCACCGGGACGACCAACCAGAGGAGACACCATGAAGAACCGTAGGTACACCGCCATCGTCGCCGGAGCCACCTTCGCCCTCACCCTCGCCGCCTGCGGCGGCGAGGGGGCAGGGTCCGGCGGCGGTGCCGACGGGGACGACACGTCGGCCGACGCCGGCGGGGAGGGCGGGACGGTCGGTGTGGCGATGCCGACCCAGACGTCCGAACGTTGGATCGCCGACGGCGAGGCCGTCCAGGCAGGCCTGGAGGAGGCCGGCTACGACGTCGACCTCCAGTTCGCCAACGACGACATCCCCACCCAGAGCCAGCAGATCGACCAGATGATCACCAACGGCGCGGACGCCCTGGTGATCGCCGCGATCGACGGCACCGCGCTGTCCAGCCAGCTGGACGCGGCCGCCGCCGAGGGCATCCCGGTCATCTCCTACGACCGGCTGATCCGGGACAGCGAGAACGTCGACTTCTACGTCACCTTCGACAACTACAACGTCGGTGTCCAGCAGGCCACCTCGGTGCTGGTCGGGCTGGGGCTGCTCAACGAGGACGGGTCCGAGGGCGACGCCGAGGGACCGTTCAACATCGAGCTCTTCGCGGGGTCGCTGGACGACAACAACGCGCACTTCTTCTGGGACGGCGCGATGGACACCCTGCAGCCCTACCTGGACGACGGCACCCTCGAGGTGCCCTCCGGCCAGATGGACATCGAGCAGGCGGCCACCCTGCGCTGGCAGCAGGAGACGGCCCAGCGCCGGATGGAGGACCTGCTCACCAGCACCTACAGCGACGGCACCGAGCTGCACGGTGTGCTCTCCCCCTACGACGGCCTGTCCCGCGGCATCATCACCGCGCTGCAGAACGACGGCATGGGCACCACGGTCGAGGACGGCCTGCCCGTCGTCTCCGGCCAGGACGCCGAGATCGCCTCGGTGAAGCTGATCGACGACGGCGTGCAGTTCTCGACGATCTTCAAGGACACCCGCAAGCTCGCCGACCAGGCCGTCGTCACCGTGGACGCGTTCATGGGCGGCGGTGAGGCGGAGGCCAACGACACCGAGAGCTACGACAACGGCGTCAAGGTCGTCCCCTCGTTCCTGCTCGAGTCCGACGTGGTCTACCAGGACAACATCACCGAGCTGCTCGTCGACTCCGAGTACTGGAGCCAGGAGGAGATCGACGCCGGCGTCGCCGAGTGACCCCCCTGTCCCCCGCCGCCCCGACCCGCCGCGACCCGCGGCGGGTCGGGGCGGGACACCCCACCACCGTGCCCGGCGCCGGTGGCCCCCTGTGAGGAGCCCGATGAGCGAGACCATCCTGGAGATGCGTGGGATCACCAAGACGTTCCCCGGCGTGAAGGCGCTGGAGGACGTGAACCTGGAGGTCCGGCGCGGCGAGATCCACGCCATCTGCGGCGAGAACGGCGCCGGCAAGTCGACCCTGATGAAGGTGCTCTCCGGCGTCTACCCGTACGGCGACTACGAGGGAAGCATCCTGCTGGACGGTCAGGAGGTGCGCTTCGGCTCGATCAACGACAGCGAGGCCACCGGCGTCGTCATCATCCACCAGGAGCTGGCCCTGGTCCCGCACCTGTCGATCGCCGAGAACATGTACCTCGGCAACGAGCGTCGCGGCCGGGGCGGTCTGATCGACTGGCACCGCACCAACCGGGACGCGGCCGCGCTGATGCAGCGGGTCGGCCTGAACGAGCTGCCGGTGACCAAGATCGGCCACATCGGCGTCGGCAAGCAGCAGCTGGTGGAGATCGCCAAGGCGCTGTCCAAGGACGTCCGGCTGCTCATCCTGGACGAGCCCACGGCGGCCCTGAACGACAACGACTCCGAGCACCTGCTGGGGCTGCTGCGGCAGCTGCGGGAGCAGGGCGTCACCTGCATCATGATCTCGCACAAGCTGGGCGAGATCGCGGACATCGCCGACCGGACGACGATCATCCGGGACGGCCGGACCATCGAGACCCTGGACATGGGCGCCCCGGACGCCAGCCAGGACCGGATCATCCGCGGGATGGTCGGGCGGGACATGGAGCACCGCTACCCGGAGCGGGAGCCGGACCTGGGCGAGGAGATGCTCCGCGTGGAGGGCTGGAACGTCTTCCACCCGACCCAGGCGGACCGGCAGGTGGTCCACGACGCGAGCTTCTCGGTGCGGGCCGGTGAGGTGGTCGGGATCGCCGGGCTGATGGGCGCCGGGCGGACCGAGCTGGCGATGAGCATCTTCGGGCGCAGCTACGGCCGACGCATCTCCGGGCGGGTCTTCAAGCAGGGCCGCGAGATCAGCGTCGCCACGGTCTCGCAGGCCATCGCCCACGGGATCGCCTACGCGACGGAGGACCGCAAGGCCTACGGGCTGAACCTCATCGACGACGTGCGGCACAACACCTCCGCCGCCGGGCTGGGCAAGCTGGCGCACTACGGCTGGGTGAACGGGCTGGAGGAGCTGAAGGTCGCCCAGGACTACCGCCGGGACCTCAACACCCGCACCCCGAGCGTGCTCAACAGCGTCGGCAAGCTCTCCGGCGGCAACCAGCAGAAGGTGGTGCTCGCCAAGTGGCTCTACACCGACCCGGACGTGCTGATCCTGGACGAGCCCACGCGTGGCATCGACGTCGGCGCCAAGTACGAGATCTACCTGATCATCAACCGGATGGTGGCCGCGGGCAAGGCGGTCGTCGTCATCTCCTCCGAGCTCCCCGAGCTGCTCTGGGTCAGCTACCGAGATCTACACCCTGGCCTTCGGCCGCATCACCGGTGAGGTGTCCGTCGCCGACGCGACCCAGGAACGCCTCATGTCCCTCATGACCATGGAGAAGGAAGGTGCCCCCGCATGACCGGGACCCTGAACATCAAGGACCTGATCACCAGCAACATCCGGCAGAGCGGCATCCTGCTGGCCCTGGTGGTCATCGTGGCGTTCTTCTCGGTCCTGCACCCGAGCTTCCTGACGCCGGGGAACCTGACCAACATCGTCCTGCAGTACTCCTACATCCTCATCCTGGCGATCGGGATGATCATCGTCATCATCGGCGGCCACATCGACCTGTCGGTGGGCTCGCTGGTGGCCCTGACCGGGGCGACCGCGGCGGTCATCTCCATCAGGGGAGGTATGCCCTGGTGGGTCGGGGTGCTCGCGGCCCTGGCGGTCGGCGTCCTGGCCGGGTGCTGGCAGGGATTCTGGGTGGCCTACGTGGGGATCCCGGCGTTCATCGTGACCCTGGCCGGGATGCTCATCTTCCGTGGGCTGACCTTCCAGGTGCTGGGGAACACGTCGCTCTCTCCCTTCGGCGGCCCCTACTACCAGATCGCCAACGGCTTCCAGAACGGGTTGCTGGGAGGGTACGGCGTCGACGTCTTCACGCTGGTGATCTTCGCCGTCGCCGTGGTCGGGTATGCCGTCAACGAGTGGCGCCAGCGCCGGGCCGCCATCGCCTACGAGCAGGAGGTCGGCGCGCTGCCGCTGTGGATCCTCAAGGTCCTCGTGGTGAGCGCGGTGGTGATGTGGTTCGGCTACCAGCTGGCCCAGAGCCGTGGCCTGCCGAACGTGCTCATCCTGCTCGCCGTACTGATCCTGATCTACGCGCTGGTCACCCAGAAGACCGTCTTCGGACGCAACGTCTACGCGATCGGCGGCAACCTGACCGCCGCCCGGCTCTCCGGGGTGAAGGTGAAGAAGGTCAACTTCCTCATCTTCGTCAACATGGGCCTGCTCGCCGGCATCGCCGGCGTCGTCTACTCCTCGCGGATGAACGGTGCCCAGCCGGGGGCTGGCAACATGTTCGAGCTGGACGCCATCGCCGCCTGCTTCATCGGCGGCGCCGCGGTGACCGGCGGCGTCGGCCGGGTGACCGGGGCGATGATCGGCGGGCTGATCATGGCGGTGATGTCCAACGGCATGCAGCTGATGGGGCTCGACCAGTCGATCCAGCAGCTGGTCAAGGGCATGGTGCTGCTGCTCGCGGTCGCCTTCGACGTCTACAACAAGCGTCGTGCCGGCAACTGAGGTGGCTCAGACCACGACGACCCGGTCACCCATCCGGAGCAGGCCCTGCGCCCAGATCATCTCCATCGCATCGGTCGAGACGCGGGCGCACCCGTGCGAGGCCGGCACCGGCGGGATCGACCCGGAGCCGTGGATGGCGTAGTTGCCGGAGTAAAACATCGGCCGGTACATCTCGCCGAGCTCACCGTCCCGCCACCCGTCGCTGTGGGTGAACCAGACCGCGAAGTCCCCGGTCGGGGTGCGTGCGATGTACTCCTCGCCCTCGTACTCGTAGGGCTCGCCGTTACCGGTCGAGGTGTTCAGGACCATGGTGGTGGCACCGCCGCGCACCACGAGTAACAGCTGGCTGCCCACGTGCACCTCCATGTGGTCGCCGCCGTGCACCGGCGCGGGCCGGTAGCCGGTGGCCAAAGCCTCCCGGGTCCGCGGTCCGACGATCCCGTCGCGGGAGAGCCCGTGCGCCTTCTGCACGGCCCACACCGCCTGCTGGGTGAGGTGGCCGAAGCCGCCGTCGGGCGCGCCGCACCAGTAGCCGGCGGCGTTCAGCTCCTCCTGCAGCGACCAGACCTCCTCGCCTCCGCTGCCGCGCTGCAGGTCCGCAGGAGGGGTCGGCTCGACGGGTTCCGGCTCGGGCTCGGGCTCGGGCTCGGGCTCGGGCTCGGGCTCGGGTTCGGGTTCTGGCTCGGCGAAGCGGTCGTAGCTGTCGTCCAGCCCACCGATCATGGCGCTGGTCACCAGACCCACGCCGCCCTGCACCATGGCTCGCCGTGGCACGTCGTGGTGCGGCAGCCAGGGCGGCAGCGTGATGCGGCTCAGTCGCAGTCGCATGGGACTCCCCTTCGTCATCGTCCGACCACCCATAGACGCATGGACCGGCCACGACGTTGCCCGACACACCCGTCCGTTGCGAAATCGTGACGTCAGGGGCGGCGCACCCGGTCCCGCAGCAGGTCCAGCCCCGGACCGGACAGGTCGTCCAGCGCCGTGCCGCGTCCCGAGACGACCAGCAGCAGGGACAGGGCCGGACCGGTGACGACCGGTCCGTCGTCGTCCCCGGTCGGCTGCCCCGCGCCGGCCGCGTCCGGCGCACGGTCGTCCGGCCGCAGGGTGAGCCCGGCGACGCGCTCCCGGCCCCCGCCGAGGCCCACCCGGGTCCGGGCCTGGTAGCGCAGCGAGCGGTCCACCGCCTCCGGTGCGTAACGGTGCGCATACCCGAGCGGGCGGCGGATGTCCTCCCCGTGCAGCACCTCCTCGACGAGCCGGCTGTCCAGCGGTGCGGGCGGCCCCGAGGTGCGGCCGGCCACCTCGCGCAGTCGGGCCACGGTCCGCGCGGGGTCGGCGCCGCGCTCCCGGTCCACCCCCTGCTGGTTCTGCCGGTCGAAGTCGAAGCGGGCCCGGGCCATCGCCGCGAGCAGCCGCGGCGTGGTGGTCCGCGCGTTGTCGACCAGGTGCGCGGCCACGTCGTGGACGCTCCATCCCGGGCAGAGGGAGGGCTGCTCCCAGTGCTCGGGGTCGAATCCCTCGAGGAGCTCGACCAGGGCACGCCGCTCGTCGTGCACCAGGGCCCACGTCGATGCCCTCGCCGTTGCCCTTGCCCGCTGCGCCGCTGCTGCTCTCATGGGTCCAGCAGATCACGGATGTCGTCCGCGGTGACGGTGCCGGACCGGAACTCGCCCGCGTCGACGACGCTGGTGAACAGCTCCCGCTTGCGCTGCTGCAGGGCCACCACCTTCTCCTCGATGGTCCCGGTGGAGACCATCCGGTAGACGTGCACGGTCCGTTCCTGGCCGATCCGGTGCGTGCGGTCGACGGCCTGGGCCTCCGCCGCGGGGTTCCACCACGGGTCGAGCACGAAGACGTAGTCGGCCTCGGTGAGGGTGAGCCCGACCCCACCGGCCTTGAGGCTGATCAGGAACACCGGCTGGTCGCCCTCCCGGAAGCCGGCCACCACGGCCGCCCGGTGCCGGGTGCTGCCGTCCAGGTAGGCGTGCTCGAGACCGGCCTCCCGCAGCGCACCGCGGACCAGCGCCAGGTAGCTGGTGAAGCTGGAGAAGACCAGCGCCCGGTGCCCCTCGGCCGCGATCTCGGTGAGCTGCTCGACCAGGGCGGTGATCTTCGCCGAGGTGGCGACCCCGGCGTGCGCCTCGTCGAGCAGGGAGGGGTCCAGGGCCAGCTGGCGCATCGCGGTCAGCGCCCGGAAGATCTGCACCCGGTTGCGGTCCATGTCGGCCAGCAGCCCGAGGATCCGTTGCCGCTCCCGCTGCAGGTGCTGGTCGTAGAGACGGCGGTGGGCCGGGTGCAGGTCCACCTGCAGCGTCTGCTCGATCTTGTCGGGCAGCTCGGCCGCGACCTCGCTCTTGGTCCGGCGCAGCAGGAAGGGACGGACCCGGGCCCGCAGCCGGGCCAGCTCGTCGGTCGCGCCGCCGCTCTCGATGGGCACCCGGTAGCGCTGGGTGAAGACCTCCGGACGGGGGAACAGACCGGGTGCCGCCAGCGAGGTCATCGACCACAGGTCCATGAGGGTGTTCTCCAGCGGGGTGCCGGTGATGGCGAAGGTGCGTCGTGCCCCGAGGTCGCGCAGCGCGCGGTAGGTGGCCGAGCGGTGGTTCTTGGCGAACTGCGCCTCGTCCAGGACCGCCGCGCTCCACGGCAACCCCTGGTACTGCTCCGCCTCCAGCCGCAGCAGGGTGTACGTGGTCAGCACCAGGTCCGCTCCCCCGACCGCCTCCGCCAGGTCGGTGCCCCGGCGCCGTCGGGTGGCGCCGATGGTCACCGTGCGCAGGTGCGGCGCGAAGCGTGCCGCCTCCTGTGCCCAGGCCCCGACCACACTGGTCGGGGCCACCACCAGCACCGGCCCGTCACCGAGCTCGGCGCGGTGCTCGGCCCGCACCACCATCGCCAGCGCCTGCAGCGTCTTGCCCAGCCCCATGTCGTCGGCCAGGATGCCGCCCAGGCCCGCGTCCCACAGCCGGGCCAGCCACCGGTACCCCTCGAGCTGGTAGGGGCGCAGGGTCGCGTCCAGCCCGGGCGGGGGCAGCACCAGCCCCCGGTCCCCGTCGCCGAGGGCCACCAGGGCGGCCACCTGCTCGTGCCAACGGCCCTGCTGCTCCTGCACCAGACCGGTCTGCACCAGCTCCTCCCACAGGCCGGCCTGGTAGACGCTGACCCGCACCGTGTCCTGCTCCGTCCGGTCCCGGGGGTCGACCAGCTCGCGGGCCTCCTCGATCAGCCGGCGCAGCCCGTGCAGCTCGGGACGGTCCAGCCGCAGCCAGGTGCCGGACTCCAGGAGCAGCACCTCCTGGTCCAGCGACAGCGCCGCGAAGAGCTCCTCGAAGGGCACCTCCTGCCCGTCCACGGTGACCCGCACGTGCAGGTCGAACCAGTCCCCCGCGCCCGCCTCGGTGCTGCTCAGGTGCACCACCGGAGCCTCGGCCGCCTCGGCGTAGGTGGCGAGGCCCCCGTCCCCGTGCACCACCACCTCGAGGTCCTCCTCCTGCTCCAGCCGGGGCAGCACCTCGGTGGCGAACCGCGCGGTGGCGGCGCCGACCAGCGTCATTCGGCCCCGCAGGGCTGGCTCCCGGCCCGCGGTCAGCGCGGGGACGGCCTCCAGCAGCGGCAGCACCGCGCCCGCCGCCCGTCGTTCGGCGGCCGGGTCGCGCCACGGCTCCTCCGTCCCCGGCTCCCCCACCGCCACGGTGGCCTGCGCGGGCTCCGGGGTGATCCCGGGGACGGTGTAGACGAAGCTCCACCTCAGGTGCAGCACGTGCCCGGCCTCCGGTGTCAGCTCCAGGCGCAGCCGGGGTGGGCAGGTGCGGGGCGTCGGGACGCTGCCGTCGCTGGAGGTCAGCTCGACCTGGTGGGCCAGCGCCGGGTAGTAACGCTCGAGGAAGGTGCCGACGTCCTCCGCCGGGATCTGCACGTCCTGTCCGGACTCGAGCACCGGCAGGACCGCGGCCGGCAGCACCCCGGCCACCGGCCACAGGCTGAGCACCCCGTCCTCGTCCACCCAGCCCAGGCCGTGCGCCGGCCGGCCGATGAGGAACAGCTCCCGGCGCGAGGACGGTGCCTCCTCGACCTGGACACCGGGCCCCAGGCGCAGGCCTCCCTGCTGCGTGCGCACCAGGTCGATGCCCAGGTGCGCCGCGCCCCGGCCCAGTTCCACCCCGGTGACCCCGGGCCCGGGCACCAGCGCGATGCCCTCCCGGTCGAGCTGGCGGAGCACCGGCCAGGCCACCGCGCCGATCTCCCCGAGGGGCAGCTCGTGCGAGGTGGCGAAGTAGCCGAACCCGGAGCTGCGGCCCAGCGCCGCCAGCTGCGCCAGCAGCGCCCGTTGGCGGGGCTCGACGGCGACCCGGGACCACCTGTTCGTCAGGTCGTTCCAGCCGACGCCCTGGCGCACCCACGGCTTGCTCCGGCCGGGCCGGACCGGGCACAGGGTGACCCGCTGCCGCTCCTCGTGACCGCCCCGGCCGGCGCTCAGCGACACCTGCACGGCGACCCGGTGCGTCGGGCCGCCCTCGGCCGGCGGGGGCTGCTGCACCAGCGGGTCCAGCCTCGAGGCCCAGTCGGCACCGGGGGCCGGCACCGGCGCCGACCCGCGCAGCCGCGACCGGGCGGTGAGCACCACTGCGACGGTGTGCTTGCAGTCCTGGCCCACCGGGCAGCTGCACTCCCCGCTCCAGCGGGGGCCGGTGCGCTCCAGCAGCCGCACCACGCTCTGGTATGCCCGTCCGCCGCTGCCGGCGACCGTCCCCACCAGCACCGAGCCGTCCGGCCCGGTCACCAGGGTGCGGACGTGACCGGCGTCGGCATACCCCTGGGCGCGGGCCAGCACCAGCTCGCCGAGCCGGGACACCACCTGGGTGTCCTCGACGTCCAGCACCCAGTCGGCGGCGGAGATGTCGGGCGCGGGCATGGCACGAGACTAGGCGCGAGCACCGACGACCCCCGCTGCTCGTCCACAGCCCTGCCGCGCACGCGACATCTCCCCCGCTCACCCGGTGCGGGAGAGCACCGCCTGCGCGACCTCTTCAGGGCGCCGCTCGGGGAGCCAGTGCCCTCCGTCCAGCTCGACGAAGCGGTAGTCGCCGCGGACGTGACGGCTCGTGCGTTCGGCGGCGGCACGACCCAGGAACGGGTCCTTCGAGCCCCAGGCGAAGGTGGTCGGCACCGCGACCGTGCCCACCGCCGGGGTGCCGCGCACCCGGGCGCCGCGGTACCAGTTGACCGGCCCCCGCAGCGCCTGCCGGGTGCCGAGCCGGCGGGCGTACCGCTGCGCGTCCGGCGCCGGGAGCCCGGTCCGCACCAGGGCGCCCCGGTCCATCATCCGGGCCAGCACCAGCTCGGGCAGGAGGGGCACCTGGAAGGCCCCGACGTACCAGCTGCGTCGGGCCTGACCGGCGTGCCGGACGGCCCAGCGCAGTGCCGCCGGGTGCGGCGTGGACAGCACCGTCACCGCGCTGACCCGCTCCGGGTGCCAGGCGGCCAGGGCCCACGCCACGAAGCCGCCCCAGTCGTGGCCCACGACGTGCGCCCGCTCCAGGCCGGCCGCCTCGAGCAGCGCCAGGACGTCGCCCACCAGCCACGGCAGGGCGTAGGCCCGGGCCCGGACCGGCCGGGCACCGAGGCTGTACCCCCGCTGGTGCGGGGCCAGGGTGCGCACCCCGCGCTCGTGCAGCAGGCCGGCGACACCGTCCCAGGCGCTCGCGTCCTGGGGGAACCCGTGCAGCAGCACCACGGGTGGCCCGTCCTGCGGCCCCGCGTCCTGCACGTCGAAGGTCAGCCCGTCGTGGTGGTACTGCTGCAGGTGTCCCATGCGACCCATGATGTCGGGTCCGGACGTTCCTCGGGTAGACTCGTGGGTAGCGTCCTGCACCGTCTCACCTCGGGATGCCTGATCACGCAGCCTCGGGCTGCCTAGGTCGCGCCGCCCCCACGGGCCAGCGCGCCGGGTGGGACACCGCACACGTCTCGAAAGATCACCGTGACCTCTTCCTTCGCCGACCTCGGCGTGCCCTCCTCCCTCTGCGCCATCCTGGCGGACCGCGGCATCACCGTGCCGACCCCGATCCAGGCCGCCACCCTCCCCGACTCCTTCGCCGGCCGGGACGTCCTCGGCCGTGGCCGCACCGGCTCCGGCAAGACGTACGCCTTCCTGCTGCCGATGGTCGCCGCCCTGCAGGCCGACCGCGCCGCGTCGCAGCGTCGGGGCCGCGCCCCCCGGGCCCTCATCCTGGCCCCCACCCGTGAGCTGGCCGGGCAGATCGCCGCGTCGCTGGAGCCGCTGGCCGCCGCGGCGGGGCTCAAGCACCTCACCGTCTTCGGCGGTGTCGGCCAGAACCCGCAGGTGCGGGCGCTGCAGGCCGGCATCGACGTCCTGGTCGCCTGCCCCGGGCGCCTGGAGGACCTGATCGGCCAGGGCTTCGCCGACCTCTCGCAGGTGCGGGTGACCATCCTCGACGAGGCCGACCACATGGCCGACCTCGGCTTCCTGCCGGTGGTCAAGCGGCTGCTGGACCGCACCCCCCGGGACGGCCAGAAGATGCTCTTCTCGGCCACCCTGGACGCCGGCGTCGACGTCATCGCCAAGCGCTACCTGTCCAACCCGGTCACCCACCACGCCGACTCCGCGCAGTCGCCGGTCTCGGCGATGTCGCACCACGTGCTGCACATCAGCACCGCCGACCGGCTGGCCGTGCTCACCGACCTGGGCGCCGCCCCCGGCCGGACGGTCATGTTCACCCGGACCAAGCACGGCGCCAAGAAGCTCGCGAAGCAGCTCAACGGTGCCGGTGTCCCGGCTGTCGAGCTGCACGGCAACCTGGCCCAGAACGCCCGGACCCGGAACATGGAGGCCTTCCACTCGGGCCGCGCCAGCACCCTGGTCGCGACCGACATCGCGGCCCGTGGCATCCACGTGGACGACGTCGCCCTGGTGGTGCACGCCGACCCGCCGGTCGAGCACAAGGCCTACCTGCACCGCTCCGGCCGGACCGCGCGGGCCGGCGCCGCGGGCACCGTGGTGACCCTGATGAGCGACGACCAGGTACGCGACGTGCGCTCCCTCACCCGGGCGGCCGGCATCAAGCCGACCACCACCAAGGCGCACGCCACCCACCCGATCCTGACCGAGCTGGCCCCCGGCGAGCGCAGCTTCGTCCCCGGCGGTCTGGCCCCGTCCGAGCCGCAGACCCAGCAGCCCCGTCAGGGCGGCGGCGGTGGCGGTCGTGGCCGCTCCGGCGGCAACGGCGGTTCCACCGGCGGCGGTCGCGGGCGCAACGGTGGCGGCGCCTCCGGCGGTGGCCGTGGACGCAACGGTGGCGGCGCCTCCGGCGGCGGCGGTCGCGGCGGACGCACCGGTGGTGGCGCCTCCGGTGGCGGCGGGGGTCGTGGCCGTCAGGGCGCCGGCTCCGGAGCGCGCTCCGGCGGCTCGGTGGTGGCGTACTCGAGCTCCTCGGGCTCCGGGCGCCGCTGACCTGCCGCAGCGACAGGTCGGGACCGGCTAGCGCACGATGCCGGCGACCAGGTCGTACCCCATCGAGTAGACGGCCCGCAGGACCAGTCTGTTGCGGACCAGCCGGCCGTCGCGCTCGGACTCCAGAAGTCCGACCTCCCGTAGCCGTCGCAGGTGCCGGGACACCTGAGGGGTGCTCATGTGGGTTCGCCTGGCCAACTCGGTCGTGGTGCAGTCCTCGTTGACCAGGTGCCGCAGGATGTCGAGCCGAGACGCGTCCGCCATCACCGCCAGACGGCGCTGGATCGACTCCACCGACTCGTTGGTGGTCACCCCCATCTCGGCCGCAGGGAACTGGATGACCACCGGCAGGTCACGTAGACCGCCCGAGCCGCCGGCGTACTCGCTGTCGTACTTCACCACGATGTGCGGTGAGGTGTAGAGCGAGGGCACCAGCACGTAGCATCGGTGCTCGGCCCGCACGAAGGCGTTCTGCAGCTTGTCGAACGCGACGTGGTGGGTGGACGGGAAGTACCGGACACCAGGGTGCAGCGCCGTCATCACCACGGGCAGCGACTGGCGAGCCAGCATCGCGCGGACGTCGGCCTGCGCCCCCAGCAACTTGGACGAGGCCTGCTGCCACATCCGGGCGAAGAAGAGGTCGTCGCAGGTACCCAGGGTGGCCACCAGACGTCGTTGCAGCGCGCCGGGGTCCCGGACCAGTTCCATCGCCAAGGATCCGCGCGCCTCGGAGCGTTCCCCGCACCGATCGACGAAAGCCGTCCGCGCACGGGCACTGCCGAGCAGGTCGCCGAAGCCCTCGGACCGGGTCCCGTGGATCACCTCTGCCGAGACCGCCAGGAACGCCTCGGGCTCCAAGGCTTGCAGTGCCCCCAGTTCCTCGATCAGCTCACCGTTCGACCGGTGCGACAGTGGCATCAGGTGTCGAGCGCGGAAGCGCGCCCATAAGGGCGACAGGTCTCGCAGCTCGCGCGCCAGGTCCGTGGGCACGGACCTCGTCACCTGGTCGATCTCGCGCCGACGATCCAGGTGGTGCTCCGGTTCGGCCAGCAGGTGCAGCACCGCCATCAACTCGGAAAGTGGCGACAGTCGCACCGAGACATCGCGGGGAGCAACCCCGGCCAGGTCAAGGACGATGGGCATCTTCAGACCCTAGTGGTGCTCGGCCCTCGTTCCGGGTTCACCACGTGAAGGACTCCGCCTGCAGGCGCAGCTCCTCGGCATCCTCGGACCGGTACAACTTCTCGGCCTGCAATCGGGCCAGGCTCCGGGCCACCTGTCGCCGATAGTTCTCCGGAGAGCCGTACAGCTCTTCGAGCTGCCCAGCGGCGAACGGCTGCTCACTGCCGTGGTACCAAGAGGGACGACCCATCGGCGTGGCGGCCACCAGGCGCGAGACCGGCACGTCGGTGGCCGGGTGGCGCAGACCCCCGAGGGCGTTGCCGTGCAGATCCCTGCTGATCACGTCCGTGGAGCCCTCGGTCTCCAGGTACCGGCTTGGCGGCGGTACCAGGACCTGCCGCGACCACCCCGCCAGCAGTTCTAGGACGGCGGCATACACGTGCGAGTTGGGGAAGCTGCTCCAGCGTGCCCCCTCCGGCAGCGGACAGTCGGCCAGGCGGGCCTCGTCGCGCGCCGACATGTACCGGGTCTCCCGATGTGCCATCCCGGCCACCTCGTAGAGCCGGAAGGTGTCACTGTCGGGACGGCGGTGGCTCAGCCCGCGGACCTGTCCGGACACCCCGCAGGACCAGCGCACCGACTGGAACTCGGCCTCCCCGAGCAGCTCGATGACCGGCACGTCGATGTCGGGCAGCGCTGCACCGCCCGAGGCAGCAGGCAGGTACCCGTCGAAGGCCGGGGTGCCGCCGGCGCTTTGCCGCTGGTGGTGCTCCTCGATGAACTTGCGGACCACGCCCCCGGTCTGGGAGATACCGGCCAGGAAGATGCGCCGTGCCGTCCAGCCCGACAACCCGGGTAGCCCTGCACGCAGGGCCCGACTTACCTGGGCGATGATCTCGAACGACTGAGGGGTGGCCTCCCACCACCGCTGCTTGAAGCTGTCGTACTCCCGGGCCAGGTCCTCCGGCGCCGGGTCAGGGGTATAGGGGATGGTGGCCGCGAAGTCAGAGGCCAGCGGGCCCTCGGTGAACGTCATCGACCGGTAGCGGTCCGGGTCCGCCCCGGCGATGAGGTCCATCGCGCTGGGGGCCTGGGAGTCGATCTCGACCCAGGTGTACCCGTGCCGCATCAGATGCCGGTTCAGTGCCCGCCAGACCGAGGTGCCGCCCCAGATATGGGACACCTCGGCGACCACCAGGCCGTTGGCCCGCTGCACCTGCGCCGGGCGGCGCACGAGGATGCGGGTGCGGTAGGGGGCGCCCGCCGCTTCACCGGAGACGAAGTACTCCTCCTGGACGTAGTCGTAGGTCGGCGTCCGCTCGGTGCCGTAGGGCTCCAGGACCACGGCCCGGGAGTGCGGTCCGTCGGTCATCGGTCCTTCGACGTTCGCCGAGGCAAGAGCGTAGGGCGTGCTGGTCATGCGCTGTCCTGTCCGAGGGTGGGAGTGGCGGCGAGCAGGGTTGCTGTGTAGTCGTGCTCCGGGGCGGCGAACAGCTCATCGGCACAGCGGTGCTCGACGACCTCACCGCGGTAGAGCACGGCTACGTCGTCGCTGATGAACTCCACGACAGCCATGTCGTGGCTGATGAAGACCATGGCGAGCTCGCGCTCGACCTGAATGTCCTTCAGCAGGTTCAGCACCCGCGCCTGCACCGAGACGTCGAGTGCCGAGACGGGCTCATCGGCGACGATGAGGGAAGGCTCCAGGGCTAGCGCGCGGGCGATCGAGATCCGTTGTCGCTGCCCTCCCGAGAACTCGTGCGGCAACCGGTCCATCCACGACCTGGCAAGCTCCACCTCGTCAGCGAGCGCGTGCGCCCGCCGCTCCCGCTCGGCGCGGTCGTGCAGGCCCTGCACGCGTAGGGGCTCCACCAACAGCTCCCGCAAGCTCATCCTGGGGTTCAGCGAGTTGGACGAGTCCTGGAAGATCATCTGCATGGTCCGGCGGTGCCGGCGCAGGTCGGCCGTGGAGAGTGAGGACAGGTCCAGCCCACCCACCTCGACAGTTCCGGAGGTGGGACGGATCAGGCCGATGGCCATCCGCCCCAGCGTCGACTTGCCGGAGCCGGACTCCCCCACCAGTCCGAGCACCTGACCGGTGGGAACACTCAGGTCGACGCCGACCACCGCGTGGTGGACCGAGCGCCGCAGCACCGACCCGAACCGGAAGTCTTTGCTGACCCCCTCCATCACCAGCACCGGCTCCTGCCCGGGCCCCTCGTCGGCGCTCATGCCTGAACCTCCGATCGCGGTCCGGCCCCGGATGTGTCGAACCGGGAGGTGTCGATCACCGGAAGCCTGTGCACCTTGCGCCCCAGGCGCGGCGCCGCCTCGAGCAGACCGCGGGTGTAGGCGTGCTGCGGCTCGGTGATGAGCTTCACGGTGGGACCCTGCTCCATCTCGAGGCCGTCGAGCATGACGACCACGTGATCGGCATACCGCGCGACGAGGCCGAGGTCGTGGCTGATCAGCAGCACCGCCAGGTCGAGCTCGTCACGAAGACGCATCAGCAGGTCGAGGATCTGCTTCTGCACCGTGGTGTCCAGGGCCGTGGTCGGCTCGTCGGCGATCAGCAGCGAGGGGGCGCAGGAGATCGCCATCGCGATCATCACCCGTTGCCTCATCCCGCCGGACAGCTCGTGCACATAGGAGCGCAGCACTCCCCGCTCAGGAGGTATGCCGACCTGGTCCAGCAGCTCTTCGCACCGGGTGCGGGCGGCCCCCTTGGACAGGCCCAGGTGGTGGCGCAGCGGTCTGGTCATCTGCTCACCGATGCTCAGCATCGGGTGCAGGGCGCTCATCGGCTCCTGGAAGATGAACCCCAGCTCGGGGCCGGACATCGCCCGTCGCCGGCGCTCGCTCAGGGTCAGAAGGTCGGTGCCCCGGTAGCGGACGGAGCCCGATGCGGTGGCCACCTCGGGCAGGATGCCCATGATGGCAGAAGCCGTCATCGACTTGCCCGACCCGCTCTCCCCGACGATCCCCGTCGTCGATCCGGCATCGAGAGAGAAGGACAGGTCCCGCACAACCTTGACCGGGCCGGCCGGTCCGTCGATCGCGACGTCGAGCCCGCGCACGTCGAGCAGGTGCTCCTGGGTGGTCACGGCTCAGGCCTCCTTGCTGTCGAAACGGATGCGGGGGTCGAGGATCGCGTACAGCAGGTCCACGACGAGGTTGACCACCACGAAGACGATCGCGATGAAAAAGATGCAACCTTCGATCAGGGGGTAGTCGCGGCGCTGCACCGCGGTGAGCAGCAGCTGCCCTATCCCGGGGATCGAGAAGATCGACTCGGTGACCACGGCTCCACCGAGCAACCCGCCGGTGGCGACCCCGATCATGGTGACCACGGGAACCATCGCCGACCGGAAGATGTAGCGCTGGGTGATGGTCCGCTCCGGCAATCCCTGGGCACGGGCCGTGGTGACGTAGGGCTGGTGGCGTGCGTCCAGCACACCGTTGCGGGAGTACCGGAACAACGTGGCGGCCTCCAGGATGCCGAGCGATATCGCCGGCAGCGCCATGAAGCGCAGGTACTGCACCGGATCCTCGAAGATGCTGACGAAGCCGGCGACCGGGAGCACCTGCAGGATCACGCCGAAGACGAAGATCATCAGGATCGCCAACCAGAAAGTGGGCATCGCGATGCCGACCGCCGACCCGATGACCATCGTCTTGTCGAGACCGCGGCGGCGGGTCGTGCCGGAGATCGCACCCAGCAGCGGGCCGACCATCACGGCGACCACGAGGGCGAAGACCGCCAGCTGGGCGGTGACGGCGGCCCGGGAGAGGACCAGCTCGGCGACCGGGGTGCCGAGGAAGATCGAGGTGCCGAAGTCGAACCTGACCAGGTCCCAGAGCCAGGCCCCGAACTGCACGATCATCGGGTCGTTGAGGCCCAGATCCTCGCGCAGTGCCTCGATCTCGGCGATAGATGCCTCCTCCCCCAGGACCGCTGCTGCGGGGTCACCAGGGGTCAACCGGAGCAGGACGAAGAGCAGGACCATCGGCACCGCGATGGTCGGGAGCAGCGCCAACAGGCGCTTGCCGATGTAGTCGATCATGAGGCCCTCCGGGTCCGTGCGCGAGGATCGAGGACGTCGCGGAAGCCATCACCCAGCAGCACCAGGCCGAGCACGGTCAGCAGGATGGCGACCCCGGGGAACACCCCGATCCACCACGCGACGGCGATGTACTGCTGTGCCGCCGACAGGCTTCCGCCCCAGCTCGGCACGTCGGCTGGCAAGCCGACCCCGAGGAAGGACAGCGCGGCGATCGACAGCACGGTGATCGAGAAGGCCATGGTGGCCTGCACGATCGCGACCGAGACCGCCTCGGGGGCCATGTAGCGGGTGACGATCCAGCTGTCCCGCGCGCCCATCGCCCGGGCCGACTCGACCATCGGCATCCCCTTGGCCGCCAGGGCTGCGCTGCGCACCACCCGGGCGATGGCCGGCACCAGCACCACGGTCAGGCCGAAGATGACGGGACCGATGCCGGCGCCCAGCACTCCCACCAGGCTCATCACCAGGATGATGTTCGGGAACGACATCATCCCGTCGATCACGCGCATCATCACAGCGTCCACGAGCCGGAAGTAGCTGCAGAGGATGCCGATGGCGTACCCCGTGGCGACGGCGATCAGGGTGCAGACCCCCGCTATCCCCAGCGTGGTGCGGGCCCCGAAGAGCAGCACCGTCCAGAGGTCGCGCCCGGTCTCGTCGGTGCCGAGCCAGTGCTGCCCCGAGGGGGGAAGCAGTCGGTTGGCCGGGTCGACACGGTACGGGTCCCCGCCGAGCACGGGTGCCATGACGGCGAGGGCCACCATGATCAGGAGCAGCCCCGCCCCGGTCATCGCCGACGGATCACGCAGCAGCTGCCGCAGTCGTCCGAGCGCCATCTCAGTCGGTGACCCAGACGTTGTAGAACCCGCGCACGGTGCCCTGGCTGGGCTCGAAACCACCCACCGAGGTGCTGGTGATCGCCATCCGGGGCTCGTCACCGAGCTTGATGAACGGCAGCTCCTCCCACAGCATCGCCTGCATCTCGTCCCACGCGGGCTTGCGCTCCTCGGTGGTCGCACCGGCGGTGATGCGCTCCATCAGCTCGGTCTTCTCCTCGGTCACCCACCAGCCTGGGAACTCGTCGCCGAGGAAGACCACGGTCAGCGGGTCAGAGTAGCTGGTGCCGCCGGCCAGGAAGATGTCCCAGACCTCAGGGTCGGTCCGGGTGGCGGTGAAGGTCGCCGCGTCTACGCCCTGCAGGTCGACCTCGAAACCGACCGCCTCAAGCTGCTGGCGCAACACCGGCCCGTAGCTGTCCTGATCCGGCCGGTAGAGAATCCGGACCGGGGTGCCGTCGTAACCCGCCTCCTCGAGCAGCTGCTCGGCCACGACGGGGTCACGCGACTCGTAGACCTCCTGGCCCTCCTGCGAGTACCAGTCCGAGCCCTCGGGGAAGAAGCTCGAGCTGTCCGTGAAGTACTCCAGGTCGCCCAGGTTCTGGGTGGCGATCTCCTCGGTGTCGACCGCGTGCAGCACCGCCTCCCGCATGGTCAGGTCGGTGAAGAGACCGTCCCTGTGGTTGAACTGGATGAGGCTGAAGCCCCCGCTCTCCTGGACCTGCGGGACCAGGGCCGGGTCAGCCTCGTACACCGCCAGCTGGTCCAGACTGACGAACTGGGGGGCGATGTGGACCGCGTCGGTGCGCACCTGGTTGAGAGCATTCGAGGCGTTGAAGGGGATGAAGCGGATCGTGTCCGCGTAGGCGGTCTTGGCGCCGGCGGAGCCATCCGGGTCCTCGGTACGGGAGACGTAGTCGTCGAACCGGCCGATCACAGCCTCCTGGTCGACGGTGAAGGACTCGAAGGTGTAGGGGCCGGTGCAGACCAGGTCGTCGAGGGATTCCTCCTCACCCACTCCCTCGAGGAACGCTGCCGGCATGATGTAGGCCGGTGTGTCAGGGGTGGCGAGCAGGGCCGGGATGGCGCCCGTGGGCTGGGACACGGTGATCGACACCTCCAGCTCACCCTCCTCGGAGATCTCGTCGACCAGTTGGTCGAAGAGGTCACCCGACTCGCTGGCGCGGTACCGCTCCAGGGAGGCGACGACGTCCGCCGCGGCGAGCGTGCTGCCGTCGTGGAAGAGCACACCCTCGCGCAGCGACAGGTCGTAGCGCAGGGCGTCCTCGTCGTAGGACCAGGCCTCGACCAGGCCGTCGTGCACCGAGGACTCGGAGTCGTTGGCGAACAGTCCCTCACAGACCGAGGCCGCCACCATCCAGTTGCTCCGCGAGGTGGAGGCTGCCGGGTCCAGCACCGAGGGCAGGGAGGCGACCACGAGCTCGCCACCTTCGACCGGCTCGTCGCCGGTGCTCGCCGCCCCGTCACCTCCACCGTTGTTGCAGGCGCTGAGCACGAGCGCGGTCGCGGCGCACACCGCGATGGCGCCTGTCCTGGGGAATGTCTGCACGGTTCGCCTTCCGTCGTCGCTGGCTCCGGACCCTGCGATCCGGTGACAGTGACGATAGGTGCAGGCAGACCGCGCCCCCGCCAACTGTTGTCGGGAGCGCGGTAATGTTCAGCCCTGCCGAGAGGGCTACCCCAGCGAGGTCCTCAGACGTTGCGGCGGTACTGCCCGCCGACCTCGAAGAAGGCCTCCGTGATCTGGCCGAGCGAGCACACCCGGGCCGCCCGCATCAGCTCGTCGAAGACGTTGTCGCCGGACATCGCTGCGCTGCGCAGCGCCGCCAGGGCCTGCTCGGCGTCCGCCTCGTGCCGGCGCTGGAAGTCGGCGACCCGCTCCAGCTGCGACTGCTTCTCCTGCTCGGTGGCACGGGCCAGCTCGACCTGCACCTCCTCGCGCTCCGAAGGGGGCCGGCGGAAGGTGTTGACGCCGACGATCGGCAGCGTCCCGTCGTGCTTGCGGTGCTCGTAGAGCAGCGACTCGTCCTGGATCCTGCCGCGCTGGTAGCCGGTCTCCATCGCGCCCAGCACCCCGCCGCGCTCGCTGATCCGGTCGAACTCGGCGAGCACCGCCTCCTCGACCAGGTCGGTGAGCTGGTCGATGATGAACGAGCCCTGGTTCGGGTTCTCGTTCATCGACAGGCCCCACTCCTTGCTGATGATCAGCTGGATCGCCAGCGCCCGGCGCACCGACTCCCCCGAGGGCGTGGTGACGGCCTCGTCGTAGGCATTGGTGTGCAGGCTGTTGGCGTTGTCGTAGATCGCGATCAGCGCCTGCAGGGTGGTGCGGATGTCGTTGAAGTCCATCTCCTGCGCGTGCAGCGATCGCCCGGAGGTCTGCACGTGGTACTTCAGCTTCTGGCTGCGCTCGTTGGCCCCGTACTTCTCCTTCATCGCCACCGCCCAGATGCGACGGGCGACCCGGCCGATGACCGAGTACTCGGCGTCCATCCCGTTGGAGAAGAAGAAGGACAGGTTCGGGGCGAAGGCGTTGATGTCCATCCCCCTGGCCAGGTACGACTCGACGTAGGTGAAGCCGTTGGCCAGGGTGAAGGCGAGCTGGCTGATGGGGTTCGCCCCGGCCTCGGCGATGTGGTAGCCGGAGATCGAGACCGAGTAGAAGTTGCGCACCCCCTGGTCGATGAACCACTGCTGGATGTCGCCCATCATCCGCAGCGAGAACTCGGTGGTGAACAGGCAGGTGTTCTGCCCCTGGTCCTCCTTGAGGATGTCCGCCTGGACGGTGCCGCGGACGTTCGCCAGGGCATACTGCCGCAGCTCCTCCGCCTCGGCGCCGGTGGGCTCGCGCCCCTCCCGCTCGCGGAAGGCGTCCAGCTGCTGGTCGATGGCGGTGTTGAGGAAGAAGGCCAGCACGGTCGGCGCCGGACCGTTGATCGTCATCGACACCGAGGTGGTGGGGTCGATGAGGTCGAAGCCGTCGTACAACGCCTTCATGTCGTCCAGGGTGGCGATGGACACCCCGGAGGTGCCGACCTTGCCGTAGATGTCGGGCCGTTCGGCCGGGTCGTGCCCGTACAGCGTCACCGAGTCGAAGGCGGTGGACAGCCGGGTGGCGGGCTGCCCCTCGGAGAGCAGCTTGAAGCGCAGGTTGGTGCGGAACGGGTCCCCCTCGCCGGCGAACATCCGGGCCGGGTCCTCGTTGTCCCGCTTGAAGGCGAAGACGCCGGCCGTGTACGGGAAGGAGCCGGGCAGGTTCTCCCGCCGCCAGAAGCGGACCAGGGCGCCCACCTCGTCGTAGGTGGGCAGCGCCACCCGGGGGATCCGGTTCCCGCTCAGGGTCTCCTTGGTCAGCGTGGTGTGGATCTCCTTGTCCCGCACCTTCACGACCTGCTCGTCCCCGGAGTATGCCTCGACCCGGGCCGGCCAGCCCTCGACCATCTCCTGGACCGGGGTGGGGACGTCCCGGCGGGCCTGCTCGAGCAGCTCGTCCAGCGCCGGTGACCCCTCCCCGGCGCCGGTGGCCAGCTCGTCCGCCGTCAGCGCCAACCGCTCCACCCGGCGGGTGGCGCGGACGTAGCGCTCGGTGTCCTCGTGGTACTCGCGCAGCGTGTCCGCGATCTCGGCCAGGTAGCGGACCCGCTTGGGAGGCACCACCTGGCGGATCATCGAGGAGTGGCGCACGTCCACCACCGGCAGCAGCCCCTCCTGCACAGGCAACCCGTGCTCGACCAGGGCGCCGCGCAGGTACTGGTAGAGGGCGGTCACCCCGTCGTCGTTGAAGGTGGCCGCGGAGGTGCCGAAGACGGGCATGTCCTCGGGGCGCTGACCGAAGGCCTCCCGGTTGCGCACCAGCTGGCGCCCCACGTCCCGCATCGCGTCCATCGCCCCGCGCCGTTCGAACTTGTTGATCGCGACCACGTCGGCGAAGTCGAGCATGTCGATCTTCTCCAGCTGGCTGGCGGCGCCGAACTCCGGCGTCATCACGTAGAGCGAGGTGTCCACGTAGGGCACGATGCCGGCGTCGCCCTGGCCGATCCCCGGGGTCTCCACGATGATCAGGTCGAAGCCGGCCGCCTTGAGGATGTCGATCGCGGTCGGCAGCGCCTCCGGCACCTCCTTGTCGCCGCGGGTCGCCATCGAGCGGAAGTACGCCTGGCGCCCGCCGATCGAGTTCATCCGGATCCGGTCACCCAGCAGCGCGCCGCCGCCGCGGCGCCGGGTCGGGTCGATCGCGACCACCGCGACACGCAGCCGGTCCCCCTGGTCCAGCCGGAAGCGGCGCACCACCTCGTCGGTCAGCGAGCTCTTGCCGGAGCCGCCGGTGCCGGTGATCCCCAGCACCGGGATGCCGTGCCCGGAGGCCGGCTCGCGGGCCGCGGCGGCATACCGCTCCCGGTCCTCCTGCGGCAGCGAGCCGAGCTCGGCGCCGGTGATCGCCCGGGCCACCGCGGTGCGCTCCCCCGCGAGCACCTGGTCCACCTGGGCGGGACCGACCTGCCACATGTCCCGGTCGCACTCGGTGATGACCTGGTTGATCATCCCCGGCAGCCCGAGCCGCTGCCCGTCCTCCGGGGAGAAGATCGTGACCCCGGCCTGCCGGAGGCGCTCGATCTCCTCGGCGACGATCACCCCGCCGCCGCCGCCCACGACGGTGACGTGCCCGGCGCCCGCCTCCCGCAGCTGCTCGGTGAGGTACTCGAAGTACTCCACGTGCCCGCCCTGGTAGGAGGACACCGCGACTCCGCTGGCGTCCTCGTCGAGCACCGCGTCGACGACCTCGGCCACCGACCGGTTGTGCCCGAGGTGGACCACCTCGGCGCCCTGGCTCTGCATGATCCGCCGCATGATGTTGATCGAGGCGTCGTGGCCGTCGAAGAGGCTGGCCGCGGTGACGATGCGCACCGGGTGCTCCGGGGTGCGCAGCGGCGGACGCTCCGTGCTGGCTGAGGTGGCTGCCGTCGGGTCGTTCTTCACGTGCGTCTCCTCGTCGAGTGACTGTGCACCTCGATGGTAGTGGACGCCGGTCCTCGGGTTGACGTCTTGGTCAAGATGGGGGGTGAGCCTAGGGTGCCGGTATGAAGAGCCTCGCCCTGGTCGTCGCCGTCACCCTCGCCGGCGCCGGCCTGGCACTCGCCGCCGCCGACGGCGGACAACGCCTCGACGGCGGTTGGCCGGTGGTGGTGCTGCTGGTGCTCGTCGCCTACCTGCTCAACTGGGCGGTCTACCTGCCCTCCTTCCTGCGCCGGACCGAGCGCTTCTTCGACCTCACCGGCTCCCTGACCTTCGGTCTGCTCACGGTGCTGGCCCTGGTGCTGGCCCAGGACCGGGACGCCCGGGCCTGGGTGCTCGGGGCCATGGTGCTGCTCTGGGCGCTGCGGTTGGGCAGCTTCCTGTTCCGCCGGATCCTGGCCTCCGGCAGCGACGGCCGCTTCGACGAGCTGAAGCAGAGCTGGTCCCGCTTCCTGCTGGTGTGGAGCACGCAGGCCCTGTGGGTGGTGTTCACCGCCGGGGCGGCCCTCACCGCGATCACCTCCCAGGAACGGCTGCCGCTGGGCTGGCTCGCCGGGGTCGGCATCGGCCTGTGGGTGCTCGGGTTCGCCCTGGAGGCCACCGCCGACGCCCAGAAGGCGGCGTTCCGGGCGGACCCGGCGAACCAGGGCAGGTTCATCAGCACCGGCGTCTGGGCCTGGTCCCGGCACCCCAACTACGTGGGCGAGATCCTGCTCTGGCTCGGGGTGGCGCTGGTCGCCCTGCCGGTGCTCTCCGGCTGGCAGTACCTCACCCTGCTGTCCCCGGTGCTGATCTACCTCCAGCTCCGGTTCGCCAGCGGGGTGCCGCCGCTGGAACGCCGCGCCGACGCCCGCTGGGGCGGCCAGCAGGACTACGAGGCCTACAAGCGGTCCACCCCGGTGCTGCTGCCGGTGCCCGGCGGCCGCTCGCGCTGAGGCCCGGTGCCCTCGGCTAGGTTGGTGCCATGACCTCGCAGGGACGTGAGCAGGCACTGGAGCGGATGCGCGTGGCGGGCGTCAGCCGGCCGGCCCGGGACACCTTCGCCCGGCACTACGACCACCTGGCCGCCGGCGCCACCGGGCTGATCGCCGAGGCCGACGTGGAGCCGGCGCTGCCCACGGTGCAGCTGGAGGACGTGCAGGTCGACGCCGAGCAGGAGCGGGCGGCGCTGGGTCGCACCGTCGTGCTCACCCTGAACGGCGGTCTCGGCACCTCGATGGGCCTGGCCGGCCCCAAGTCGCTGCTCCCGGTGCGGGACGGCCTGAGCTTCCTCGACATCACGGTGCGCCAGGTGCTCGCGCTGCGGGAGCGGCACGGCATACCCCTGCCGCTCATCCTGATGGACAGCTTCTCCACCCAGGACCCGACGCTGGAGGCCCTCGCCGGCTACCCCGACCTGGCGGTGGACGACCTGCCGCTGGACTTCCTGCAGAGCCAGGAACCCAAGCTGCGGGCGGACGACCTCACCCCGGTCACCTGGGAGACCGACCCGCGCCTGGAGTGGTGCCCACCCGGGCACGGCGACCTCTACCCGTCGCTGCTGGCCAGCGGGCTGCTGGAGGCGCTGATCGAGGACGGCTACCGGTATGCCTTCGTCTCCAACGTGGACAACCTCGGGGCGGTCCCGGACGGCCGGCTGGCGGCGTGGTTCGCGGCCAGCGGCGCCGGCTACGCGGCCGAGGTGTGCCCGCGCACCGAGATGGACAAGAAGGGCGGCCACCTGGTGCGGCGCCGTTCGGACGGGCGCCTGGTGCTGCGGGACACCGCGCAGACCGCCGAGGACGAGATGGTCCACTTCATGGACGCCGACACCCACCCGTACGTGAACACCAACAACCTGTGGTTCGACCTGCAGCGGCTGCACACCATGCTGACCGAGCGCGGGGGCGTGCTGGAGCTGCCGCTGATCCGCAACGCCAAGACCGTGGACCCCACCGACAAGGGCTCCACCCCGGTCGTCCAGATCGAGTCCGCGATGGGCGGTGCCGTCGAGCTCTTCGACGACGCGGTGTCCGTCGGGGTGACCCGCGAGCGCTTCGTCCCGGTGAAGACCACCAACGAGCTCACCCTGCTCCGCTCGGACGTGTACCGGGTGGACGACTCCACCTACCGGCTATCGCGCACCATGGACCCGGCGCCGGTGGTGGACCTGGACAAGGACCACTACGGGATGATCGGGGACCTGGACGCCCGCTTCCCCGCCGGGGTGCCCTCGCTGGTGGAGGCGACCCGGTTCGAGGTGCAGGGCGACTGGCGCTTCGGCTCCGGGGTCCGCGTCGTCGGCGCCGCCCGGCTGGGCCCGGAGGGGGGCACCGTCGAGGACGGCAGCACCCTGGGGACCCCGGCACCCGGCCAGGCGTGAGACGTCTCACCGACGACCTGGGCGGCGAGCTCACGCTGCCCGACGGCCCGGTGGGCCGGGTGGTCTCCCTGGTGCCCTCGCTGACCGAGGCGCTCGCCGCCACCCGGCCCGAGGCGCTGGTCGGCGCCACCCAGTGGTGCACCCACCCCGCCGACCTGGACGTCACCCGGGTCCGGGGCACCAAGAACCCGGACCGGGCCGCGGTCGTCGCGCTCGAGCCCGAGCTGGTGGTCTGCGTGCAGGAGGAGAACCGTGAGCTCGACGTGAGACGGCTCCGTGCGGCGGGGGTCCCGGTCTGGGTCGGGGTGGTGGAGTCGGTGCCGGACGCCCTGGTATGCCTGCGCACCCTGCTGACCGAGGTGCTGGGCTGGGGCGCGCCGCCCTGGTTGGAGCAGGTCGAGCAGCGTTGGGGTCCCGCCGGTGACGGGGCGGCCGCCCCCGCCGTGCCCGCGCCCCGGGCCCGCGTCGCCGTCCCGATCTGGCGTGACCCGTGGATGGTCGTCGGGTCCCGCACCTTCACCACCGACCTGCTCGCCCGGGCGGGGCTGGAGAACGTCCACGCCGCGCACGCGGAGCGCTACCCGCAGGTCGACCCGGCCGAGCTGGACGCGGCGGGCGCCGACGTGGTGCTGCTGCCCGACGAGCCCTACGTCTTCACCGAGCAGGACGGCCCCGAGGTCTTCACCCGCACCCCGACCCGGCTGGTCAGCGGCCGGCTGCTGACCTGGTACGGCCCGTCGATGGTCGAGGCCCGGGACGTGCTGGACGGGGTGGGTCGCCGCTGAGGGGAGCCCTCCCCTGCACCACCCGCCCTCAGGCGGTGCCGCCGGGCACCAGGTGGGTGGGGAGCACCGTCGAGGACGCCTCCCGTCCGGCCAGCAGCTCGCGCAGCATCCGGGTGGCCTCCGCGCCCAGCAGGTCCCCGGGGTTGGCCACGGTGGTCAGCCGCGGGTGGGTCAGGCCCGCGGTCGGCGAGTCGTCGTAGCCGACCACCGCCACGTCGTCGGGCACCCGGCGCCCGTCGGCGTGCAGCTCGCTGACCGCGGCGGCGGCCATCAGGTCGGAGGCGACGAAGATGCCGTCCAGGTCGGGGTGGGCCACGAGCAGCTCGCGCGTCGCGGCCCGGCCGCCCTCGGAGGAGAAGTCGCCGTGCACCACCGCGTCGCCGGGCAGGCCGGCGGCGGCCAGCGCCTCCTGCCAGCCCGTCAACCGGTCCTGCCCGGCCGCCATGTCCAACGGTCCGGCGACCGTCCCGATCCGGCGGCACCCGCGCGCGAGCAGGTGCTGCGTCGCCAGCCGCCCACCGCTGACGTTGTCCAGGTCCACGTAGGGCAGCGCAGAGCCGCCGCGGGGCGGGCGGCCGATGACCACGGTCGGCAGCCCGATCAGGCTGAGCACCTCGGTGACCCGGTCGTCCAGGTGGGCGCTGAGCACGATGGCCCCGTCGGTGTGGCCGCCGCGCAGCCACCGCTCCAGCCGCTCGGTGTCCCGGCCGGACCTGCCCAGCACCAGCACCATCTGCAGCGGGCTCTCCTCCAGACCCGCGCTGACCCCGCGCAGCATCGACATGATGACCGGGTCCGCGAACACCCGCTGGTCGGTCTCGGGCACCACCACGGCGACCGAGTTCGGCTCCCGGACCACCAGCGAACGGGCCGCCCGGTTCGGCCGGTACCCCAGCTCGGTGATCGCCCGGTCGACCGCGGCCCGCGCCTCCTCCCGGACCCTGGGGTCGGCGTTGACGACCCGGGAGACGGTGGCCCGGGACACGCCCGAGCGGGCCGCGACGTCCTCCAACGTCGGGGGGCGGCGGGCCGTCATCCGGGCCCGCCTGGGAGCATGACGGCGCGCATCGGGCCTTCCTGGTGCTAGGCGATCGACCCTGATCCTGCCATGTCCGCGAACCACCCGGCGCTGGCCTTGGGGATGCGGCGCTGGGTGTCGTAGTCGACCCGGACGATCCCGAAGCGCTTGGTGTAGCCGTGGTGCCACTCGTAGTTGTCCAGCAGCGACCAGACGAAGTAGCCGCGGACGTCGGCGCCCTCGTCCATCGCCGCGTGCACCGCGCGCAGGTGCCCGTCGAGGTAGGCGATCCGGTCCTGGTCGTCGACCACGTCGTCGGGGCCCGGCAGGTCCGGCATCGCGGCGCCGTTCTCGGTGACGTAGAGCCCGATCCCGGCCGCCCCGGTGTAGTCGCTCTGCAGCCGCACCAGCAGGGCACGCAGCCGGTCGGGCTGGATCTCCCAGCCCATGTCGGTGACCGGCAGGCCCCGGCGCACCACCCGCACGTGCTCGGAGCCGACGTTGGGCGAGGGCGGGTCGTAGGTCCGGGACTGGGCGGCGGCCCGGGCCGCGACGTCGGGGTCGCAGCCGGTGACCATCGAGCCGGTGTAGAAGTTGACGCCGAGCACGTCGACCGGTGTGCTGATGTCCGCCAGGTCACCGTCCTGGACGAGGCCCTCCGGCCACAGCTCACCCAGGTCCGCGAGCACGTCCTGCGGGTACTCCCCCCGGACGATCGGCTCGATGAAGAGCCGGTTGGCCAGCCCGTCCAGCCGGCGGGCCGCGTCCTGGTCGGCGGCGGAGTCGGGCCGCTGCGGCTGCATGTCGGTGAAGTTCAGGGTCAGGCCCAGCTCCAGCTGCGGGTCCCGCTCGCGCAGCGCGCCCACCGCCCGGCCGTGGGCCAGCAGCAGGTGGTGCGCCGCCCGCAGCGCCGACGTCGGCTCGGTGCGCCCCGGGGCGTGCACGCCCGCGGCATACCCCAGGAATGCCGAGCACCACGGCTCGTTCAGCGTGGTCAGCTGCCGGACCCGGTCACCCAGGCGGTCGTGCACGGCGAGCGCGTAGTCGGTGAACCGGTCCACCGTGTCCCGGGCCGGCCAGCCGCCCAGCTCCTCCAGCGCCTGCGGCATGTCCCAGTGGTAGAGGGTGACCCAGGGCAGGATGTCTTGCTCGAGCAGCTCGTCGACCAGGCGCGAGTAGAAGTCCAGGCCCTTCGCGTTCACGGTGCGCCCGTCCGGGCACACCCGTGCCCAGGACACCGAGAACCGGTAGGCGCCGAGGTTGAGCGAGCGCATCAGCGCCACGTCCTGCGGCATCCGGTGGTAGTGGTCGCAGGCGACCTCGCCGGTATGCCCGCCGACCACCTTGCCGGGGGTGGCCGCGAACGGGCCCCAGATGCAGTCCCGGCGCCCGTCCTCGTAGGCGGCACCCTCGATCTGGTAGGCCGCGGTGGCCGAGCCGAAGAGGAACTCGGTGGGGAAGGTGATGGGGGTGCTCATTGCTTCACTGCTCCTTGCATGATGCCGGAGACCAGCTGGCGCCCGGCGACGACGAAGAGGACCAACAGCGGCACCGTCGCGAGCATGGCGCCGGCGAGCACCAGCGAGTAGTCCACGAAGTGCGCCGCCTGCAGCTGCTGCAGGGCCACCGGGAGGGTGGGGTTGGAGGGTCCGAGGACGATGAAGGGCCAGAAGAAGTTGGTCCAGGTCGCCACGAAGGTGAACAGGCCGAGCATCGCCGCGGCCGGTCGGGCTGCGGGTACGCCGACGTGCCAGAAGGTGCGGAACATGCTGGCGCCGTCCACCCGGGCGGCCTCGATCAGCTCGGTGGGCACCGCCTGGCTGAGGAACTGGGTCATCCAGAACACCCCGAAGGCGGTCACCAGCCCCGGGACGATGACCGCGGACAGCTCACCGGTCCAGCCCAGCGCCGCCATCACCTGGTAGAGCGGCACCACCCCGAGCTGGGTGGGGATCGCCATGGTGGCGATGACGAAGATGAGCAGCGGTCCCGACCCCCGGAAGCGGAGCTTGGCGAAGGCATACCCGGCCAGCGTGGAGAAGAAGACGACGGAGACGGACACCGTGGTGGAGACGATGACGGAGTTCAGCGTGGCCCGCCAGAACTCGACCGTGTCGAAGACGGTCGCCGCGTTGGCCAGGAAGTTGCCGCCCGGCACGATCGGGAACGGGGTCCGGGTGAGCACGGTCGAGTCGTGGCTGGCGATGAGGAAGGACCACCACAGCGGGAAGACGCTGCCGGCCAGCACCGCGCCCAGCAGACCGTAGACGATCCACCCGGGCCGGCGGTCGGCACCGCGGGAACGACGAGGAGTGCGTCGGGGGTCGGGAGCGACGTCCGCCTGGGTGGGGACGGGGACGGGAGTGGTGCTCATCGTGGTCCCTGACTCGCGATGCGGCGGCTGACGGCGAAGTTCACCAGGCCGATGAGGACGATCAGGACGAAGAGCAGGACCGCGACGGCGGAGGCCCGCCCGAAGTCGGCCCGGTTCCAGCCCAGCTCGTAGAGGTAGAGGGTCAGCGTCTGCCACTGCCCGTCGGACCCGCCGCGACCGAACTGGTCGTACATCTTGGCCTCGTCGAAGATCTGCAGCCCACCGATGGTGGAGGTGATGATGACGAAGATCATCGTCGGCCGCAGCATCGGGATGGTGATCGAGACGAAGCGGCGCAGCCCACCCGCGCCGTCGATGGCGGCAGCCTCGTAGAGGTCCCGCGGGATCGCCTGCATCGCGGCCAGCAGGATCAGCGCGTTGTAGCCGGTCCAGCGGAAGTTGACCATGCTGGCGATCGCGACGTGGCTGGCGAAGCGGTCGGAGTGCCACCCGACCGGGTCGAGCCCCACCGTGCCCAGCAGGGTGTTGATCAGGCCGAACCGGTCCGCGAAGAGGTTGGAGAAGATCAGCGCCACCGCGACCGGGGCGACCACGTAGGGCAGCAGCACCCCCATCCGCCAGAAGGTGGCCGCGCGCAGCTTGTGGTCCAGCAGGCCGGCGATGGCCAGCGCGGCCAGCACCTGCGGGACCGAGGAGAGCAGGAAGATGCTGACCGTGTTGGTCAGCGCGTTCCAGAAGCTGCGCCCGGCGAGCACGTCGGCGAAGTTCTGCAGGCCGACGAAGGGGCCCTGCCCCATGATCTGGTCCCAGTCGTGCAGGGCGACCCAGCCGGTGTAGACCAGCGGGAAGAGCCCGGTGACGAAGAAGAGGATGAAGAACGGCGCGATGTAGAGGTACGGGGAGCCGGTGGTGTCCAGTCGGGAGAGCCGGAGCCGGAACCGGGACCGCTCCCGGGGGCCGCTGCCCGGACCCCGACCGGCCACCGAGCCGGCTCCCAGGGTGGCCCGGCCGGCCCCGCCCTCGGCCGCGGAGGTCGAGGGCGGGGCGGGCACCGGGGTGGAGACGGACATGCTCAGCGCAGCTCGCCCACGGCGGCCACGAACTTGTCCCAGCTGCTGTCGGCGTCGTCGGTCTGGTCCACGTCGACCCGGCTGATGGCGTCCGCCATGGCCGTGTTGATCTCGAAGTACCGCGGGCCCTTGAACGGGGTGACGGTGACCGCGTCGGCCTGGCCGGCGAAGATCGTGCCGGTGGGGGCCTCGTTGAAGAAGGCGTTGCTCGACGCGGCCAGCTCCTCGGACTCGAGCGCCTCCGCCTGGCTGGGGAAGGTGCCCTTGGACTCGAACGCCTTGATCTGCTGCTCCGGCGCGGTGAGCCAGGCGGCCAGGGCCTTGGCCTCCTCCACGTGCTCGCCCTGGGCGGGCACGGTCAGGTAGGCGCCGCCCCAGTTGCCGCCGCCGCCGGGGAAGACCGGAGCCACGTCCCAGCCGTCGACGTCGGCGGCGTTGCCCTCGATGATGCCGAGCATCCAGGGCGGGCAGAGCATGGTGGCGAACTCGTCGCCCTGGAAGGCGGCGTTCCAGTCGGCGCTCCACTGCCCCAGGCCGGCGGACAGCCCCTGGTCGACGGAGGCGGTGAGCACCTGGTCGTAGAGCTCACGGATCTGCGGGTTGTCCAGGGCGACGATCTCGCCCTCGGGGGTCTCGTAGGGCTGCTCGACCTGGTTGATCATCCCCTGCCAGAGGGCACCGGCAGAGTCGTACCAGGGGATGTCGGTGGCCGCCACGAAGTCGGCACCCACCTCGAAGTAGGTGTCCCAGCCGCCTTCGAGCAGCGCGGCCACCTCGTCCCGGTCGGTCGGCAGGCCGGCCTGCTCGAAGAGGTCGGCCCGGTAGCAGACGGCCTGCGGGCCCATGTCGGTGCCGTAACCGAGCAGCATGCCGTCCTCCAGGGTCACCGCCTCGGTCTTCCAGGGCAGCCAGCGGCCCTCGACCTCCTCGGAGGTGAGGTCGACGAACTTGTCCGGGTACTGGCGGAACTCGGTGACCCAGTCGACCTCGACGGCCTCGATGTCGGAGGCCCCCGAGTCCGCGCCCAGGCTGTTGCGCAGCGCCGCGCGGGCGTTGTCGGCGGTGTCCGCCTTGACGTGCTGGACGGTGATGCCGGGGTTGAGCTCCTCGTACTCGGGGAGCAGCTCCTCGTAGCCGAACTCGTTGAAGGTCGCCACCGAGAGGGTGATGTCACCACCCTCGCCATCGCTGCTGCCGGCCCCGTCCTCGTCCTCGTCCTCGCCCCCACCGCACGCACCGAGCACCAGCGCGCTGGTGACGGTGGCGGCGAGGAGCGTCGTGCGTCGCCTGATCTGCATGCCAACTCCTTTGTCGGTACGCCCTGTACGACAGTCGTGAGAGCGCTCTCACAACAATGGCACGGACATGGCGGAGGTGTCAACGCCCCCTGCCGGTCAGCCTCCGGGCGGCCTGCTCAGGAGAGCCGCACGTTGATCTGCTGGATCTGGGTGAAGCCCTCGAGCATCCCCTCCAACGAGAACTCGCGGCCCTGGCCGCTGGCCTTCATCCCGCCGTAGGACTGCCCGACCTGCTGCCCGCCGCCCTGGTTGACCTGCACCCAGCCGGACTGCACCCGCTGCGCGGTCCGCAGCGCCATCCCGATGTCCCGGCCGAAGACGAAGGCGGCGAGGCCGTAGTGGCTGTCGTTGGCCATCGCCACCACCTCGTCCTCGGTCCGCCAGCGGAGCACCGAGAGGACCGGGCCGAAGATCTCCTCCCGGGCGATCCGCCAGTCGTTGCGGACCTGGGTGAGGATCATCGGCGCGTGGTAGAAACCGGGCTCCCCCACCTGCAGCGCGGGGCGGCCGTCGTAGGCGACCTCGACACCCTCGTTGGCCAGCCCGTCGTCGATGTAGCCCTGCACCCGGTCCCACTGCCGGGCGTTGATGATGCAGCCGATGTCGGTGCTCTCCTCCCGGGGGTCGCCGACGCGCATCTGCGCGGCCCGGGCCACCACCTTCTCCAGGAAGCTGTCGTGGATGTCCTCGTGCAGGAAGAGGCGCGACCCGGAGGTGCAGCTCTGGCCCTGCCGGGCGAAGCGGGTGGCCAGCATCACCTGCTCGACCGTGTCCTCGTCGTCGGCGTCCGGGAGCACGATGCACGGACTCTTGCCGCCCAGCTCCAGGCTCACGTGCGCGAGCCGGCCGCCGGCCCGGGACGCCACCCCGGAGCCGGTCGCGGTGGAGCCGGTGAACGAGACCTTGTCCACGCCGGGGTGGTCGACCAGCGCCTCGCCGATCTCGGGCCCGTAGCCGGTGACCACGTTGAGCACGCCCTCGGGCAGGTGACGGGCGCAGATCTCGGCCAGCTCGAGCACCGTCGTGGGGGCGTCCTCGGCGGCCTTGAGCACCATCGCGTTGCCCGAGACCAGGGCGGCCGGCAGCTTGAAGGCCGCGATCATCAGCGGGCTGTTCCACGGCAGGATCCCGGCGACCACGCCCAGCGGGAGCCGGCGGGTCAGGGACAGCGCGTCGCTGCCGGTCGGCAGCGTCACCCCCTTGAGCTCCCCGGCGAGACCCGCGAAGTAGCGGAAGGCACCGACCAGCAGACCCGCCTCGGGGCGGGCCTGGGTGCGGATCGCGTTTCCGGTGTCCAGCGCCGTCAGCGCGGCCAGGTCCTCGACCACGGCCTCCAGGTCGTCGGCGATCCGCAGCAGCGCCCGCTGACGCTCGGTGAAGGGCAGCGCCGCCCACCCCGGCTGCGCGGCCCGTGCGGCCGCGACGGCCCGGTCGGCGTCCACCTCCCCGGCCCGCGGGATCGTGGCGATCACCCGGTGCCGGTCGATCGGGGTGATCACGTCGATCCGCTGCCCGTCGGCGGCGTCGACCCAGCTGCCCCCGATCAGCATCCGGTAGCTGCGGGGGGTGTCGGCCTCGAAGGTGGGGAAGGTGCTGCTCATCGGACGGGGCTCCTGGTGGGGTGGTGAGTGGGTGGTCAGACGTGGATCGCGGCGGGTATGCCGTCGCTGAAGACCTCGGGCTCGTCCGGGAAGGTGCGGCTGTGGCCGGTCTTGACCCGGTGCGCGGTCCAGGCCACGGCGCAGGCGTCCACCGTGTCGTCCCGGCCCACGCCCTGCAGGGTGGCCGAGGGCAGCGCGATGCCGACCGAGGACAACGCGTCCCGCCGCTCCTGGACACCCTCCCCGGAGCGTTTGCGGGAGATCAGCGCCGCCCCGGTCATCATCGCGAAGCTGGCCTCCGGGTGCGCCTCGACCACCACGCAGGGCAGGTCCTGCCGCAGCCAGGCGTCGACGTCCTGGATGCTGCGCCGCAACCCGTACGCCTGCTGGGACAACCCGGCACCGAGGCGGTCACGGTTGATCGTGTTGGCCTCGCTGTAGGAGCCGGCGTAGAGGGCCGCCCGCACCGGTGTGGTGAAGACCGAGGACGCCTTGGCGCCGCCGACGAAACGACGGGTCTGCACGTCCGCCTCGCGGCGGGTGTCGTCGGGCAGACCGATGGGGATGTCGATGGCGGTCACCGCCACCGGACCCGCCTGCCGGACCACCTCGGCGAGGGTGGCGGCGACGATGAGCTGGGGGGTGCCGTGACCCCCGGGGTCGAGCACGGCCCCGACCCAGCCGGCCCGGCACCCGTCGACGCCAAGCACCGGTAGGTCCGGGTCGATCTCCGGTCGGGCGCCGGGGCGCTCGGTCGGCCAGGTCACCGGCGGGTCCTCGCGCCGGGTGGCCGCCGGGCGGGCCACCGGGGAGCCCTCGGCCCGGCCCCGACCGGTCGCCCGCTGCCACCACTGCGTCATACCCATGACGCCACCCTAGCCAGAGCGGGACCGGGAGGGGGTGTGAGAACGTAGGCGCCATGCCGCGGCGCGTCCTCGTCCTCAACGGACCCAACCTGAACCTGCTCGGCACCCGCGAGCCGGAGATCTACGGCACCGCCACGCTGGCCGACGTGGAGGCGTTGTGCGCCGAGCGGGCCGCCGAGCACGGGCTGGAGGTCACCTGCCTGCAGAGCAACCACGAGGGTGCGCTGATCGACGCGCTGCACGAGGCACGGGCCGCCGGGGACGTCCTCGGCGTGGTGCTGAACGCGGCCGCGTACACGCATACCTCGGTGGCGCTGCTGGACGCGGTCAAGGCCTGCGGGCTGCCCGTGGTCGAGGTGCACCTGTCCAACCCGCACGCCCGGGAGGCGTTCCGGCACACCTCCTACCTGTCGCCGGTCGCGGAGACGGTGATCGCCGGCGCCGGGATACACGGCTACGGCTGGGCGGTCGAGCACCTGGCCCGTCGGGGCTGAGGCTCAGCTCTCGAGCACGGCGCGGGCGGCGTGGTAGCCGCCCAGCCCGCTGACCCCGCCGCCACGCCGGGAACCCGCCCCGGCGAGCAGCACCGAGGGGTATGCCGTGTCCACGCCCCACCGCCGGGCGGGGGTGTCCAGCGGCGCGTCGTCGGGTGCCCAGGGCCAGTCCAGCGGTGCGTGGAAGATGTTGCCGCCGGGCATGGCCAGGCTGTCCTGCAGGTCCCGGGTGGTCCGGGTCTCCACGCACGGACGGCCCTGCGGGTCGCGCAGGAGGACGTCTTCCACCGGTTCGGCCAGCACCGAGGACAGGGAGTCCAGCACCGCGCGCTCGAGGCGGGCCCGCGCCTCGTCGTGAAGGTCGGCGTCGCCGTCGAGCAGCCGGTCCGGGGTCTGCAGGGTGAAGACGGTCAGGGTGTGCGCACCGGAGTCCCGCAGCCGCGGCGCCAGGATGCTCGGGTCGGTCAGCGAGTGGCAGTAGATCTCCGCGGGCATCGGGGCGGGGACCTCCCCCCGCCCGGCCGCGGTGTACGCCTCGTGCAGCTGGGTGTAGGTCTCGTTGATGTGGAAGGTGCCACCGAAGGCGGCCTCCGGCGCCACCGATGTCTCGCGCAGCCGGGGCAGCCGGGAGAGCAGCATGTTGACCTTCACCTGCGAGCCCTCCACCCGCTCCCCCGCGGCCCCTCCGGCGAGCCCGTCCAGGACCGCGGGCGCGGCCGCCCACAGCACGTGCCCGGCACTCGCCCGGTGCTCCGCGCCCTCGGCGTCGACCCAGGTGAGCGCCCCCTCCTCGACGGCGGTGACCCGGGCGCCGGTGCGCAGCTCGGCACCGGCCCGCCGGGCCACCTGCGCCAGCTGGTCGGACACCTGACCCATGCCGCCGATGGGCACGTCCCAGTCCCCGGTGCCGCCCCCGATGACGTGGTACAGGAAGCAGATGTTGTGCCGCAGGTGGGCCGAGTGCGCGTCCGCGTAGGTGCTGATCAGCGAGTCGGTCAGGACGACGCCACGGACCAGGTCGTGCGCCAGGCTGGCCTCGACGACCTCGCCCAGCGGCCGGTCCAGGAAGTCCCGCACCAGGGCCGGGTCACCGATCCGGTCCGCCATCTCCCGGCGCCGCATCAGCGGCTCGGTGACCGTCGGCCAGACGGTGCGGGCCAGCTCACCGACCCGGTCGTAGAACTGTCCCCAGCGCGCGGCGTCCGCGGCCGCGCCGACGGCGGCGAAGGACGCGCGGGTGGCCTGCTCGTCCCCGTTGTCGATGAGCAGACCGACGTCCTCGCCGGGCACCGGGGTGTAGGAGGAGTAGCGCCGCCGGGCCAGCCGCAGGGACAGCCCGAGGTCGTCCACGATCCGGCGCGGGAGCAGGCTGACCAGGTAGGAGTACCGGGACAGCCGGGCCCCCGTCCCCGGGAACGCCTCGGCCGAGACGGTGGCTCCCCCCAGCTCGGGGGACCGCTCCAGCAGGAGCACGGAGCGTCCCGCCGAGGCCAGGTAGGCGGCCGCGGTGAGGCCGTTGTGGCCACCACCGACCACCACGACGTCGTGGCTGGAAGTCATGGGGTCGATGGTAGGGCGTCAGGCGCCTCAGTCGCGCGGGCGCCAGTCCGGTCGTCCGTCGCTGGAGCGCTCACGACGCGGGCCGCCGTGCCGCGCTCCCTGACCGGCCTGGCGGGACCCGCCGTGCCGCGGTCCGCGGCCACCGCCGCGGGCGGCGGGGCCCCGGCGCCCGGTCGGACGCTTGGGCCGCATGACCTCGTCCAGACGGCTCTGCGGGACGGGCTCGGCGGTGGGCACCGAGCCACCGGCGGTCTCGATGACCGTGTGGTCCTCGGGGGCCACCGTCATCGGCGCCGCCTCCACGCCGGCCGCGTCCAGCATCCGGGAGACCTGACGCTTCTGGTGCGGCAGCGCCAGGGTCACCACCACGCCGTCCTCGCCGGCGCGGGCGGTGCGACCGGAGCGGTGCAGGTAGTCCTTGTGGTCGGCCGGCGGGTCGGCCTGCAGCACCAGGGAGACGTCGTCCACGTGGATGCCGCGGGCGGCGACGTCGGTGGCGACGAGGACCGGCAGGCTGCCGCCCTTGAAGGCGTCCAGGACCCGGGTCCGCTGGGCCTGGTTCAGGCCGCCGTGCAGCGCGGCCGCGAAGACGCCGGACTCCCGCAGCTGCATGGCGACGCGGTCGGCGCCGAGCTTGGTGCGGCAGAAGACGACCGTGCGTCCGGTGCGGTTCGCGATGGCCGCGGTGATCGGCTTCTTGTGGTGCGGGTGCACCAGGAACAGGTGGTGGGCCATCGTGGTGACGCTGGCCCGGGCGTCGTTGGTGGAGTGGGTGACCGGGTCCGTCAGGTAGGCCTTGGCCACCTGGTCCACGCCGTGGTCCAGGGTCGCCGAGAACAGCAGCCGCTGCCCGTCGCTCGGAGTGCGGTCCAGGATCTGCCGGATCGCCTCGACGAAGCCCATCTCAGCCATGTGGTCGGCCTCGTCCAGCACCATCACCTCGACCTCGGAGAGGTCGGCTGCGTCGCGCTCGATCAGGTCGATCAGCCGTCCGGGGGTGGCGACGAGCACGTCGACGCCCCGCTCCAGCGCCTTGAGCTGGGGGGTGTAGGACATCCCGCCGGCCACCAGCACGAAGCGCCGGTCGACGGCGCGCATCAGCGGGGCGAGGGCGTCCACGATCTGCATCGCGAGCTCACGGGTCGGGGTGAGGATGACCGCACGCGGCCGGTGCGGGACCGCACGGGGGCGACCGGCGAGCCGGTGCAGCATCGGCAGCCCGAAGGCCATCGTCTTGCCGGAACCGGTCTGGCCGCGGCCCAGCAGGTCCCGCCCGGCCATCGCGTCCGGGATGGTGGCCGACTGGATCGGGAAGGGCGTGGTGATACCGATCCTGGCCAGCGCGGTGACGAGCTCCTCCCGCAGCCCCATCGGGGTGAAGCCGTTGTCCGCCTCGACGCTCGCTGTCATGTTCTCCGCCTTCGTCACGGAGCGTCGCTCCTGGTATGCCGCGTCCGCCTCGTCGCGCTCGGCCTCGGCCTCGACGAACTGGTCGCCGCCGCCACGCTCGTCCCGGCCGCGGAAGCGGTCGTCACGGCGACGTCCCTCGTCCCAGCTGCGGCCCTCGTGCCGGCCCCGCTGCGGGCGCCCCTCGCGCTCCTCGCGGTGGGCCCGGATGGTGTGCTCCTGGTAGCCCCCGCGGTCGTCGCGGGCGGGACGACGGTCCTCGCGCTGGTAACCACCGCGGTCGTCACGGGCCGGGCGACGGTCGTCGCGCTGGTAGCCGCCACGGCTGCCACCACGGTCGTCACGCGCTGCCGGACGACGGTCATCACGCTGGTAACCACCGCGGTCGTCACGGGCCGGGCGACGGTCATCGCGCTGGTAGCCGCCACGGCTGCCACCACGATCGTCACGCGCCGCCGGACGACGGTCATCACGCTGGTAACCACCACGGTCGTCACGGGCCGGGCGACGGTCATCACGCTGATAGCCACCGCGGTCGTCACGGGCCGGGCGACGGTCATCACGCTGGTAACCACCACGGCTGCCGCCGCGATCGTCGCGCGCTGCCGGACGACGGTCGTCCCGCTGGTAACCACCGCGGTCGTCACGGGTGTCGCGCCGGGGGGCGGTGCCCTCCTCGGTGCGACGACGCTCGCTGCGCTCTCCCCGACCCCGCGGGTCGCGCTCGTCGCGGTCGCGCCACCGCTCCTTGGTGGCGCCGCGGCCACCCTTGAGCTGGGCACGGGCCTGCTTCTCGCGGGCGTCGCGTGCGGCCTTCTTCTGGGCCGGGGTGTGACGGGCCTTCTTGGTGCCGGACGTGCCGGCGCGGGGGGTACTGGCCATGGATGGCTCACCTCTTCAGGGGGTGTCGAGGTGGGTTCTCGCCTCGACGCCTGTCGGCGTGACCGGACCTACCTCCAGGGCGCTCGTCGCGGCGCCCGAGATCGTCCCCCAGGATCGGATCGTCCTGCGGGGTCACCCATCAGCGCGAAGGCGACGGGAAGGTTCAAGTCTACCGGCTGCCGGGCACCGCTGAGGACAGCCCCTCCCCGGTGCCGGGGTCAGGCGTCGATGCGGTCGCGGTCCAGGTCGTGCGCGGAGGCCACGATGAAGTCCTTGCGGGGAGCCACCGAGGACCCCATGAGCAGGTCGAAGATCCCGTCGGCGCGTGCCGCGTCCGCGAGCGTGATCCGGCGCAGGGTGCGGTGTCGGGGGTCCATCGTGGTCTCCGCCAGCTGGTCTGCGTCCATCTCCCCGAGGCCCTTGTACCGCTGCATCGGCTGTTTGACGCTGCGACCCTTCTTCTCCAGGCCCGCGACGGTCCGACGCATCTCGGCCTCGGTGTAGGTGTAGAGGTACTCCGGTCCGCGGCCCTTCCCGCGACCGCCCCCGCCGGCGACCTCGAGGCGGTGCAGGGGCGGCATCGCGGCATACACCCGGCCCGCCTCGACCAGGGGACGCATGTAGCGGAAGAACAGGGTGAGCAGCAGGGTCCGGATGTGGGCGCCGTCGACGTCGGCGTCGGTCATGATGATGATCTTGCCGTAGCGCACCAGGTCCAGGTCGAAGGACCGCCCCGAGCCCGCGCCGATGACCTGGATGATCGCGGCGCACTCGGCGTTCGAGAGCATGTCCTGGACCGAGGCCTTCTGCACGTTGAGGATCTTGCCGCGGATGGGCAGCAGCGCCTGGTGGTCGCTGGAGCGGGCCAGCTTCGCGGTGCCGAGCGCGCTGTCCCCCTCGACGATGAACAGCTCGGAACGCTCGGTGTCGTTGCTGCGGCAGTCGGCCAGCTTGGCCGGCAGCGACGAGGACTCCAGCGCGTTCTTGCGGCGCTGGGTCTCCTTGTGCAGCCGGGCGGAGATGCGCGACTTCATCTCGGAGACGACCTTCTCGAGCAGCAGCGAGGCCTGTGCCTTGTCGCCCCGGTGGGTGCTGGTGAGCCGTTCCACGAGCGCGGTCTCCACGGTGCGGGAGACGATCGAACGCACCGCGCTGGTGCCGAGCACCTCCTTGGTCTGCCCCTCGAACTGCGGCTCGGGCAGCCGGACCGTGACCACCGCCGTCAGCCCGGCCAGGATGTCGTCCTTCTCCACCTTGTCGCTGCCGACCTTGAGCTTGCGCGCGTTCGTCTCCAGCTGCTTGCGGAAGACCTTCATCAGCGCCTGCTCGAAGCCTGCGACGTGGGTGCCGCCCTTGGGCGTGGTGATGATGTTGACGAAGCTGCGCGCGGTGGTCTCGTAGCCCGTGCCCCAGCGGACGGCGACGTCCACCTCGCACTCACGCTCGATCTCCCGGGAGACCATGTGTCCCAGCTCGTCCAGCATCGGCACCGTCTCGGTGAAGGTGCCGGAGCCCTGCAGCCGCCAGACGTCGGTGACCGCGGTGTCGGGGGCCAGGTACTCGGCGTACTCGGTGATGCCACCGGAGTAGGCGAAGGTCTCCTCGTGCGGCCCGTCGGCGCCGGGAGTCCCCGGCAGCCCGCGCTCGTCACGCACCACCATGCTGAGACCCGGCACGAGGAAGGCCGTCTGCCGGGCGCGGGCCGCGAGCTCGTCGTAGGCGAACTGGGCCTGGGCGAGGAAGATCTGCGGGTCCGCCCAGTACCGCACCCGGGTGCCGGTGACGCCGCGTCGGGCCTTGCCCACCACCGACAGCTCGCTGCTGCTCCGGAAGGGCGCGAAGGAGGACTCCGGGGTGGGCGCGGAGGCGCCGTCGTCGAAGGTGCCGGGCTCACCCCGGCGGAAGCTCATCCGGTAGGTCTTCCCGGCCCGGTCGACCTCCACGTCCAGCCGGGACGAGAGCGCGTTGACCACCGACGCACCGACTCCGTGCAGACCGCCCGAGGCCGCGTAGGACCCGCCGCCGAACTTGCCACCGGCGTGCAGCTTGGTGAAGACCACCTCCACCCCGGGCAGGCCGGTGCGTGGCTCGATGTCGACCGGTATGCCCCGCGCCCGGTCCCGCACCTCGACCGAGCCGTCCGCGTGCAGGATGACCTCGATCCGGTCCCCGTGCCCGCCCAGCGCCTCGTCGACGGCGTTGTCGATGATCTCCCACAGGCAGTGCATCAGGCCCCGGGAGTCGGTGGACCCGACATACATCCCCGGGCGCTTGCGCACCGCCTCCAGGCCTTCGAGGACCTGCAGGTGCCGGGCGGAGTAGTCCTGAGTGGTCACGCCCGGCAGGCTAGCGCGCGGCCCCGACAGGCCCGGGGAGGCGCGGCGCACGGGCCGCAGGAGCACCCCGCCTTACGCGCTCAGCGAAACGCCAGCAGGAGCGGGCACAAACCGGGGACCCCGGGGCGTTGACATGCTTGACTGTGACACGACCAACGAGATGTTGGTCCCATGGAGAGGAGACAGTCGTGACCGCCACTCTGACAGCCGAACTGACCATGTCCGACCGCTGCGACCGGTGCGGGGCCCAGGCCTACGTCCGGGCTCGTATCGGTGAGGGACTCGAGCTCCTTTTCTGCGCCCACCACGGGCGCGAGCACCTGGACAAGCTGCGCGCGGTCGAGGACGTGCACATCCTCGACGAGACGCACCGCCTGGAGGCCGAGGAGTCCCCCGCCCTCTGAGCGAGGGGAGCCGTCCCCTCCAGCAGACTTCCGAGGCCCGTCCACGTTCACGTGGACGGGCCTCGCGGTCGTCTCGGGCACAATCAGGAGGGTGCAGACCGCGGAGATCCTGACCCTCGTCCTGATGGCTGTCGGCGTGCTCGGGATCGTCGTGCCCGTCCTGCCCGGGCTGCTGATCGTGGTGCTCGCCGTCCTGGTGTGGGTGCTGGCCGAGCAGTCGACCCTGGGCTGGGTTGTGCTGGGCGTGGCCGCGGTCGTCTACCTCGCCGGCCTGGTCCTGCAGTGGGCCGTCCCGGGCCAGCGGCTGCGCCGGGCGGGGGTGCCGACCTCGACCCTGGTGATCGCCGTGGTCTGCGCCATCGTGCTGGGCGTCCTGGTGCCGGTGGTCGGACTCTTCCTGGGCTTCCCGCTGGGCATCTTCCTGATCTCCCTGCTGCGGACCCGGGACCGGAGGAAGGCCTGGCACGCGACCGGACACGCGCTGCGCGCGGTCGGTCTGAACATCCTCATCGAGCTCGCTGCCGCGTTCGTCATCATCGCGGTCTTCGTGCTGGCCGCGTTCGTGCTCACCCCGTCCTGAGGACGCAGGACGCCCCGGGTGCCCTCCCCCCTGCGGAGGGCACCCGGGGCGTCGGTCAGGGGCGGTCAGCCGGAGATCATCCGGGCGTAGACGACCGTGTTGTCCACGTGGTGGCCGGTGGCCTCGTCGAACTCCCCACCGCAGGTGATGAGGCGCAGCTCGGCCTCGTCGGTCGGGCCGTAGACGTCCACGGTCGGGAAGGCGTCCTTGGCGAACTGGTCCACTCGGTACACCTCGAAGGTCACCGTCCGACCGTCCGCGCGCTCCACCTCCGCGGTGTCCCCGGGCTCCAGGGCACCGAGGTCGAAGAAGATCGACTCGCGACCACCCGGGCCGGTGACATGGCCCTCGATGACGGTGGGCCCGAGCTCCCCGGGAGTGGGCGACCCGTCGTACCAGGCCGCCTCGTCGACACGGTCACCGGTGGGCACCGCCAGGGTGCCGTCGTCGTTGAGCCCGAGCGGGTGCAACGGACTGGTGACGGAGATCGACGGGATGCGGACCTCGACCGGCTCGGACCGGGGCAGCGCCGCGACCTGCTCGACCTCGGCCGCCGGCTCCTGCTCCGCCCGCTCGGCGTCGGAGTCGGACTCCGCGTCCGTCACCGGGTCGGCGTCCGGGTCCTCCGAGGAGGTCGGCTGCCCGCCCGGCTCCTCGGTGGCGGTGGCCTCCGGCTCGGGGGCCGGCTCCTCGGTCGCCGGTGCCGTCTCCTCGGGGGTCGAGGCGGTCACCGTCGGCGACGGCGGGTCGGGCCGCTGGTTGACCAGCCCGACACCGAGGGCGACCACCCCGATGAGGACGGCCAGGACGGCCAGGGCCGTGAGGGTGACTCCCCCACGGCCCTGGCGTGCTGATGACGACGTGGTCATGTCAGCTCTCGTCGCGACGGCGCTGACCCAGCGCCAGGGCACCCGCACCGGCGACGGCAAGCAGCGCGCCACCGGCCATCAGGCCGGAGTTCTCCAGGCCCGAGGTGCTCCCACCACCGGTCTCCACGCCACCACCGGGGGCGCTCATCTGGCCCATCTGGAAGGCTCCGCAGAGGGCCGGGTCGGTGGCCTCGGAGGGCAGGCTCGGGTCGAGGTCGGACTCCTGGTCGCCGTCGTACTCGCCGGAGCCGTTGTGGTCCACCCCGTGGATGACGACGACGCCGTTGCCCTCGTTCAGCTCGGCCGCCACGTCGTCCGGCACCTCGAAGGTGCGCTCGTAGGTGTAGGTGCCGACGGCCGGGAAGTTCGCCACGTCGAGCGCGGCGGCCTCGGAGGTGTCGGCGTCGTTGCCGGTGAGCGAGACGCGCACCTCGCCGTAGCTGTCGATCGCGTCGGTGGTGCGGATGGCACCCTCGAAGCCGGTGCCCTCCATGTTCGGGTCGGGGCACTGCCCGGCGCCACCGAGGTGGATGTGCTGGGCGTGCGGGGCGCCGTCGAGCAGGCCCTGCACCTCGACCTTCATCCAGACCTCGTTGCCGTCGACCTTGGCCCAGGCCTCGCCGCTGCCACCGGAGTCGTTGAGCTCGCCGAAGGTGGTCATCAGCTCCACGGGCTCGTGGTCGTCCGCGAGCGCCGGGGCGGCGGTCATGGTGAGCAGGGCGGGGGCGGCCAGTGCGGCCAGTGCGGTGGTGATCTTCATCAGGTCACTCCTCCTGTCGTGCGCAGCGGCCGGTGTGCCACCGCGCGTTGGGGACACAGGGGATTCGCAGGCAGATGTGATCCGGATTGCATCTGTGATGCAGATCACATGATCGAAGCGAGAAGCCGTCGGTGGAACCCCACCGCAGAGGGACCTGTCGGTCAGCCGAGGGGGACGACGACGAACGGCTCGGTGGTGGGTTCCGCGGAGCCGCCGGGCGGCTCGACGGTGAGACCGACCGCCACGGCGCCCTCGGTGGAGCCCTCCAGGAGGTCGGCGCGCTCGTCCAGCGCCTCCTCGGAGAGCACCCCGGCGGAGCGGGCGGTGCCGTCGGCGTGCACGAACCAGGCCTGGTACACGGATCCCTCCTGGGGGCCCTGCATACCCTCGGGCAGCTGCAGCACCGCCTGACCGGAGCCGGCGGAGGTGACGACCGCCACCATGCCGTCGTCGGTGTCGGCGGTGTACTGGGCGGCGTCCTCGGCCCCGACGATCTGCTCGATCGGGTCGGGACCCATCCCCTGCAGCACACCCCAGGTGCCCACCGCGATCACCGCGGCGGCCGCTGCACCGAGCAGCCAGGAACGGGAACCGGTACGACGCCGCTCGCGGCGTTCGCGCCCTGCCTCCAGGGAGGTCACCTCGGAGTTCGCGGAGGTCGCCGAGGAGGTGCTCTCCCCGGCGCCGGACGCGGCCTCGGCGGCGACCATCTCCAGCACACGTGTCCGCAGCGCCGGGGGCGGCTCGACCTCCTGCCCCTCGGACAGGAACATCACTGCGTCGGACATCTCGGCGACGACCTCCCGGCACTCGGCGCAGGAGTCCAGGTGAGCCTCGAAGGTGATCCGCTCTGCGTCGTCGACGGCGTCGACTGCGTAGGCAGCAGCGAGGCTGTGCACCTCGTCACGCATCTCGTTCACTTCTCCTCACCTCCGTTCATCTGGGCCCTGAGCTTGCGTAACCCGTCCCTGATCCGTGTCTTCGCCGTCCCGAGCGGTATGTCCAACCGCTGTGCCACCTCGCGGTGGGTCAGGCCCGAGAAGTACGCGAGCTCGACGGTCGTACGATGCGGCTCACCGACCAGGGCGAGCGCCTTCTGCACCCGACCTGCCTCGATACGCCCCACCGCTTCCTCGGACGTCGAGTCGTAGGCGGGTGTTGTGTGCAGGGATTCGTAGCGGTGCAGCCGATCGGATTGCGCCTGTTCCGAACGGACCCGGTCCACGGCCCGGCGGTGGGTCAGGGTGAGCAGCCACCCCATCGCGGAGCCCTTGGACGGGTCCACCTCGCCGGCCTGACGCCACACCTGGAGGAAGACGTCCTGGGTGACCTCCTCGGCGATCGCCCGGTCACGGACGATCCGCAGGGCGAGGCCGAAGACGCGGGAGGCGACCTGGTCGTAGAGGCGGGCGAAGGCGACCTGGTCCCCCTCGGAGATGGCGCGCATGAGGGTCGGGAGGTCCTTCGTGGTCTCCGAGGTGTCGGCGGTGCCGACCGCCCCGGCGTCCTTCCTGTTCGTGGAGCTCAGGGACCCTGCTCCCGTCGTCGATCCCACTGCTGCTCCATCCGTTCCATGAAGTTGCCGGAGCCCGACCTGCGCTGCTTGCGGGGCTGCTGCTTGGTGCCGGGGGTGTCCTTGCCGACCACCTGCAGCCGCGGGTTCTTGGCGGTCGCGGCCGGCGTGGCCGCCCAGGCCCCGCCGAGGACCATGGCCAGGAAGCCGAGGGCCCCCACCCAGATGACCGAGGCCATCACCCCGACGACGACGAGCGCCAGCCCGGCGAGGGCGACGAGGATGCCGATCGCCAGTCGCCGACGGTCCAGCCCACCGCCTGCACCGCTGGGGGCCGGTCGGTTGAGCTGGCTGGCCAGGCGTGGGTCCTCGGCATGGAGCGCCTGCTCCATCTGCTCGAGAACACGCTGCTCGTGCTCGGAGAGCGGCACGTTCACCTCCGGGGGGTGCGGTCATGGCTCCGGCGACGCGGCGCCGGTGCCAGAGAGATCAGTGTCCAGGATATGGGGTGAACGTGCAGAGCACTAGCCGGAGTTCCCGCAGGGGTCCCGTCCCAGGTCAGGGCCCGCCCCGCCCCAGCAGGCTGGCCGGGCGGACGGCACGGTGGCCGAAGCGGGCGGTGGCCCGGTCGGCCGCCCGCTCGACCTCCCGCCAGCCGCGCTCCGGCTCGTCCAGGCGCCCCTGCACCAGGGTGCGATCCGCCTCGGTGACACCCTCCACCCGCACCCCCAGCATCCTGATCCGGGCGCGCTGCAGGCCGAGCCCGGCATACAGCGCGCACGCGGTGGCGTGCACGTCGCGGGTGACGTCCGTGGCCACCGCCTGGGTGCGTGACCGGGTGAGGGTGGTGAAGTCGGAGAACCGGACGGTGAGCACCACGGTGCGCCCGAGCACACCCGCGTGCCGCATCCGGCTGGCGGTCCGCTCGGCGAGGTGGAGCAGCTGACGTCGGATCACGTCGGGGTCGTCGACGTCATGGCTGAACGTCTCCGAGGAACCGACGCTGCGTTCCCGGCGGGCGGGGACGACCGGGTCGGTGTCGGCACCCCACGCCAGGTCGTGCAGGCGCACCGCCGACTGCTCGCCGAGCGCCCGCACCAGGGTGGCGCGCGGCACGTGCGCCAGCTGGGCGACGGTGTGCAGGCCGAGCCGGTGCAGCTCGGCCTCGGTGGACCCGCCCACCCCCCAGAGCGCCCCCACCGGAAGCGGGTGCAGGAAGGGCACGACCTCGTCCTGGCCGAGCAGACGCATACCGTCCGGCTTGGCGGCGCGCGAGGCCATCTTGGCCACCGCCTTGGAGGGCGCCCCACCCACCGAGCAGGTGATCCCCTGCTCGTCGACCACGGTGTTGCGGATCCAGCGCCCGATCCGTTCCGGGCTCCCCCACTGCCGGCCGGCGGTGGTGACGTCCAGGAAGGCCTCCTCCATCGAGACCGGCTCCACCCGGGGCGTGACCTCGGCGAAGATGGCCATCACCCCTTCCGAGGCCCTGGCGTAGCGGTCGAAGTCCGGGCGCACCACCACCGCCGGAGGGCACAGCCGCCTGGCCGTGGCCATCGGCATACCGGAGCGCACCCCGTAGGCCCGCGCCTCGTAGCTGGCCGACAGCACCACGCTGCGCCACCCGCCGCCGACCACGACGGGCTGCCCGCGCAGACCCGGCTGCTCGAGCAACGAGACCGCGACGTAGAAGGCGTCCATGTCGACGTGCAGCACGTTCACCACCCGGAGCTCCCCGGGCTGGAGTGCCACAGCTTGCCACCGGGCTGCCGGGTGGCCTCCCCCGCCGGCTTGATGTCGGCGTAGGGCGACTGGGTGAAGCCGGAGGCGTGGACCAGCACCCGTCGTCCGGGCCGGGGGCCCGCGTCCTCGGCCGCGAGCAGGCGCGCGGTCTCCTCCGCCCTCGCCATCTGCTCCCGGACCGCGACCACCCCTCCGTGCTCCCAGGCCTGGGCCAGCGAGCCCAGCTCCCAGGCGCCGGTCGCCCGGATCGACACCCCCCGGGGGCCGGTGCGGCGCAGGACCCCGCGCACCACCAGCAGCCAGGAGTGGAAGACGGTGCCCGCGTACGGGCCCTGGACGTCCTCGAAGAAGGTCGCGTCGGCCGGACCGGTGCCGTCTTCGAGGGTGAGGAAGACGACACGGCGCCCGGAGCGGACCGGTGGGGTCTGGGTGGCCACCTTCGCGCCGGCGATGAGCACCTCGGCCCCTCCCCGGCAGGAGAGCAGGTCGCGGGACCGGGTCACCCCGAGCTCGGCCAGCATCCGGGTGTGCCCGGCGACCACGTGCCGGCTGACGTCCATACCCAGCACCTCCAGCTCCGCCCGGAGCTGCTCGGACTCGTCCATCTCCGGCAGCCCGCTGCCCGACAACGGCGCCGGGTCGTCACCCAGCTCCAGGGTCAGCTGGGTGGCCTGCGCCGGTCCCCCCGCCGGGTGCCGGAACCGCGGCCGGCGTCCCTCGGCCTGGGCCCCGGTGCGGGTGGCGACCTCACCGGCCACCTGCTCGATCTGCGGCGCCGGCCGACGACCGCCCCGGCTCCGACCGCGACCGGTCGCCGCGTGCCGCGTCCACCGGTCCAGGTCCCGGAGGTGCAGCAGCAGGTCACGCCGGGTCAGTTCACCCCGTCGGGCCTGCGCCGCCCCGGAGCGTCCCGCGGTGCCGGCCCGCGGCCCCTGCCGCCCGACCCGGTGCAGGGCGTCCAGACCTCCGGCCAGCACCAGCCGCTCGGCGGTCGGCCGGCTGGGACGCGCCCGGTGCCACAGGTCGGCCAGCGAGTCGTAGGGCTGCCCGGCGACGATCCTGGTGACCTCGTCCTCGGAGATGCCCTTGACCTCGGACAGGGAGAGCCGGATGCCGTAGCCGTCCGCCCGTCGCTCGATCCGGTCCAGCGTCTCGTCGACCCGGTCCGGACGACGGGGCAGCGGGCCCCGGGACGGTCCCCGCGCCCCGCTCGGGGCGCCGTCCGGCTCGACCCGCTCCACCCGGTAGCTCGAGCCCGAGGCGTTGACGTCCAGGCCGAGCACGTGCACGCCCATGCTGCGGGCCTCGTCGAGGATGAGGCGTTTGGGGTACATCCCCGGGTCGTGGGTCAGCACCCCGGCGAGGAAGGCCGCGGTGTGATGGGTCTTCAGCCAGGCCGACTGGTAGGTCGGCAGCGCGAAGGCCGCCGCGTGGGCCTTGCAGAAACCGAAGGAGGCGAAGGCCGCGAGCACCTCCCAGATGCGGTCGACGTCCTCGCCCCGGTAGCCCCGGGCCGCGGCGACGGTCCGCCACCACACCTCGACCTTCTCCTGGCCTGCCGTGCTGCCCATGGCCCGCCGCACCTCGTCGGCCTGGGCCAGGGACACCCCGGTGGTCTCGGCGACGATCTGCAGCACCTGCTCGTGGAAGACGACGACCCCGCAGGTCTGCTCCAGGTAGGGCACCAGGCTGGGATGCAGGTACTCCGGCTCCCCCCAGCCCTGCCGCGCGTGCAGGAACGGCCTGATCATGTCGGACTTCACCGGGCCCGGACGGAAGAGCGAGATGTCGATGATGATGTCGGAGAAGTTCTCCGGGCCGAACTTGCCGACGAGCTCGCGCTGCCCGGGGGACTCGATCTGGAAGCACCCCAGGGTGCGGGTGGACTGGATGAGCGAGTAGGTGTCCGGGTCGTCCAGCGGCACCTGGTGCCGGTCGTCGAGGTCGATGCTCACCCCGTCGACCCGGTGGACCTCGTCCAGCGCGTGCGCCATCGAGGACTGCATCCGGATGCCGAGCACGTCGAGCTTGAGCAGCCCGAGCTCCTCGACGTCGTCCTTGTCGAACTGGCTCATCGGGAACCCCAGCCAGCTCGCCTCGACCGGGGTGCGGTCCAGCAGCCCGGTGTTGGACAGGATCACCCCGCAGGGGTGCATGGCAATGTGCCGGGGCAGCCCGTCCAGGGACTCCACCAGCTCCAGCAGCTGCTGCATCCTGGGCGCGTCCAGCCCCTGGCGGCGCAGCTCGGGCAGGTCACGGATGGCGGCCCGTGCGTCCCGCGCCCGGATGTGCGGGAAGGCCTTGGCGAGGGTGTCGATCTCCCCGGGTGGCAGCCCGAGGGTCGCCGCCACGTCACGGACCGCGTGCCGCACCCGGTAGGTCTCGACCATCGACACGCAGGTCACCCGCTCCGACCCGAAGCGCTCCAGGATCCGCTCGTAGAGCTCGGTGCGGCGGGCCGACTCCACGTCGATGTCGATGTCCGGCAGCTGGGCACGAAGCGGTGAGCAGAAGCGCTCCATCAGCAGACCGTGCTCCATCGGGTCCACCCCGCTGATCCCGAGCAGGTAGTTCACCAGACTGCCGGCGCCCGAGCCCCGGGCCGCCACCCGCACCCCCTGGTCGCGGATGAGGTCGCAGACCTGGGCGACGGTGAGGAAGTAGGTGGGGTACCCCAGACCCGCGATGACGCCCAGCTCCTCCTCGAGCCGGACCTGCAGACCGCGCCGGTATGCCTGGTCGGCGCCGGGGTACCGGGTGCCGATCGCCTGGGTGCACCTCTCGGTGAGCACCTGGTGCGCCTGCCCGACCCCCTCGACCCCGAGGATCTCCGGCTCGGGCAGGTGGACCGAGCCGATCCCGAGGTCGGACCGGGGGTCCTGGTGGCACTCGGCGGCCAGCGCGAGGGTGTCGCGCAGCAGCACCTCGGCCCGGGCCCCCGGCCCGCCGGCCCGCTCGAGCTGGCGGGCCAGCCCGTGCATGGCCGCGGTCCCGGCCAGGTGGCCGGCGCTGCTGACCCGGTCCAGGTGACGCTCGTCGAGCGCCACCATCCTCCGGGCGGCGTCCAGCACGTCGACCACCCGGGCCTGCTCCGGGGTGGCGTGCCGGACCGCGGCGGTGAGCACCGCGGGGACGCCCAGCTCCCTCGCCAGGGCCCACAGCGCGGTGGCGTGCGGCACGCTGCCCGGGGTGCCCCCGGGACCACCGTGGCAGACCACCTCGACCCGCACCGCCCCCGCGGGCAGCACGTCCGTCCACCCCTGCAGCAGCGAGCGGGCCAGCTCGTGCCGCCGGGCCAGCAGGGCCCGGCCGACGTCGGAGCCGGGGCCGAGCAGCACGACGAGCGGGGCCACCCCCTCGACCGAGGCCGCCGCCCGGGCCACCAGCTCCGGGGTGGTGCGTGGCACGGAACGCTCCCCGGCCAGGTGGGTGTGCGTGACCAGGCGGCACAGACGTGCCCAGCCGGTCCCGGGGTCGACCCCGGCCCGCTGCCCACGGGCCAGCACGACCACCCGGGGCTGCTGGTCGTCCACCAGGGCACCGCCCTTGACCGGGGTGCGTGGTCCGCGCCGCCCGGGGTCCGGGGCGGCGGCCAGCGCCAGGTCGACCCCCAGCACCGGGGCGATCCCGGCGTCGGTGCAGGCCCGGGCGAACCGGACGGCGCCGTAGAGGCCGTCCCGGTCGGTCAGCCCCAGTGCCGACTGCCCGTGCCCGGCCGCCAGTGCCACCAGGTCGGCAGGGTGGGAGGCGCCGTAGCGCATCGAGGCGCTGGAGGCGACGTGCAGATGGACGAAGTCGTCGCTCTCAGGCATACCTCACCCGTGTCCCAACGGGGCCAGCTCGGCCGCGAGCGGCACCTCGCAGGGCAGGTGCAGGGCGGCCCGCACCAGCTCGAGGAACCGCTCCCCCGAGCGGACCAGGTCGTCGGCCTCCCGTGCGGTCACGACGTCGGCACCCCGCTCCAGGGCGAGCCGGCGCCGACCGGAGTCGGCGAAGAAGATCGCCCACTCGGTCAGCTCGGGGGCCACCGTGGGCAGCACCTCCCAGACGCTGCGCGGTCGGCTGCGCCGGCTCGGCACGGTGCGTGCCGCGAGCAGCGCGGCACCGGCCCGCAACGCCGCCAGGTGGGCCTGGGTGTAGCGCTCGGCGGCGGTACTGCTGTGGCAGGCCTGCAGCAGCACCGCCTGCGCACGCTCGAGCAGGTCCAGCACGGCGCCCGCCGTGGCCACCTGAGCCGTCATCACGTCCTTCTTCCTGTCGTCGCCCTCGTTCTGCCTGCACCGCGTCCTCGCTCCCGTGCCCCCATCAGTCGGTGACACGGTCCAGCCACCAGCGCTCGCCCTGGGCGAGGTCGTAGACCCCGGTGCCGCCGGTCCGACCGGCGCCGGCCTCCACCCGCCAGACCACCCGTTCCAGGGTCGGCAGCGCCGGCGCCGAACCCTCCGTCGCGCCGCCGGTGCCCTCCTCGTCCTCGGCACCGCGCCACCACGGCACCCGCTGGCTCCACTGGGCGAGCACCGCGCGCACCAGGTGCAGACGTCCGCGCCAGAGGAAGAGCGTGGGGACCTGGTCGTCGCCGGGGGTGGTCGACAGCGCCCCCTCCACCCGGACCCCGTGCTCCCGGGCCGGGCCCAGCCGGACCTCGACCTGCTCGTGGTATCTCCTGCTCATGACGCTCTCCCTGCGGACTCGAGGCGGTGGACCGTTCTTGAGTCGAACAGATGTTCGACGCATAGGACAAAGGTACGACTCCCCACCGACAAGCTCAACCCCCGTGTGGACAACTCCTGCACGCGGACCCCGTCGGGCAGCACCATGGACACCTCGGCCCGGGCCAAGGAGGGGGTGGCCCGGGCCGGGCACCACCCCCGATAGGCTCGAGGCTGGTGGAGCAGGTCCGGCCACGGGCCGCACCGGCCCACCGACCCGGCATCACGCCGGCCCCCGAGCACAGGAGGACCCGTGACGCACGCCCTGGACGGCGTCGACCTGCTCCCCCGGGTGCAGCGCGCGCTGGACGAGCACATCGACGCGCAGCGAGAGGCGCTCGCCGCCCTGGGCGAACCGATGACCCCGCTCGTCGACTCCGTCGCGGAGCTGCTGGCCGGGGGAAAGCGGCTGCGTGCCGCCTTCCTCTACTGGGGGTGGCGCGCGCTCGGGGGTGCCGACGACGACGCCGCCGTCCGGGCCGCGAGCTCGATGGAGGTCTTCCAGGCGGCGGCGCTCCTGCACGACGACGTGATGGACAACAGCGACCTGCGGCGCGGGCACCCCACCGCCCACCGGGCGTTCGCCGCCCGCCACCAGGCGCAGGGCTGGTCCGGCGAGTCCGCCCGCTTCGGTCACGCCGCCGCCATCCTGGCCGGCGACCTGTGCCTGTGCTGGACCGACGAGCTCTTCAGCTCCAGCGGCCTGCCCGAGGCCGGTCTGCGACGGGCCCGCCCGGAGTTCGACCGGATGCGGACCCACCTCATGGGCGGCCAGTTCCTGGACATGCTGGAGGGCGCGCGCGGGTGGCACGACCTCGGCCACGCCGAACGGCTGGAACGCTGCCGCACCGTGATCCGGTTCAAGAGCGCGCGCTACTCCGTCGAGCAGCCGCTGCTCATCGGCGCGCTCGCCGCGGACGCGACGCAGGACACCCTCGCAGGACTGGCCCGCTACGGCGCTGCGCTGGGCGAGGCCTTCCAGCTCCGCGACGACGTGCTGGGCGTCTTCGGCGACCCCGGGCAGACCGGCAAGCCGGCCGGCGACGACCTGCGCGAGGGCAAGCACACCGTCCTGGTCGCGCACGCCCTGGAGTATGCCGACCCCGCGGACGCGCGGTTGCTCGCCGACAGCCTGGGCGACCCCGACCTCGGCGACGACGCCGTCCAGGAGTGCCGGCGGGTGCTGGTCTCGTCCACCGCGCTGGAGCGCACGGAGGCGATGGTCTCCGACGACGCCCAGGAGGCGGTGCGCGCCCTGGACACCATCGGGGACCTCACCGCGGACGGGCGCCGGGCGCTCGCCGAGCTGGTCGAGATCTGCACGGTCCGCGCCACCTGAGGGCGCGGACCGCGCCATCGGGGATCAGAAGGCGTGCTCCTGGGCGCGTCGCCGCACCTCGGTCTTCGACCCCGTGTGCAGGGACGCCAGGGCACTGCCGCCGGCGAAGGTGTCGTCCGGCGCATGCAACCAGTCGATCACCTCGTCGTCGGAGAAACCGCCGTCCGACAGGACGGTGATCGTGCCCTGCAACGAGGGCAGCGGACCGTCCTCGACGAGGAAGCCGCCGGGCACCATGACGGCCCTGTTCTCACCTCGGCGTCGCCCCAGCAGCTGACGTTCCTGCAACCAGCTCCTGACCTCCTGCACGCTCGCCCCGGTCCGTTCCATGACCTCGGGGACTGTCAACCATTCCGGAATTACATTCGTGTCACTTACCACACCCCCTAGTCAATCACATTCAGCGACACGCCCAAAAGGTGGACCAACAGGAATAGAGCAGGTACTGTCCCTTTTGCCTCACGGGCATCGTGTTCACCCTGAATCACGAATACCCCGTCAGCACTTCTGTATATACCTCGTCACTTCAGCCTCGGAGGACCCGACGTGAGCCCCCTCTTCGCCGCCCTGCCCCCCGGCGACCTGCCGACCAACGCCTACGTCGCCCCGACCGGAGTGCACGCCACCGCGCCCATCGCGACCGACCTGGTGATGGCCCCGAAGACCCGGTCCCACACCGTCGTCCCCGGTGAGACCGTCTACGGCATCGCCGACCGCTACGACGTGGCCCCCCAGGACATCGTCCGCGCCAACAAGCTCTCCCAGGGCGGCCGGTGGATCCTGCCGGGCGCGACCCTGCGCATCCCGGGTTCCGGCGCCACCGACACCGGGGCCGAGTCGTCCTCCCGGCCCAGCTCCTCGGAGCGCAGGGGCGCAGGGACCGTCACGGTCCGGGCCGGCGACACCCTCTCCCACCTGGCCGTGCGGCACGGGGTCAGCGTCAACGCGCTCGTGTCGGCGAACTCGCTCACCAACAGCCGGCTCATCTACCCCGACCAGGTGCTGACCCTGCCCGGCAAGGACGGGGCCGGCTCCCGACCGGCGTCCTCGCCCGCGTCGAGCTCGGCGTCCGGCTCCCAGCAGTCCTCCGCCGACCGGTCCTCGAGCTCGGGCTCGACGACCGTCACGGTGCGCAACGGCGACACCCTCTGGGGCCTGGCCACCGACCGCGGGGTGAGCGTGTCCGCGCTGGCCGGCGCCAACGACCTCAGCAGCAGCGCCATGATCTACCCCGGCCAGACGCTGCGCCTGCCCGGCACCGGGTCGGGCGGTTCCGCGGACACCACCTCCTCGGGCCGGGGCTCCGGCGCCTCGACCTCCTCCGGCACGCTCGAGCGTCCCTACGACGAGTCGACCATCGGGGACATCAAGGCCGGCGAGGAGGTGCTCGACACTTTCCTGCACTACCGCTACACCGACGGCATCGCCCGCTCGGCCGCGGCGAACCGCGACTACCTGTCCGGCGTGGACGCGCCCAGCCAGGACCGGGTGAAGGAGATGATCACCGAGACCAGCCGGCGGCACGGGGTCGACCCGTCGCTGATGCTCGCGCTCTCCTACCAGGAGTCCGGGTGGAACCACCGGGCCGTCTCCCCGGCGAACGCGATCGGCGCGATGCAGGTCATCCCCAGCTCGGGGGAATGGGCCTCCTCGCTGGTCGGGCGCGAGCTGAACCTGCTCGACCCGCAGGACAACGTCACCGCCGGGGTCGTCATCATGCGGGCGCTGCAGCGTTCCGCGGACTCCTCGGACGAGGCCATCGGTGGGTACTACCAGGGCCTGGCCAGCGTGCGCCAGCACGGTCTCTTCCCGGACACCGAGCAGTACGTCGGCAACATCAAGCGGCTCATGTCCACCCAGTGAGGCGGCATACCGTCGGGGCGCACCTCCCACTCCCGGGGCGCGCCGCTTCGTAGACTCGGGACGTGAGTGCCCAGACCCCCAGCGTGTACGACCGCGTCATCGACGGTCGTTACCAGGTCGAGGCCGAGCTGGCGCACGGGGGGATGGCGACCGTCTACCGGGCCCGGGACCTGCGGCTGGACCGCCCGGTCGCGCTCAAGGTCATGCGCGCCGACCTGGCCGGTGACGACGCCTTCGTCCGCCGCTTCGTGCAGGAGGCCCGGGCTGCCGCCCGGCTGCAGCACCCGCACGTGGTCAGCGTCTACGACCAGGGCGAGGACGAGGACGTCGTCTTCCTGGCGATGGAGCTGGTCGAGGGGTCCACGCTGCGGGACGTGATCCGGCACCGGTCGCCGATGTCGACCCGGGCGGCGCTGGCGCTGCTGGTGCCGGTCGTGGAGGCGCTGGCCGAGGCTCACCGCCGGGGCCTGGTGCACCGCGACATCAAGCCCGAGAACGTGCTGATCGCCGGCGGTCGCGAGGCCGGGGTGAAGGTCGCCGACTTCGGTCTGGCCCGGGCGATCTCCGCCTCCGGGGCGCAGGCGAGCGCCGAGATGCTGTGGGGGACGGCCGCCTACCTGGCGCCCGAGCAGGTCGAGCACGACGCCGTGGACGCCCGCACCGACGTGTATGCCGTGGGCCTGCTCCTCTTCGAGCTCCTCAGCGGGCGCAAGGCGTTCCCCGGCGGGGACCCGCTGCGGGTCGCGTACGAGCACGTGCACGGCGGTGTCCCCCGGCTCCGGGCCACCGTGCCGACGGTCCCGGTCGCCGTCGACGAGCTGGTGCACCGGGCGGCCGCCACCGAGCCCGCCGACCGCCCGGAGGACGCCGGGACGCTGCTGCGCGAGCTGCGGGTGCTGACCGAGGGGCTCAGCCCTCAGGAGCTGGACGCGATCCCTGAGCCGGTGCACGACGAGGACCGCACCCAGGCCCTCCGGCACAGCGACCACACCCAGCTGGTCGGCGGGGACGAGGGCTCCACCCGGCGGATCCCGGTCGCCGGCGCCACCGGCGACGGGCACTTCGCCCGCACCACCGGCAACCGGGAGCGGGCGACCACCCGGTCCACCCGCTCGGCGCCACCGGGCCGGGCGGCGGGCTCCGCACGGCCCTCCCCGACGACCCCTCCCCCGCGCCGCCGGGGCCGCCGCCGGGGACTGCTCGTCGTGCTGGTGCTGCTCGGGGTGCTCGGTCTCGGCGGCGTCGGCTACGGCGCGTGGTGGTACACCGACGGCCCCGGGGTGCACTCCGCCGTGCCGGTCCTGGTCGACCTCCCCGAGGACGAGGCCCGCGAGCTGCTGGACGCGCGACAGCTCGACCCGGTCGTCAGCTACGACTACTCCGAGGGCGTGACCGAGGGCGTCGTCATCTCCACCGACCAGCCGCCGGGCACCGAACTGCGGCACGGCAGCGACGTCGCCCTGGTGGTCTCCCAGGGCCAGGAACGGTATGCCGTCCCGCCGCTGACCGGGTTGACGCTGGAGTCGGCGCAGGACGCCCTCTCCGCGGTCAACCTCACCCTCGGCGAGCAGGTCCGCGAGCACGACGAGGACGAGCCGGAGGGCCGCATCCTGAGCACCTCCCCCGAGGTCGGCGAGCTGCTGCCCCCGGACGGTGCGGTCGACGTGGTGATCAGCGACGGGCCCGCCCCGGTGCAGGTCCCCGACGTCACCGGAGACACCCAGGAGGAGGCGACCGCACAGATCCAGGAGGCCGGTCTCACGGTGACCGTCGACCCCGAACGCACCTTCGACGACGAGGTGCCGGAAGGCTCGGTGGTCGGCCAGTCGCCCACCTCCGGCTCGCTCGAGCGGGGTAGCACCGTGACCCTGACGATCTCCCAGGGTCCGGAGCTGGTGACCGTCCCTCAGGTGGTCGGGCGGCAGTTCTCCGCGGCCGAGGAGGAGCTGTCCGAGCTCGGTCTGGAGGTCGAGCGGGAGGACGTCCGCGGCGGGTTCTTCGGCACCGTCCGGGAGCAGTCGGTCGAGGACGGTGAGGAGGTACCGGTCGGCACCGTCGTGGTCCTCACCGTGGTCTGAGCCTGCCCCACGGGTGGCCGCGGCATGACCCAGGAAGAACGCTCACCCGTCGTTCTTTCGTGGGCTCGCACCTGCTCACTCCTGGTGCGCCCAGCGCTCCTCCTGGTCCACCCGGCCCCGGGGGTGGTAGCCGTGCGACTCCCACCAGCCCTCCTGCCGCCGGTGGTGGTAGGCCAGCTCTACCACCCACTTGGGCCCCTTGAACCCGTAGAGGTGGGGCAGCACCGCGCGGGCCGGCCACCCGTGCTCGGGGGTGAGCGGCTCGCCGTCGACCCGGTTCGCGAGCAGCGAGTCCGGCCGGACCAGGTCCTCCAGCAGCACCACCGAGGAGTACCCGCGCACGGCCGCCAGCACCACGTGCTCGACGCCCGCCTCCGGCGGCGCCAGCGCGACCACGTCGGCGAACCGGACGCCGCCCCAGAGCAGCCCGGGAATGCTGCGGCGGTCGACGCAGTGCATACCGGCCGACACCTCCACGTCCGGGAGCTCGGCCAGCCGTTCCCAGTCGAGGACGGTGACGCCCCCGTCGCGGGTGGCCCCGGTCACCCGCAGCTCCCAGGAGTCGGCGTCCAGGCGCGGCACCCGGCCGTAGAAGCTGGGCCGCCAGACCTGCGCCAGGCGCTGCCCCGGCGGCAGCTCCTGGTCCCTCCCCTGCGGACCCGTCACGTCGACCGGCCGGTCCCCCGCTGTCCGAGGAGGTCCAGCAGGACCGCAACGGCGTGCTCGGTCATCGCGTCATCGGCGTCCAGGTGCCAGACGAAGCGGGCGTGGCGGGTGTCGGTGGGGTACCCGAGCACCCCACGCCCGGCGGCTGCAGCGACCAGGTCAGGGCCCGACCAGCCGACCGCCGCCGTGTCCAGGACCAGGATGTTCGTCTCGACGGCGGCCGGGTCGACGACCTCCGGGTAGGCCCCCCCGAGGATGCCCGCGACCGTGCTCGTGCGGGCGTGGTCGTCGGCGAGGCGGTCCAGCTGGTGCTCGATCGCCCAGGCTCCGGCCGCGGCCAGGATGCCTACCTGGCGCATCCCTCCCCCCATCCGCTTGCGCAGCACCCGGGCCTGCTCGACCCGCTCCTGGGAGGCGACCAGCACCGAGCCCACCGGCGCCCCCAGCCCCTTGGACAGGCAGACCGAGACGGTGTCCGCGCAGGCGCCGTAGTCCGCCAGCGGCACCCCGGTGGCCACGTGCGCGTTCCAGAGCCGGGCGCCGTCCAGGTGCACCCCCACCCCGACCTGCCGGGTCTGCTCACGGAGCCGGCGCATCGCCGCCAGAGGCTGCACCGTGCCCCCGCCGAAGTTGTGCGTGTTCTCCACCACGACGCATGCCGTGCCCACCTGGTACGGGCCGCCGTCCGCGACCATCACCGCGAGCGCGGTGTCCACGTCGAGCAGGCCCCGGTGGGCGACCCAGCTGCGGGTGGTGATGCCGGAGTAGGCGGCGGCCGCGCCCAGCTCGGCGCGCAGGACGTGCGCCAGGTGGTCGCTGATGACCTCCTGGCCGGGGCCCGCGTGCAGCCGCAGGGCGACCTGGTTGGCCATCGACCCGGTCGGCATGAAGAGCGCCGCCTCGTGGCCGAGCAGCGACGCGACCCGCTGCTCCAGCAGGGCCACCGTCGGGTCCTCGCCGTAGACGTCGTCGCCGACCGGCGCGTCGACCATGGCCTCCCGCATTCCGGCGCTCGGCCGGGTCAGGGTGTCCGAACGCAGGTCGGCGACCAGCGCCGGTCCCGTCGCGGCCTGCGGGTGCACCGTCACCTCAGCGGACACCCCGCTCGAGCATCTCGGCGACGACGAAGGCCAGCTCCAGGCTCTGCTGGTGGTTCAGCCGCGGGTCGCACAGCGTCTCGTAGCGCAGCCCCAGGTCGTCCAGGTCGACGGGCGTGGTGCCGCCCACGCACTCGGTGACGTCGTTGCCGGTGAGCTCCACGTGGATCCCACCCGGGTGCGTACCGGCCTCGGCGTGCGCCTCGAAGAACCCGCGCACCTCGTCCACCACGTCCTCGAACCGGCGGGTCTTGAAGCCGCTGGGCGAGGTGAAGGTGTTGCCGTGCATGGGGTCGCAGACCCAGGCGACGCGGCGCGCCTCGTCCCCGAGCGAGGTGAGCAGCGCCGGGAGCTGGTCCCGGATCGTGGACGCCCCCATCCGGGTGATGAAGGTGAGCCGGCCGGGGGTGCGGTCCGGGTCGATCTTGTCCATCAGCGCCAGCACCGTGTCCCGGTCCGCGGACGGGCCGAGCTTGACCGCGACCGGGTTCTGGATCCGGGACACGAAGTCGATGTGGGCGCCGTCCAGGTCGCGGGTCCGCTCCCCCACCCAGACCAGGTGGCTGGAGGTGTCGTAGAGCAGCCCGGTGCGGTGGTCCCGGCGCACCATCGGGCGCTCGTAGTCCAGGATCAGCGCCTCGTGCGCGGAGTAGAACTCGACCCGGCGCATCTCCTCCGCGTCGGCCACGCCGGACGCCTCCAGGAAGCGGACGGCCCGGTCGATGTCGCGCGCCATCTGCTCGTACCGCGCCTGCGCCGGGCCCCGGAGGAACCCCTTGTTCCAGGCGTGCACGCTGCGCAGGTCGGCGAAGCCGCCGCTGGTGAAGCCGCGGACCAGGTTGAGGGTGGCCGAGCTGGCGTGGTAGCAGCGCAGCAGCCGCTCGGGGTCGTGCCGACGGGACTCGGGGGTGAACTCGAACCCGTTGACCATGTCCCCGCGGTATGCCGGCAGGGTCACCTCGTCCCGGGTCTCGGTGTCCGCGCTCCGCGGCTTGGCGAACTGGCCGGCCATCCGGCCGATCTTGACGACCGGGGTGCCCGCGCCGTAGGTGAGCACCACGGCCATCTGCAGGATCGTCTTGATCCGGTCGCGGATGTTCGGGCCGGTGACGTCGGCCAGGGTCTCGGCGCAGTCCCCGCCCTGCAGCGTGAACGCCTCACCGGCCGCCACCGCAGCCAGCCGGGTCCGCAGCTGGTCGCACTCGCCGGCGAAGACGAGCGGTGGATAGGTCGAGAGGACCGACAGGGTCTGGGCCAGCGACGCCGGGTCGTCCCAGGTCGGCTGCTGGCGTGCGGGCAGGTCGGGCCAGTCGATGTCGTGCCCACCACTGGTGGCCAGGCCGGTCAGGTCGGTACTCACACGCTCCATCGTAGGAGACGCGCCGGGGTGCCGCTGACGCGGCGTCAGTCCCGATCGTCCCCCGGCATACCGGGGCGGGGTGCCGGTCCGGGGTCGGTGACCTCATCCCGGGACCGCTCGCGCGCCTTCTCCCGTGCTTTCTCGGCGGCCTCGGCCAGGCCTTCCTTGGCCCGCTCCCCCGCGTGCTCGAGACCCACCCGGGCCTGCTCGATCCCCGCCCTGGTGCGGGCCGCGAGCCGCTCCTTCACCCCGGCCGCGTACTCGTCGACGTACTCCTGGCCGGAGAGGCGCTGCAGCTCGGCCATCACCTCGTCGGTGATCCGGCGCAGCACGTCGTGGTCCTCGGTCATCCCCGCGTACTGCGGGTAGTACATCGGGCGACCGACCCGGACCCCCACCTGGACGACGTTGGGGATCTTCTGCCCCGTCGGCTGTGCCTTGTCGGTGTCGATCATGGCGCACGGGACGATGGGGACGTCCACCTCGAGGGCCAGCCGGGCCATCCCGGTCTTTCCGCGGTACAGCCGGCCGTCCGGGCTGCGGGTGCCCTCGGGGTAGATGCCGAAGAGTTCACCGGCGCGCAGCACCGCCAGGCCCTGCTCGAGCGCGGCGCTGGAGGCCTTGCCACCGGCCCGGTCGATCGGGATCTGGCCGGTGGAGGTGAAGAACAACCGGGTGAGCCACCCCTTGACGCCGCTGCCGGTGAAGTACTCGATCTTGGCCGGGAAGGTGATCCTCCGGTCGACCATGAGCGGCAGCAGGATGGAGTCGGAGAACGACAGGTGGTTGCTGGCCAGGATCGCGGCACCCTCGGTGGGCACGTGCTGCTTGCCCTCGATCCAGGGCCGGAACACGGCCCTGATCGGCGGGCCGACGAAGAGGTGCTTGAGGATCCAGTAGATCATCGGGAGCTCCTCCTGCGACGGGCGCCGCCATGGCCTGGTGTGCCCGCTGACTCTACCCCTCGCGCGGCACGGGAGCCCCGGACCGCGCGGTGCTCCCGTGCGACACTGGAGAGGTGGACCCGCAGCAGCACGCACGCACCGCCTCGTGCCCGCAGGACGCCCCGTGAGCTCCCCCCGTCCGCCGGGTGAGGGCCCGGACGACGCGGAGGTCGACCGCGCGTTCGCGCAGATCGTCGCGGGGCTGCGCAGCGAGGGGTCGGCCACCGGGGTGAACCCGCCCTGGCCACCCGAGGCCCCCGCGAACCGGCCGGCGCCGCAGGGCCCCCCACCGCAGGGCCCCCCGCCGCAGCACCTGGGTCCGGGCACCCCCGAGGGGATGGCCACCGACCACCGTTCCTACGAGCCCCCGGAGGAGGACGACCACTTCGTCCCGCCGCCGCCGCCCCCGCTCCCGGCGGGCGACCTGCACTTCTGGGGGATCGTGGTGGGTCTGGTGCTCGGCCCGGCCCTGGTCGTGCTGTCCGCCGTGGTCCCGGCCCTGGGCGCCCCGTGGGCCTTCGTCGGGGCGGTGCTCGCCGTGGGCGGCTTCGTCCTGCTGGTGCTGCGCCAGCCGCGCCGGCGCGGCCTCGGCGACGGGGACGACGGGGCCCGGGTCTAGGGGACCCGGGCGGCACCGCTCAGAACTGCAGGTCGACCCAGACCGGCAGGTGGTCGCTGGCGTCGGTCACCGGGACCTTCTCCAGCAGTCGGCGGTCGCCGGGGTTCGCGTCCGTGTGCCCCCGGGCGAAGACGGCGTCGATGTGCCGGTGCGGGTGGTGCGCCGGGAAGGTCGGGTCCTGCCCGGTGACCTCCTGCGCCACCCCGCCGAGGACGGCCCAGGCGGCCCCGTCCGGCCCCTCGTTCAGGTCGCCGCCCACCACCAGGGGCTCGTCCCGGGGGATGTCGGGGTCGTGCGCGATCTCGGTCAGGACGGTCCGGGCGTGCGCCAGCCGCTGCTCCTCCTTGAGGGGCAGGTGGACGGAGGCCACGGTCACCATCGGGCCGGCGGGCACCCGGACCCGCGCCAGCGTGTAGCTGCGCGGGTTCTCCCGGAGCCCGACGGCGAGCCGGCGGTCCCGGGCGTCGGTGGTGCTGACCCGCAGCGAGCTCATCAGGCTGGTGCCGCTGACCGCGCGGGTACGGCCGGACCAGAGCATCCCGCTGTCCCGGGCCAGCGCCGCGATGGCGTAGCTCGATCCCGGGTAGCGCGGCACCTCCTGCAGCAGCAGGACGTCGGGACGGAGGGCACGGACGACGGCGGCCGCTGCCGCGGCGTCGTCCTTCAGGCCGCGCAGGTTGTAGCTCGCGACACGCAACGAAGACATGCCCCCATCTTCCCTCACCGGGGACGGGCCGCCACGCCCGGCCCGACCCCCTGACCACGGCGACGGACCCTGTCGAGCAGGCTGGGGTCCATGTCCGACCTTCTCGCCCCGGCCCTGTCCGCGCACGAGCTGCAGGCGGCCCTACGTGCCCGCACCCTCTCCGCACGGGAGGCCCTCGAGGCGCACCTGGAGCGGATCGAGCAGGTGAACGACCGGGTGAACGCGGTGGTCACGCTGGTCCCCGAGCAGGCGCGCCGGGACGCGGCGGCGGCGGACGAGAGGGCCGTCCGGGCGGCCCGGGAGGGGTGGGACCTCCCGCTGCTGCACGGCATACCGATGACGCACAAGGACACGCACGCCACCCGCGGCATCCGGACGACCTCGGGCTCGCTCCTGTTCGCCGAGCACGTGCCGACCCACGACGACCTGGTGGTGGCCCGGCTGCGGGCGGCCGGGGTGGTCAGCACCGGCAAGAACAACGTGCCGGAGTTCGCGGCCGGCTCGCACACCTTCAACGAGGTCTTCGGGGCCACCCGCAACCCGCACGCCCTGGACCGCTCCGCCGGCGGGTCCTCCGGCGGTGCCGCGGTGGCCCTCGCCACCGGCATCCAGTCCTTGGCCGACGGCTCCGACATGGGGGGCAGCCTGCGCAACCCGGCGGCGTTCAACGGCGTGGTGGGGCTGCGCCCCAGCGCCGGGGTGGTGCCGGCCGCCCCCACCCCCGACCCGGGCGGCTGGCTGTCCGTCCCGGGGGCGATGGCGCGCACCGTCGACGACGTCATCCTGATGATGGCAGCCGTGGCCGGGCCCGACCCCCGGGTGTCGCTGCCCTGCCCGGCCGGCGGGGACGACTTCGCCGCCCTGCTGGCCGAGCCGCCCGCGCAGAGCCTGGCCGGGCTCCGGGTCGCGGTGAGCACCGACCTGGGCCTGGACCTACCGGTCGAGCCGGTGGTCGCCGACGCCGTGCACGGTATGGCGCGCACGCTCGCCGACCTGGGCGCCCGGGTCGAGCACGCCTGCCCCGACCTGAGCGACGCCGACGAGGTCTTCGACGTGACCCGGGCCCTGGACATGGCGCTCCGGCTGCGCGACCTGGTGGCCGAGCACCGCGACGACGGCCTGGTGAAGCCCGAGGTGGTCTGGAACGTCGAGCGGGGGCTGTCGCTGACCGGCGCCCAGGTGCTGGACGCCCGGGCGGCCCGGGCGCGGCTGCGGGACCGGGTGCGCGACGGGTTCAGCCGCATCGACCTCCTGCTGGTCCCCACCACGCAGGTGCTGCCCTTCCCGGCCGACGAGCGCTGGCCCCGGGTCGTCGCCGGGCGCCGGATGGACAGCTACGTGGAGTGGATGCGCTCCTGCAGCGTCATCTCGGCCACCGGGTGCCCGGCCCTGTCCCTGCCGGTGGGCACGCACCAGGGGCTGCCGGTGGGGGTGCAGCTGGTCGCCGCCCCCGGGGCGGACGTCGCGCTGCTGCGGGCCGCCCGGGCGCTGCCGACCGTCTCCGTCGGGGCCCGCTGACGACGGGGCAACGGGGCTCCGGCCCTCGGCACGGCACCTGCGCGGGTACCCCACAGGCTCATGGAAGGGTAGGGGACGCGGACCGCTCAGGGCTGTTCGCCGCGGCGCGACGCGCCAGGTCCGCAGCACCCACCAGCCCGGCGTCCACCCCGAGCCGCGCCGCCAGGACCTGCGGCACCGGACGGTGACCGCGCCCCACGAGGTGACGGGCCAGGGCCGCGCGGGCCGGGTCCAGCAGCAGGTCCCCGGCCTCGCTCACCCCACCGCCCACGACCACGGTGCCCGGGTCCAGCGCGGCGACCACGCCGGCCAGACCGGTCCCCAGCCAGCGTCCGACCTCGACCATCACCTCCCGGCTGGCCGGGTCCCCGGCCCGGGCAGCGCGGGTCAGGTGCACCCCCTCGAGCAGGGCCGCGTCACCGCCGCAGGCTGCGCTCAGCGCGGCGGCGTGCGGACCCCCGGTACGGACGATCTCCTGGCCCTCCCGACGCAGCACCGAGCCGGAGGCGTACTGCTCCCAGCACCCGCGGTTGCCGCACTCGCAGCGCCGCCCTCCGGGGACCATCTGCTGGTGCCCGAACTCCCCCGCCAGACCGTGTCGGCCCCGCTGCAGCTCCCCGTTCGTGAGGATCGCCCCGCCGATGCCGGTGCCGAGGGTGAGCACGACCAGGTGGCTCTCGCCGACGCCGGCCCCGAAGCGGTGCTCGGCCCACGCCGCGGCGTGCGCGTCGTTGTCGACGAGCACGGGCCGCCCCAGCCGCTCCCGCAGACGGTCCTGCAACGGCTCGTCCCGCCAGGACAGGTGCGGCGCGAAGACGACCGTGCCCCGGCCCGCGTCGACGAAGCCCGCCGCGCCGACCCCGATGGCGCACACGTCCTGCCCGGCGGCCAACGGGTGGGCGGCCAGCTCCCGGGCCACGTCGACGATCACGGCCTCCACGTCGGCAGGTCCGGTGCGCCTGCCCGGTGTCCACCGCCCGCTGGTGGCCACGACCGTCCCGCCCGGGTCCACCAGACCCGCCTTGACCCGGGTCCCGCCGACGTCGATGCCGACGGCCAGCGCGCCGGGAGGGCTCACGCGCGCAGCGCGGCCAGGTCGGCCACGCCGATCATCCCGGCGTCGTTGCCCAGCTCCGCCACCACGAGCGGGGTCACCTCCCGGTGCCCCCGCCCGGTGAGGTTCCGGGCGAAGGCGGAGCGGGCCGGGCCCAGCACCAGGTCACCGGCCGCGGACACCCCGCCCCCGACGACGAACAGGTGCGGGTCCAGCACGGCGGCCAACGTGGCCAGCCCCTCGCCGGTCCAGCGGCCCACGTCCTCCAGGAGCTCCCGGGCGGCGGGGTCACCGGCCTGCGCCACCTCGGTGACCATCCGTCCGGTCAGGGCGCCCGGGACCCCTGCGCAGCGGTCGGACAGGGCACCGGCGTGCGGACTCCCCCCGGCGACCAGCTCCCGGGCCTCGCGGACGAGGGCGTTGCCGGAGGCATACACCTCCCAGCAGCCCTTGTTGCCGCAGCCGCACCGGTGCCCGTCCGGCACCATCCGCATGTGCCCGACCTCGGCGCCCATCCCGTGCGCGCCGCGCAGCAGCTCGCCGTCGATGACGATGCCGCCGCCGATGCCGGTCCCCAGGGTGACCAGCAGCATCTGCTCGACGTCGCGGCCGGCGCCGAACCGGAACTCGCCCCAGGCCGCGGCGTTCGCGTCGTTCTCCAGCACCACCGGCAGACCGGTCGCCCGCGTCACCCGCTCCCGCAGCGGCTCGTCCCGCCAGGCCAGGTTGGGGGCGAAGACCACCGTGTCTCCGGCTCGGTCCACCAGACCCGCGCAGGCCACCCCCACCGACCCCACCTCGGCGGCTTCGCCCAGCTGGCGGTCCAGATCGGCCACCACATCCGCCACCGCGGTGACGATGTCGTCCGGGTCCTGCGCCGGGGTCTGCCGGAGCGCACGGTGCAGCACCTCCCCCTCCGCCGAGATCGCGCTGGCCGCGATCTTGGTGCCACCGATGTCCACGCCGACGCTGATGCTCACGGGTCCGAGCCTAGCCCGCGGGTAGGGTGGGCCCGCCCGCGCACAGCCCACGCCACGACCTGGAGGTCACGTGAGAGAGGTGTCCGTCCCCCCGCTCGTCCCGACCGGGACGGTGGGCGGCATCGCGGACTACCCGGCCCGCTGGGCGCGGGTGGAGCCGACGCGGGTGCTGGCGAGCGTGCGCGGGGCCGACGGGTGGCAGGACCTCACCGCGGCGCAGCTGCACCGCCGGGTCGGCGCCCTGGCGAAGGGGCTGGTGGCCGCCGGGATCGAGGTCGGCGACCGGGTCGCGATCATGAGCCGCACCCGGCTGGAGTGGACGCTGGCCGACCTGGCCCTGTGGACCGTCGGCGCGGTACCGGTCCCGGTCTACGAGACCAGCTCGGTGGAGCAGGTGAACTTCATCTGCCGCGACTCCAGGGCCGTCGCCATCATCGTCGAGGATGCACCGATGATGGCCACGGTCGCCCGGGCCAGGGAGGGCGTCGACACCCTGCGCGACGTCTGGCAGATCGAGAACGGGTCGCTGGAGGAGCTGGTCGAGGCCGACGCCGACGTGCCGGACAGCGCTCTGGAGGAGCGGCGAAGCGGTGTCCGGCGCGACGACCTGGCCACGATCATCTACACCTCGGGGACCACCGGACGCCCCAAGGGGTGCGAGCTGACCCACGACAACTTCATGACCCTCGCGGAGAACGCCGCCGAGCGGTTGTCGGTGATCGTCGGCGCACCGGGTGCGGCGAACCTGATCTTCCTCCCGCTGGCCCACGTCTTCGCCCGCTTCATCGAGGTGCTCTGCCTGCACTCCGGGGTGCGGATGGGGCACACCCCGGACCCGGGCACGCTGCTGGACGACCTGGCCACGTTCCGACCGACCTTCCTGCTGGCCGTGCCCCGCGTCTTCGAGAAGATCTACACCGCCGGTGAGCAGCGGGCGGAAGCGGCCGGTCGGGGGCGGGTCTTCCGCTGGGCCGCCGACGTCGCAGGCCGGTACAGCCGGGCGCTCGACACCGGGTCCGTCGGGTTCACCCTGCGGGCCCGTCGGGCCGTCGCGGACCGGCTGGTCTACGCGCGGCTGCGGGCGGCGATGGGTGGCCGGGTGCAGTACGCCATCTCCGGCGGGGCCGCCCTGGGCGAGCGTCTCGGGCACTTCTACCGGGGCGTCGGGGTGGTGGTGCTGGAGGGCTACGGCCTGACCGAGACCACCGCGCCGGCCACGGTCAACACCCCGGACATGATCCGGATCGGCACCGTCGGTCGCCCGTTGCCCGGGGTCTCGGTACGGGTGGACGACGCCGGGGAGGTCTGGGTCAGGGGGGTGGGCGTGCTGCGCGGCTACCACGAGGACCCGGACGCCGACGCCGCGGCGCTGCAGGACGGCTGGTTGCGGACCGGTGACCTGGGGAGCGTGGACGAGGAGGGGTTCCTGCGGCTGACCGGGCGCAGCAAGGAGCTGATCGTCACGGCCGGGGGCAAGAACGTGCTGCCCGGGCCGATGGAGGACCGGCTGCGTGCCCACCGGCTGGTGTCGCACTGCATGGTGGTGGGTGAGGGCCGCCCCTTCGTCGCGGTGCTCATCACCCTGGACGAGGAGATGGTGGCGGCCTGGGCGCGGCAGCAGGGTCTGGGCGAGCTGGAGCCCGCGCAGGTGCGGACCCACCCGGCGCTGCGTGCAGAGCTGCGGGAGGCGGTGGACGCCGCGAACGCCCCGGTGAGCCGCGGCGAGTCGATCCGCAGCTTCCGGGTGCTCGAGGACGACTTCACCGTCGAGAGCGGCTTGCTCACCCCCTCCCTGAAGCTGCGGCGGGCCCACGTGGACGAGCGCTACCGCGAGGAGATCGAGCAGCTCTACGCCACCCGCCGAGGGTGATCGGGAGCCACTAGCCGGTGGCCGACCGTTCCGGGGCGGTCCGCGCCACGGCGCCACGGGCCTGCTGCGGGGTGACCAGGCCGGCGCGCACGAAGGCGCCTACGGCGCTGAGCTCGTCGCTGTCCAGCGGCGCCGGTGCGCCGCGGTCGGCGTGCTCGGCGTGGTCGTCCTCGCGTCCGTGCAGGTAGTGGTCGCTGTCGGTGCCGATGTCGCCGGTCCCGGGCGAGCGATCCCGCACGGCCGGCTCCTGGAGCCAGACCTGCCCGAGGAGCGGCACGAAGCAGTCCCCGCAGTGGCGACCGCGGACCGGACAGGTCTGGCAGTCGATCACGGTCGTGGATCCGCCGGGCGGCGTGGGTGGGGTCGTGGGGTACATGGGTCCACCTCCTTGTCCTGACGAGACGCTAGGGGTGGGCACCGACAGACCCCGCCTGCCCGGCGTGACGGCCTGCCTGCGGTGCTCTGTCGGTGCCCCCGTCTACGTTCGTCGGTATGCAGATGGTTCAGGAGACGTTCGAGGACCTGGGGACCTCCCTGTCCGACGTCACCTTCGTGGTCGTCGACCTGGAGACCACCGGCGGGTCACCCTCCGGGTCGCAGATCACCGAGATCGGCGCGGTGAAGGTGCGCGGCGGCGAGGTGCTCGGGGAGTTCCAGACCCTGGTGCGGCCGAGCACCCCGATCCCGCCGTTCATCAGCGTGCTGACCGGGATCACCAACGCCATGGTCGGCGACGCCCCGCCGATCTCGACCGTGCTGCCGCAGTTCCTGGAGTTCGCGGCCGGCAGCGTGCTCGTCGCCCACAACGCGGGTTTCGACGTCTCCTTCCTCAAGGCGGCCGCGGCGGAGACCGGCCACCGGTGGCCGGTCTTCGGGGTCGTGGACACCGTGCGGCTGGCCCGTCAGCTGGTGCACAAGGACGAGGCCCCGAACCACAAGCTCGGCAGCCTGGCGGCGCTCTTCGGGGCGACGACCACCCCGGACCACCGCGCCCTGCACGACGCGCGGGCGACGGTGGACGTGCTGCACGCCCTGATCGGGCGGGTGGGGAACCTGGGGGTGCACACCCTCGAGGAGCTGCGTTCCTACAGCTCACGGGTGAGCACGGCCCAGCGGCGCAAGCGGTTCCTGGCCGAGGCGATGCCCGCCGCCCCGGGGGTCTACGTCTTCCGCGACGGGCAGGGCCGCCCGCTGTACGTGGGCACCGCCACCGACCTCCGCCGCCGCACGCTCACCTACTTCACCGCCTCGGAGACACGGCGCCGGATGGCCGAGATGGTGGGCCTCGCCGAGTCGCTGACGCCGATCGTCTGCGCCACCACCCTGGAGGCGTCGGTGCGCGAGCTCCGGCTGATCGCCGAGCACAAGCCGCGCTACAACCGGGCGTCCCGGCACCCCGAGAAGGCCCTGTGGGTGAAGCTCACCGACGAGCCCTTCCCCCGGTTGTCCGTGGTGCGCTCGGTGACCCAGGACGGGTCCCACCACGCGGGGCCCTTCTCCTCACGGCGCAGCGCCGAGGCGGCGGTCACCGCCCTGCACGAGGTGGTGCCGCTGCGGCAGTGCACCTCCCGCATCTCGGCCCGCCGCCCGGGGACCACCGCCTGCGTGCTGCTCGACCTGGGCCGCTGCGGTGGGCCGTGCATCGGGGCGCAGAGCACCCAGGACTACGCCGGCATCGCCGAGCGGGCGGCCAGGGCCCTGGTGGGGGGCACCGCAGAGGTGGTCGCCGAGCTGCGCGAGCGCCTGGACACGCTGGCCGAGCAGGAGCGCTTCGAGGAGGCCGGCACCCTGCGCGACCGGATGCTGGCCCTGGTCCGTGCCGCCGCCCGCGCGCAGCGGCTGCGGCCGTTGCTGCGCACCCCGCACCTGGTCGCCGCCCGGCGTCGTGAGCGTGGCGGGTGGGAGCTGGTCTGCGTGCGGTTCGGGCGCCTGGCCGGGTCCACCGTCAGCCCTCCCGGCGCCGACCCGATGCCCTACGTCCAGGCGCTGCGGGACACCGCCGAGGTCGTGGTCCACGACACGTCCGGCACGGCCCTACCCGCCCACCCGCAGGAGACCGAGCTGGTGCTGCGCTGGCTGGAGTCGCCCGGGACCCGCCTGGTCGACCTCGACGGGGAGTGGACCTGCCCGGTCGGCGGCGCCGGCGCCAGCCGTGCAGAGCTGGAGGAGCAGACCAGCCGGTGGTCCGACCGGTAGCCCTTCGGCGTCACCTGCGGTCGGTCAGGAGTCCAGGCCCAGCGAGAAACCGGCCTCGAGGTCCGCGGAGGAGTAGCTGCGGAACGAGATGTGCGTCGTCGTCTCCTGGACGCCCGGCACCTTGTTCAGCCGGTCGGCGATGACGTCGGCGAACTGCTCGTGCCGCGACACCCGCGCCACGGCGATCAGGTCCACGTCCCCGGTGACGGAGTACACCTCACTGATCCCCTCGATCCCGGCGATCTCCCGTGCGGCCTCGGGGATGCGGGCTACGTCGGCCTTGATCAAGACGATGGCGGAGATCACCTCACCACTCTAGCCCGTCCGCTCAGCCCCAGCCGAGACGGTGGAGGCGGTCGTCGTCGATGCCGAAGTGGTGCGCGATCTCGTGGACGACGGTGATGGCGATCTCGTCCAGCAGCTCCTCCCGGTCCTCGCACATCCGCAGCAACGGACCGCGGTAGACGAAGATCCGGTCGGGCAGCTGCATCCCCATCCCCAGGTCGTCACGTTCCGTCAGCGGTATGCCGTCGTAGAGACCGAGCAGGTCCGGCTCCCCCGGCTCGGGCTCGTCCTCGACCAGGAAGACGACGTTGTCCAGATGGTCCATCAGCCCCTCGGGCACCAGGTCCAGCGCCTCCCCCACGGCCTCCTCGAACTCCTCCCTGGACATCTCCAGCTCGGCGCCCTCCCCGGTGGCGTGCCGATGCGGCTGTGCCCCGCCGTCCTCGTCGGGGGCGGGGCACAGCCAGGTCGGGTCCGGGTCAGCGATGACGGGGCGCCTGCACCGCGGATCCGTGCTCGTCGACGAAGTCGTCGTCACCGACGCTGTCGTTCACCGGGATGCCCAGCTGCGGCGTCGCGGAGGACTCCAGGGCCTCGTGCTCACCGTGGTGATGGGCAGCGGCCAGCTCGTGCGGGGTGACCGCTGAGACCGTGTCCTTGTAGAAGAAGTGCGAGACCGCGTTGCGGGCGCTGGTCAACGGGGACCGCTGACGGGCCACGCCGCGCTCGTCGACGTCCGCCCCCTCGGTGAGTCCCAGCGGCACCGGGCTGTCGTAGGCCACCAGGCCCCAGCGCTCGTACTCGTCCAGCGGCTCGTGGGCCTCGAAGAAGTTGCCGTCCGCGGTGCGCACGATACGACCGGTCTCGTTGCCGTGCAGCACCCGCTCGCGGTCGTGCTGCTGCAGCGAGAGGCATAGCTTCTTCGTGACCAGGAAGGCCACCGGCGGGAGCACGAAGAACAGCACCCGGAACAGGATCGTCAGGTCGTTGATCGACAGGCCCAGCTTGATGGCCAGGATGTCGTTGATGCAGGCCAGCGCCAGCACCAGGTAGACCGAGATCGCGGCGACGCCGATGCCGGTGCGGACCGGGGCGTTGCGCGGGCGCTGGAGCACGTGGTGCTCGCGCTTGTCGCCGGTGATCCACGCCTCGAGGAACGGGTAGACACCCATGATGATCCAGACCAGGGGCAGCAGCACCAGGGAGCCGAGGAAGATGTTGAAGCTCCACACCGTGTCGAACACCGTGAACTCCAACCACCCCGGCAGCAGCCGCAACGCACCGTCGGAGAACCACATGTAGAAGTCCGGCTGGCTGCCGGCGGTGACCTGGGTCGGGTCGTAGGGGCCGTAGACCCAGACGCCGTTGATCTGCACCAGCGCCGAGATCAGCGCGGTGATGCCGAAGACGACGAAGAAGAAGCCACCGGCCTTCGCGGCATACACCGGCATCACCGGGAAGCCCACGACGTTGTCGTCGGTCCGCCCCGGACCCGGGTACTGGGTGTGCTTGTGGATGACCACGAGCGCCAGGTGCAGCACGAAGAGGCCGACGATGAGGGCGGGCAGCAGCAGCACGTGCGCGATGTAGAGCCGCGGGATGATCGCCTCGCCGGGGAACTCGCCGCCGAAGATGAAGAACGTCATCCAGGTGCCGATCACCGGCGCCGACATCATGAAGCCGTTCATCGCGCGGATGCCGGTGCCGGAGAGCAGGTCGTCCGGCAGCGAGTAGCCGGCGAAGCCCTCGATGATGGCCAGCAGGGAAAGCACGACGCCGATGACCCAGTTGAGCTCGCGCGGCTTGCGGAACGCGCCGGTGAAGAAGACGCGTGCGGCGTGCAGTGCGATACCGACGATGAAGAAGAGGGCCGACCAGTGGTGCAACTGGCGGATCAGGAGCCCTCCCTTGACCTCGAAGCTGATGTCCAGGGTCGAGGCGTAAGCCTCGGACATGCCGACGCCCTTGAGCGGGACGTAGGAGCCGTCGTAAGTGATGTGACCCAGGCTCGGCACGAACCACAGGGTGAGGAAGGTGCCGGTGACCAGCGCGATGATCATCGAGTACATGGCGATCTCACCGAGCAGGAAGCTCCAGTGGTCGGGGAAGACCTTCTTGAACGCGAACCGCATCCCCTTGGCGGCGCCGACCCGTTCGTCGGCCCAGACCAGTGCACCCGGGAACTTCGCGTCCGGGGACGCCTGGTCGGTCTGGCTCTGCGGGGCCGGATCCTGCACACCGACATTCTCGGTGCGCAGGTGGTCGGCGCCCTGGGGTACCTGGCTCATGACTCGTCATCTCCCAACAGGCCCGGGCGCTCGCGCTCCCAGAAGCTCGGCCCGACAGGCTCGCGGAAGGGGTCCGCGGCCACGATGTAGCCCTCGTCGTCCACGGTGATCGGTAGCTGCGGCAGCGCTCGCTTGGCCGGGCCGAAGATCACCTTGCAGTCGTCGGTCATGTCGAACGTCGACTGGTGGCAGGGACAGAGGAGATGGTGGGTCTGCTGCTCGTACAGCGCCACCGGACATCCCACGTGCGTGCAGACCTTGGAGTAGGCGACGATCCCGTCGTAGCCCCAGTCCCGCTGCTTCTGGCTCTTGATCAACGAGGGGTCGAGCTTGACCAGGATCACCTGGTCCTTGCCCTTGGAGATCATCGCCTCCTCGGCCCCGTGCTCGTCGAAGGCCTCATGACCCACCCAGCCCTCGGGCATGATGTGGAACACCGAGCCCTGGGTGACGTCGGCTGCCCGAACGGGCGCGCCGGACGGGTCGATCATCAACCGCAGGCCGCGCTCCCAGTTCGTCTGGTAGAGCTCCTGCCGCGGGCGCGGTCCGAGACCGGCCACGGTGGGGAGCACCACCGGGAGGGCGAAGAGGCTCAACGCACCGCCCGCTGAGGCCAGCAGCAGGGGTCGTCGGTTCAGCTGCGAGCTGCGCCAGCCGTGCGACAGGTCCTTGGCGACGGCCGCGCGGTCGTCCTCGCCGGAGGCCTGCGGGTGCCGCTGCTCGATGACCTCCTCGTCCGGCATCAGGGTCTTGGCCCAGTGGATCGCTCCCAGGCCGATCCCGAGCAGCGAGATGCCCATGGTGATGCCCAGGGCCAGGTGGAAGAGGTTCATCTCGCCGACGCCGAGCAGGTAACCCCTGGCCTGCGGGTCGACGGCGAAGTAGGCGACCACGAAGGCCACCGAGGCCACGGCCGACAGCCCGAACATGACGACGACCTGCAGCTCGGCGCGCTTCGCGGCCTTGGGGTCGACGTCGGCGCGACGCGGCACGTGCGGCGGGAGCCCGGGGTTGGCGAAGCGGTCGGTGCCGGCGACCTCGCTGCCGGGGCGGACCGCCGGCACGTCGGCCGGGGTGCCGTGTCCGGAGCCGGCGTCGCCGTGCTGACCGTCGTTGGGGGTCGTCATGCTCAGGCCGCCTTCCGTCCGAGCCACACCGCGGCCGCGATGAAGGCGAGGATACCGAGGGTCCAGGCGAAGAGCGCGTCACCGGCCGGGCCGAGGCTGCCGAGCGTGTGACCGCCCTCGTCGTTGGCGCCGTCCTCGATGGACTTGAGGAACGCGATCACGTCGCGCTTCTCCTCGGGGGTGATGTTCTGGTCGTTGAAGACGGGCATCGACTGCGGCCCGGTCACCATCGCCTCGTAGATGTGCTGAGCCTCCACGTTCATCAGGGTGGGCGCGTACTTCCCGCGGGTGAGCGCACCCCCCGTACCGGAGGAGTTGTGGCACATCGCGCAGTTGGTGCGGTACACCGCGCCGCCGTTGGCCACGTCCCCCTGGCTGTAGTCCAGCCACTGCTCCTCGGGCACGTCCGGTCCGGGCGCGAGCGAGTCGATGTACGCCGCCATCTGGGCGATCTCCTCCTCGCTGAAGTGCACCTGCGAGATGTTGCGGGCCGCCTGCACGTCCGGGCCGGGCAGCGGCATCCGACCGGTGGCCACCTGGAAGTCCACGGCGGCGGCACCGACGCCGTGCAGCGACGGTCCAGCTTCCCCGTTGCCCTCGGCGTTGGTGCCGTGACAACTGGCGCAGTTGCCCAGGAAGAGCTGGCGACCTGCCTCGATGTCGTCGGTGGACATGGTGGTGCTGGACGTCCCGGGCGGGGCGCTGGGCTGCAGCGCGGCGTAGGCGGTGCCGGTGAAGCACAGCCCCAGGACCAGGAGCACCAGCAGTGCCATCGGGCTGCGGCGGCGGGCGGCGAGGGAACTCACTCGGCGGTCCTTCCGGGGTCGGGTGCTCCGAGGAGCGTCGGCTGCGACAGGGCGGCTGCGCGGGGACATGGACGTCACTGCAGCAGGTAGATGACGGCGAACAGGGCGATCCAGACGACGTCGACGAAGTGCCAGTAGTAGGAGGTGACGACGGCGCCGGTGGCCTGGGCGTGGGTGTAGCGCTTCGCGGTGAAGCTGCGCCCGATGATGAGCAGGAAGGCGATCAGACCGCCGGCTACGTGCAGACCGTGGAACCCGGTGGTGATGAAGAACACCGAGCCGTACGGGTCCGCGGTCGGGGTGACGCCCTCGCTGGTGAGCGTGGCGTACTCCCAGACCTGACCGGCGATGAAGGTGGCGCCGAAGAGGTAGGTCAGCGTGTACCACTCGCGCATACCCCAGCCGGTGTCCCCCAACGGGTTGCCGATGTGGAACAGGCTGCCGGTCCGGTGCGGGATGCCGCGCTCGGCCTTCCAGACGCCGAACTGGCACCACAGGGAGGAGATGACCAGGATCATCGTGTTGATCGAGGCGAAGACCACGTCGAGGTACTCGGTGCGCTCAGCCCACATCTCCGGGGAGACCGAGCGGATGGTGAAGTACATGGCGAACAGACCAGCGAAGAACATGATCTCGCTGCCCAGCCACACCATGGTGCCGACGGCGACCATGTTCGGGCGGGTGGCCGGGCCGTGCGCGGTCGCGTGGAACCGCTCCGTGTCGGTCATCGTTGCTGCAGGTGTCGTCGCCACCCTCCCATGATAGGCCCCCGTCGGAGGGGGCCGCGCTACCCCCCTGCCGCGTGCCGTGACCGCGGTCGTGCGCCCCTGGGGCGGCTCGGTACCATCGTCGTCATGACCTCTCCCGCGGCCCCCTCGCAGCCTGGAGGAACCGGCACCAGCACCTCCTCCCCCACGTCGATCTCGGTCCTGCTGTACAGCAACGACCGCAGTGTGCGAGACCTCGTGCGGGTGGCGGTCGGCGACCATCCGGCCGAGGACGTCGTCGTCGAGCGGTGGCAGGAGTGCGCCACCGCCGACATGACGCTGATGGAGGCGCACGCCGGGGGCTACGACCTGCTCATCCTGGACGGGGAGTCCCAGCCCTACGGCGGGATGGGGGTGTGCCGTCAGCTCAAGAACGAGCTCTTCCGGTGCCCGCCTGTGCTGGTCCTGACCGGGCGTCCCGGTGACGGCTGGTTGGCGACCTGGTCGCAGGCGGATGCCGTCCTGTCCCGCCCGCTGGACGAGGCGCGGCTGACGGCCGCCGTCACGGACCTGGCGCGACGGTGACCCCGGTGGCCGACCCCGCCTCCGACGCGGGTGCCGCCACCACCCGCCCCACCTGGCCGGACCTGCTCACCGCGCTCGTCGCCGGTGAGGACCTGAGCGAGGCCACCGCCGCCTGGGTGATGGACCAGGTGATGTCCGGCTCGGCGACCGACGCGCAGCTGGCCGGCTTCCTGACCGCGCTGCGCGCCAAGGGCGAGACCGCCCAGGAGATGGCCGGGCTCTCGCGGATGATGCTCGAGCACGCCCACCGGTTCACCGTGGGTGGCCCGACCATCGACATCGTCGGGACCGGCGGCGACCGGGCGATGACCGTCAACATCTCCTCGATGTCCGCGATCGTGATGGCGGCCGCCGGTGCCCGGGTCGTCAAGCACGGCAACCGCGCCGCGTCCAGCCGGTCCGGCTCGGCGGACATGCTCGAGGCCCTGGGGATCCGTCTCGACCTCTCCCCCGACGAGGTGGAGCGGGTGGTGCACGCCTGCGGCATCACCTTCTGCTTCGCGCTCACGTTCCACCCCTCGATGCGGTATGCCGGCAGCGTCCGCCGCGAGCTGGGCATCGGCACCGCCTTCAACTTCCTCGGCCCGTTGACCAACCCCGCCCAGCCCCGCTACACCGCGGTGGGCTGCGCGGACCTGCGGATGGCGCCGCTGCTGGCGGAGGTCTTCGCCGGGCGCGGCACCCAGGCGGTCGTCTTCCGTGGTGAGGACGGCCTGGACGAGGTCACCCCCGCCACCACCACCCGCGTCTGGTGGGCGGCGCAGGGCCGGGTGCAGCACTGGACGCTCGACCCGGAGCGGCTCGGTCTGCCCCTGCATCCGGTGGACGCCCTCCGGGGCGGCGACGCCGAGCACAACGCCGCCGTCACCCGCTCCCTGCTCGCCGGTGCGACCGGCGCCGTCCGGGATGCGGTGCTGCTCAACGCGGGCACCGCGCTGGCCCTGCTGGAGGCCGGCGAGACCGGTCGCCACCCCACCTCGGAGGAGGAGCTGCACGACGCGGTGCGCGACGGCCTCGCGCGGGCCGCGGGCGCGATCGACAGCGGCGCCGCCGCCGGCACCGTGGACCGGTGGGTGGACGCCACCCGCTGAGCGCCACCGGGTAGCGTCGTCGCCATGCGAGCGATCATGGTGGAACAGACCGGCGGCCCCGAGGCCCTGACGACGGCCGAGCGCCCGACCCCCGAGCCGGGACCGGGCCAGGTACGCGTCGACGTGGCCGCCTCGGGCGTCAACTTCATCGACATCTACCACCGGTCCGGTGCCTACCCGATGCAGACCCCCTTCCTGGTGGGCAGCGAGGGTGCGGGCACCGTCTCGTCGCTGGGCGAGGACGTCACCGGGCTCCAGGTCGGGGACCGGGTCGCCTGGGCGATGGTGCCGGGCGCCGGGTATGCCGAGCAGGTGGTCGCGCCCGCCGACCGGCTGGTGCCGGTCCCGGACGACATCGACCTCGAGGTGGCGGCCGCCGTCATGCTGCAGGGGATGACCGCGCACTACCTGGCGAACTCCACCTTCCCCGCCGAGTCGGGGCAGACGGCCCTGGTCACCGCCGCCGCCGGTGGGGTGGGCCTGCTGCTGTGCCAGCTCCTGCACCGCAAGGGCGTGCGGGTCATCGGCACCGTCGGCAGCGAGGAGAAGGTGGAGCTGGCCCGGGGCGCCGGCGCAGACGAGGTGGTGCGCTACCGCGAGACGTCCTTGGTGGACGAGGTGCTCCGGCTGACGGACGGGGCCGGGGTGGACGTGGTCTACGACGGCGTCGGCAAGGACACCTTCGAGGCGGGGATCTCCCTGCTCCGCCCGCGCGGGACGATGGTGCTCTTCGGGGCCGCCAGCGGGCCGGTCCCGCCGGTGGACCCGCAGTCGCTCAACCAGGGGGGTTCCCTGTTCCTGACCCGCCCCTCGCTGGCCCACTACGTGGCGGACCGTCAGGAGCTGCTCGCCCGCGCGGACGAGCTGCTGCATCTCATCGCCAAGGGCGAGCTGGACGTGCGGATCGGTGGCCGCTACCCGCTGGCCGAGGCCGCTCGGGCGCACACGGACCTGGAGGCCGGGGGCACCACCGGCAAGCTCGTCCTGGTGCCCTGACGCCGGAACGACATCGCGAGAGGCCCGGGGAAGATCTCCCCGGGCCTCTCTGCGTGTCCGACGTCGTCGGCCCGTGCGTACGTCCAGCGGTCGGCCGGCTCAGACCGCCTTCTCGCCGCGGAAGAACTCGTAGGTCCAGCCCAGGATGGCGACCATCAGGAAGGGCGCCGCACAGATCAGCAGCCACCAGCCGACGGCCAGCCCGAGGGCGGTGACCGAGATCGACAGTCCCAACCAGAGCGGCCACCAGGAGTAGGGCGCGAAGTGCCCGTAGTCCCCGGCCGCGTCGGCGATCTCACCCTGCAGGTCGTCCTCGGGACGGCTGTCGGTCTTGCGGCCGGTCATGTACAGGTAGAACGTGATGAAGGCGGTGAAGAACATCGTCAGCAGCAGGCCGATGATGCCGACCCACTCACCCAGGTCGGTGAAGTAGGCGTAGACCACCGTCATCACCGCGAAGAACGGGATGAGGGACCCGAAGACCTTGACCTCGGTACGCATCAGCGCTCCTCCCCCGTGCGGCCACCCGTGTCGGTCCCGGTCCGCCCGTCAGGGTCGGTGTCCGGTCCACCCAGCAGCTGTTCGGCGACGCCCTTGTCCGGCTCGGCCGACTCCAGGGTCCCGATCTCGGGGTGGTGCAGGTCGAAGGCCGGGCGCTCGGAGCGGATCCGCGGCAGCTGGGTGAAGTTGTGCCGCGGCGGCGGGCACGAGGTGGCCCACTCCAGCGAGGTACCCCAGCCCCACGGGTCGTCCACGGTGACCTTCGGGGTGGAGAAGCTCTTCCACACGTTGTAGAAGAACGGCAGCATCGAGGCGGCCAGCAGGAACGAGGAGATGGTGGACAGCTGATTCATCCAGGTGAACCCGTCCTCGGGCATGTAGTCGGCATACCGGCGGGGCATGCCCTCGACACCCAGCCAGTGCTGGATGAGGAAGGTGCCGTGGAAGCCCAGGAAAAGCATCCAGAAGTGCAACTTGCCCCAGGCCTCGTTGAGCATGTGCCCGGTCAACTTGGGCCACCAGTAGTAGTACCCGGCGAACATCGCGAAGACCACCGTGCCGAAGACCACGTAGTGGAAGTGCGCCACCACGAAGTAGCTGTCGGTGATGTGGAAGTCCAGCGCCGGGCTGGACAGGATGATGCCGGTCAGCCCGCCGAAGAGGAAGGTGATCATGAAGCCCACCGCCCACAGCATGGGGGTGTCCATCTTCACCGATCCGCGCCACATGGTGCCGATCCAGTTGAAGAACTTCACCCCGGTCGGCACGGCGATGAGCATGGTCATGATGGCGAAGAACTCCAGCAGCACCGCGCCGGTGGCGTACATGTGGTGCGCCCACACGGCGACGGAGAGGGCGGCGATCGCCATCGTCGCCATGACCAGGGTCTTGTACCCGAACAGCGGCTTGCGCGAGAAGACCGGAATGACCTCGGAGATGATGCCGAAGAAGGGCAACGCGATGATGTAGACCTCTGGGTGCCCGAAGAACCAGAACAGGTGTTGCCACAGCATGGCCCCCCCGTGCGCGGGGTCGTAGATGTGCCAGCCGAAGATCCGGTCGACCGCCATCCCGAAGAGCGCGGCCGCCAGCACCGGGAAGACCACCAGCACCAGGATCGAGGTCACCAGGACGGTCCAGGTGAAGATCGGCATCCGGAACATCGTCATCCCGGGGGCGCGCATGCAGATGATCGTGGTGATGAAGTTCACCGCACCGAAGATCGTCGCGAAACCGCTGACCGCGAGGCCGACGACCCACAGGTCGCCGCCGAGGCCGGGGCTGTGCGTCGGACCGGCCAGCGGCTGGTAGGCGAACCAGCCGAAGCTGGCGGCACCGCTGGGCGTGAGGAACCCGCCGACGGCGATCAGGCTGCCGAAGAGGAACATCCAGAAGGCCAGCATGTTGAGCCGCGGGAAGGCGACGTCCGGGGCCCCGATCTGCAGCGGCAGCAACGCGTTCGCGAAGCCGGCGAAGAGGGGGGTCGCGAACATCAGCAGCATCACCGTGCCGTGCATGGTGAACATCTGGTTGAAGACCTCGGGGTTGTCCACGACCTGCAGGCCGGGGACGAAGAGCTCGGCGCGGATGACCAGCGCCATCAGGCCGCCGAGGATGAACCACCCCATGGTGGTCACGAAGTAGAGGTTGCCGATGACCTTGTGGTCGGTCGTGGTGAGCACCCGCACCGCGTTGCGCACGAAGGAGCTGCGCTCGTGGACCGGGCTCCGCTGGGCGACGGCGGGTCCGGTGCCCGGACGCTCGGTGGTGATCGCCATCAGTTCCTCATCTCCTCGGGCAGCTTCTCCACCTGGTCCGGCTGCAGCGGGTAGAGGTCGAGCTCGGTGCCGAGCTGCCCGGTGTTGCCGGCGGCCTCCAGGTCGGCGATGAAGGCGTCGTACTCCTCCTGGGAGACGACCTCGACCTGGAACAGCATCTCGGAGTGGTAGGCGCCGCAGAGCTCGGCGCACTTGCCCTGGAAGGTGCCCTCCTCGGTGGTCGTCACCTGCAGGATGTTCACCCGCCCGGGGACCATGTCCAGCTTCTGCAGGAAGTTGACCACCCAGAACGAGTGGATGACGTCGCGGGAGGTCAGCACGAACTCGACCCGGCTGTCGACCGGGAGAACCATCGTGGGCAGCGTCTCGGGCAGACCCTCCTCGCCCAGGTTGAGGTCCTGCGCCTGCTGACCGGAGACGTAGACGTCCTCGTTGACGTAGTTGAAGTCCCAGCTCCACTTCTTGCCGGCGACGTTCACCACGACGTCCGGCTCCTGCTCGGTGTCCAGCATCGCGTTCTGCAGGTTCACGGTCTGGCCGAAGAGCGCGGCCACCATGAAGATCGGGACGACGGTGTAGAGGATCTCGAAGGGCACGTGGTAGCGGAACTGGGTGGGGACCTCGTCGTCGCTGCGCCGCCGGTAGGCGAAGACCGCCCACAGGATGAGGGCCCAGACCAGGACGCCGACGGCCAGTGCGGCGATCCAGGTGGAGTTCCAGAAGCTGATCACGTCGGGGCCAACCTCGGTGGCCGGCTCCGGCATGAAACCCCTGCTCACCGCTTCCCCGCACCCCGACAGCAGCATCGCGGCGGACGCGGCAGCGATGACGACGGGCACCCGCCGACGGGTCCGGGGCCGAGCCTCCTCAAGCCGTCGCACTGATCCACCTCACACTTCTGGGGCTACCGAGCTTCACGAGGTCACACACTACCGCCACCGTAGACGGATCCCGTCATGTGGGTACCCCTCACGAGGGGGTGCCTCGCCACCGGGCGGGGAGGTCGGCCATGACCACCTCGGACAGCCGCCTCTGGTACTCCTCCCGCCCGATCTCGCGCACCCCGAGCGATGCCAGGTGCGGGGTCTGCCACTGCACGTCCAGCAGCCAGGGGGCCCCGTCCTCGGAGAGCACCTCCACCAGGGCGACGAGGGCCACCTTGGAGGCGTCGGTGGCGCGGTGGAACATCGACTCGCCGGCGAACAGCCGCCCCAGTGCCAGGCCGTAGAGGCCGCCGACCAGCAACCCCCGGTGCCACACCTCGACCGAGTGCGCCCAGCCCAGGGTGTGCAGCCTGCCGTAGGCGGCGGCGATCTGCGGGGTGATCCAGCCGCCCTCCCGGGCGGGGTCGGCGCAACCGTCCAGCACGGCGGCGAAGGCGCGGTCGACGCTCACCTCGTACCGGCGGGCCGCCCGGCGCAGCGAGCGGCTCACGTGCAGGTCCCCCGGCAGCAGCACGCCCCGCGGGTCGGGCGCCCACCAGCCGAGGGTGTCCGAGCCCTGCTCGCCGCCCAGCCCCATCGGGAAGAGCCCGGCCCGGTACGCCGAGAGCACCGTCCCCGGTTCCAGGTCCGCCCCGACCCCGACCAGGTCCTCGCCCGGTGCCGCACCGGCACCGTCGAGGTCCCAGCGTGAGGCGGCCGGCTCGATCGGCATGGACTCGTTCCTCTCCCCCGGGGACCGGACGTGGCAGGGGCGGGACACCGTGATGTCCCGCCCCTGCCACGTCACCCGCGGTGCGCCTGTTCAGCCGAAGCTGTCACCGCAGGCGCAGGAGCTGCCCGCGTTCGGGTTGTCGATGGTGAAGCCCTGCTTCTCGATGGTGTCGGCGAAGTCGATAGAGGCACCGTCCAGGTAGGGCGAGCTCATCCGGTCGACGACGACCTCGACACCCTCGAACTCGGCGACCAGGTCGCCGTCGAGGGTGCGCTCGTCGAAGTACAGCTGGTAGATGAGGCCGGAGCATCCGCCGGGCTGCACGCCGATGCGCAGCCGCAGGTCGTCCCGACCCTCCTGGTCCAGCAGGCTCTTCACCTTGGAGGCGGCCACGTCGGTCAGGATGACGCCGTGGCTGCGCGTGGTCTGCGTCTCGGTCATGCGCTCGGGTCCTCTCGTGAGGGAAGGTCGTGCTGGGGGGAACGTCGGCCCCTCGGCCGGTTGTTCCCGTACTTCCAGGGTACGTCACCGCGGGGCGTGCGGCGGGGGCGGCGGGGGTGGTGTCCAGGTCCGGGCGACCCGTGCCGCCAGGTCCGCCAGGTCCTCCGTCCCCCGGGGGGCGTAGGAGCCGCTGACCCCCAGCGACATCCCCTCCCGGCGCCCCACGGACACCTCCCGGCCCAGCACCACGGTGGGGGCCGCGACGTCCAGGGCGGCCCGCGCGGTGTCGGCCACCACCCCCTCGTGGACGCTGGTGTAGTCGTACACGTCGGTGACCAGCACCAGCAGCGCCCCCGGCAGCCGGTCCCGGATCCCCAGCTCGTCGAGCAGGAAGCGCGCACCGGTGTCCGTGCGGGCGCCCAGCAGCTGGACGGCATACCCGACCCCACCACCGGCACCGGCCCCGGCCACCCGCTCCGGGCGGCGGGGCAACCCGGTGAGCAGGTCCCGCTGCGGGGGCAGCAGCGCGTTCACCCGGTCGGTGAGCTCACCGAGGCGGGACTCCAGACGTTGGGTCACCTGCGGGTCGACGCCGTGCTCGGCGAGGGTGGCGCTGGCGCCGTGGAAGCCGAGCAGCGAGGCCTCCGTGGTGCTCGCCACCACCAGCTGGGTGTCCGCCCAGTCCCTGCGCACGGCCGGCAGGTCGGCCAGGTCGTCCCCGGCGCCGAGGGCCCGGAGCAGGCCGGCCCCGCCGTCGTGGCAGGCCAGCGGCCCGACGCCGACGACGACCCGCTGCGCGCCGAGCTCCCGTGCCAGCAGCAGGGCGCGGCCGACCCCGGCGCTGGACAGCTCCCCCGGGTCCGCCAGCAGGCCGGGGTCCGCGAGGTGCCGTCCGGCGATCTGCGCCGTGTCCAGGTATGCCGTCGCGCCGCTGGTCCCGTCCCGCCGGACCAGGGTGATCACCGCGGGCACCGGCCGACCGGTGGGACCGGGCACCACCACCGGGTGGGTGGCGGTGTCCGTCCCGCACCGCTCGGCGACCAGCTCACCGAAGCCGGCCCCGCCGTCGTGCCCGGCGTGCGCCTCCACCCGGACGTGCGGTGCCGTCCGGGCCCACCCCCGGGCCACGTCCTCAGCGGCACCGGGCGGCAACCGGTCACCCGAACGGTCGGTGACGACCACCACCCGTGGCGGGCCAGGCATACCCGCCGACCTCAGCCGTAGACCATCTGCATCGCCTCGCGCACCTGCGCGAGGGTCTGCTCGGCGACCTCGTTGGCGCGGGCGTCACCGGTGGCCAGCACCTGGCGCAGGTGGCCGGGGTCGGCCGCCAGCTCGGCGCGGCGGGCGCGGACCGGGGCCAGGTGCTCGTTGACCGCCTCGGTCACCAGTGCCTTGAGCGCCCCCGACCCGCCGTCACCGATCTCGTCCGCGACGGCGTGCGGGTCCCGCCCGGTGGTGAGCGCGGCGAGCAGCACCAGGTTGGAGACCTCAGGCCGGGCCACCGGGTCGTAGCCGATGTGCCGGTCGGCGTCGGTCACCGCCTTCTTGATCGCCTTCGCGGTCTCGTCCGCGCTCATCCGCAGCTCGATGACGTTGCCCCGGGACTTGCTCATCTTCTGCCCGTCGGTGCCCAGCAGGTTCGGCACCTCCGACAGCAGCGCGTCCGGCGGCGGGAAGACCGGCCGGCTCGCGTCCCCGGCGCGGCCGTACCGCTCGTCGAACCGGCGGGCCACCACCCGGGTCTGCTCCAGGTGCGGCAGCTGGTCCTTGCCCACCGGCACCACGTTGGCCTTGCAGAACAGGATGTCCGCCGCCTGGTGCACCGGGTAGGTGAGCATCAGGCCGGTCATCGGGCGGCCCCCGGTGGCGTCCTGCTCGGCCTTCACGGTCGGGTTGCGCCGCAGCTCGCTGTCCGTGACCAGGGACAGGAAAGGCAGCATCAGCTGGTTCAGCGCCGGGACCTGCGAGTGCGCGAAGATCGTCGTCCTGGCCGGGTCGATGCCGACGGCGAGATAGTCGGTGAGCAGCGAGAAGACCCGCTCCTGCAGCGAGCCGACCGAGTCGCGGTCGGTGATCACCTGGTAGTCGGCGATCAGCACCCAGGTGTCCAGGCCCTTGTCCTGCAGCGCCACCCGGTTGCGCAGGCTGCCGAAGTAGTGGCCCAGGTGCAGGTGGCCGGTGGGCCGGTCACCGGTCAGCATCCGGTAGCGCTCCGGGGCGACCTCGAGGTCGGCGGAGATCTGCTCGCTGCGCAGCACGGTGCGCTGCAGCGACGCGTCGGAGGTGGAGTCGGCGAGGGCCTCGCCGATGAGGTCGTCGGGCTCGTGCGGCTGGTCGGTCACGGTCGACGATGCTATCGGTGCCACGGCGGGCGGTTCACCGCCCGCCCGGCTCAGCCCAGCGACTCGCGCCCGTGCGGTGCGGACCAGCCGCTGGTGTCCGGGCCCTTGGGCACCACCCCGGTGGGGTTGATGTCCCGGTGGGTGGCGTAGTAGTGCGCCTTGACGTGCTCCAGGTCGGTGGTGGACCCGAAGTCCCAGGTCTGCCACAGGTCACGGGCGTAGGCCCACAGCACCGGCATCTCGGTGAGCTTCTGACGGTTGCACTTGAAGTGACCGTGGTAGGCGGCGTCGAAGCGGACCAGGGTCGGCCACAGCCGCACGTCGGCCAGGGTCAGCTGGTCGCCGACCAGGTAGCGCCGGCCGGAGAGCCGCTGCTCCAGCTGGTCCAGCCGGGAGAAGAGCTGGTCGTAGGCCTGTTCGTAGGCCTCCTGGGACCCCGCGAAGCCGCACCGGTAGACGCCGTTGTTGACGTCCCGGTAGACCTCGGCGGAGACCTCCTCGATCTCGTCCCGCAGGTGCTCGGGCCACAGGTCGGGGGCGCCCTCGCGGTGGTGCTCGGACCACTCGGTGACCAGGTCCTTGACCATCTGGTCGAAGTCGTTGGTCACCACCCGGCCGGTGGTGGTGTCGACGAAGGCCGGCACCGTCACCCCGGACTCGGGGTAGCCCTCGGGACGGGCGTCGTAGGCGTCCTTGAGCTTGGGTATGCCCAGCACCGGGTCCACGCCGCCGGGGTCCAGGTCGAAGGTCCAGGAGTCGGCGTCGTGCACCGGACCGCAGACGGCCATCGGGATGGCCTCCTCCAGGCCCAGCAGGTGCCGGGTGAGGATCATCCGGTGCGCCCACGGGCAGGCGCGGGAGACCACCAGCCGGTAGCGCCCGGGCTCCACCGGGAACCCGTCGCGCCCGTCCCGGGTGATGCGCTCCGGGATGTAGCGGGTCTTGCGCTCGAAGCCGCCGCCGGTGTTGACGTAGCTGCCCTGGTTCGTGCCCTCGTCGTCGTTACCCATGCTCCCCATCCTCGCCCATCGTCCCGAGCCGTTCCAGCAGGAGTGCCTCGGCCAGGCATACCCGCTCGAACTCGCCCAGGTGCAGGCTCTCGTTGGCGGCGTGCGCCCGGGTGTCCGGGTCCTCCACGCCGGTGACCAGGATGGCGGCCTCGGGGAAGCGCTGCGCGAAGGCCGCCACGAACGGGATCGAGCCGCCCACGCCGATGTCCACCGGGGCGACGCCGTCCCAGGCGTCGGTGAAGGCCTGCCGCGCCGCGTCGTAGACGGGGCCTTGGGCGTCGGCGGCGAAGCCGGCGCCGTCGTCGACCAGGGTGACCTCCACGCCGCAGCCCCACGGCGCGTGCCGCTGCAGGTGGGCACGCAGCTCCTGGTAGGCGGTGCGCGGGTCCTCCGCGGGGTGGATCCGCATCGAGACCTTGGCCCGGCCGACCGGGGTGAGCAGGTTGGCCGCGACGTCCACCGCCGGGGCGTCGATGCCGATCACGGTCACCGACGGCTGGGTCCACATCCGGGACAGCAGGGAGCCGGTCCCGATCGGGCGGACCCCCGGGGGCAGGCCGGCGTCCGCGCGCAGGTCCTCCTCGGTGAAGTCCAGCTCGGCCGCCTCGGAACGCATCAGGTTCGGGACCGCGACGTCGCCGACCTCGTCGTGCAGGGTGGCCAGCAGCCGGCACAGGGCGGTCAGCCCGTCCGGCACCGCACCGCCGTAGAGGCCGCTGTGGAGCCCGTGCTCCAGCGCCCGCACCTCGACCACCACCCGCACCATGCCGCGCAGCGTGGTGGTCAGCGCGGGGACCCCGACCTTCCAGTTGTGCGAGTCGGCGAGCACGATCGCGTCGCAGGCCAGCAGGTCCCCGTGCCGGTCCAGGATGGTGGGCAACGAGTCCGAGCCGACCTCCTCCTCGCCCTCCACGAAGACGGTGACCCCCACCGGTGGCCGGCCGCCGTGCGCGCGCAGCGCCGCGACGTGCGCCAGCACCCCGGCCTTGTCGTCGGCCACCCCGCGGGCGTAGAGCCGCTCTCCCACCTGGGTGGGCTCGAAGACGGGGGTGTCCCAGTCCGCGTCGTCGCCGGGCGGCTGGACGTCGTGGTGCGCGTACAGCAGCACGGTCGGCGCCCCGGGCGGCGCCGGCAGCCGGCCGATCACGGCCGGACGCCCGCCCTCGCGGACGACCACCACCGCCAGCCCTTCGGCCCGCAGCAGGTCGGCGGTGGCGGCAGCGCTGTCGTCCACGTGCCGCTGGTCGAAGGAGTCCAGGGACACGGACGGTATGCGGGTCAGCGCCTCCAGGTCGGAGCGCACCCCCGGCATCAGGTCACGCATCCGTGCGGTGAGCTCGGCGGTGCGCCCCGCGGCGCCGGACTGGTCGTTCGTCGTCGGATCCACGAGAGCCGAGCCTAACCACCGGTGGCCCGGGGCACGATGCGTACACTGAGCACGTGGTTTTTGGGAGAAGGTCCAAGGAGCTGACCGAGGCGCACACGGAAGCCGTGACGAGCCCGGTCGCCCCCGGTGACCCCTCGCGGCCGGTCGGCAAGGGCCGCCCGACCCCCCGCCGGCGCGACTCCGAGGCGGCGAACCGCCGCCCGCTCGTGGTCGACCGCAAGTCGATGACCGCCGACCAGAAGGCCAAGCAGCGCGCCGAGCGCGCCAAGGCCCGGGAGGCGATGCTCCGGGGAGAGGAGCGCTACCTCCCGGCCCGGGACCGCGGTCCCGAGCGGCGGTTCCTGCGCGACTCGGTGGACTCGCGGTGGAACGTGGGCGAGATCCTGCTCCCCGCGATGATCGGCGTGCTGGCGATCTCGCTGCTGCCGTTCGCCTGGTCCCGGATGGGCACCTTCGCGGTGGCCTACGGCCTCATGCTCTTCGGCGTCGTCGACTGCTGGCTGCTGTGGCGCCGGACCAAGAAGAGGTATGCGCAGGAGTTCGGCCAGGACCCGGGCAAGGGCTCCGCCTGGTACGTCGTGCTGCGGGCCTTCCAGATGCGCGGCAGCCGCATCCCTCGCCCAGCGGTGGGGCGTGGCGACACGCCGGTCCGCCGCTGACCGACCGCAGCCCGACCGACCGAGGAGCTCGTTCAGCCATGACGTCCACCCTGGTGCTGGGCAACGCGCCCGGTGACGTGTCGCGGCACGCCGACACCCTGCTCCGCCCGCACCACGGGGTGACCCGGGTGGGCGGCAGCACCGACGACCTGACCCGGGCCCTGATGGCAGCGCGGGGGCCGGTGCTGGTGGAGGACGTCCCCGGCTGGCTGGCCGGGCAGCTCGGCACGCGCCTCCCGCTGGACCCCCCGGCTGCGCAGCGGCAGGTGGACGACCAGCTGGACGAGCTGGTGGTCGCCCTGCAGGCCCTCCCCTTCGACGTGGTGGTGCTGAGCCGGGAGACGGCGCCCGCCGGCGCCCACACCGAGCCCGCTCAGGCGCTGCTGCACGACCTCCTCGAGCGGGTGAACCGACGCCTCTCCGCGGCCTGTCGACGGGTGCACCTGGTGGCCGCGGGCCGGGTGCTGGACATCTCCGGCGCCCCGCTCGTCGGCCACTGATCAGCCGCCGCCTGCTCAGCCGGCGGCGCCCCCGGTGACGAACGGCGGCCTGCTCATCTCGACCTCGACCCGACGTCCCCGGACGTCGACCACCAGCGGCGTGCCCTCGGCGATCGTGCGGTCCAGCAGCGCGAGCGCCACCCCGCGCCTGAGGGTGGGCCCGAAGGTGCCCGAGGTGACCACCCCGACCTCGGTCCCGTCCTGGTCGAGCACGGTGCACCCGGCCCGGGGGATCCCCCGACCGGTGACCAGCAGGCCCCGCGAGAGCCGGCACTCCTTGGCCTCGCGCTGACGGGTGAGTGCCTCCTTGCCCCAGAAGGCGGGCTTGTCCCAGCCGACGGCCCAGGCGGTCCGGCCCATCACCGGGGTGATCTCGCGGGACAGCTCGTTGCCGTGCAGGGCATACCCCATTTCGGTGCGCAGCGTGTCCCGGGCACCGAGCCCGCACGGGATGCCGGCGTACGGCTCCATCGCCGCCACCAGCGCGTCCCACAGCGCGCCGGCGTCCGCGGCCGCACAGACCAGCTCGTAGCCGCGCTCACCGGTGTAGCCGGTGCGGCACACGGTGACCGGGACGCCCTCCCAGGTGGTGTCCACGAAGCTCATGTACCCGTGCCCGGTCGGCAGCCCGAGGGCGGTCATCACCTCGTCGACCGCGGGTCCCTGCAGCGCCAGGATGGCGTGCTCCCGGTGCTCGTCCGACACCTCCACCCCGGCGGGCGCCTCCAGTTGCAGCCGGCGGACCACCTCGGCCGTGTTGGCGGCGTTGGGGATGAGGAAGACGTCGTCCTCGCTGCGCAGGTAGGCGATCAGGTCGTCCACCACGCCGCCGTCCTCGTCGCAGCACAGCGTGTACTGGGCCTTACCCGGCTCGATCCGGTCCAGGTCGTTGGCCAGGCAGGTGTTGAGGAAGTCCTTGGCGCCGGGGCCGCGCACCGACGCGTTGCCCAGGTGCGAGACGTCGAAGAGACCGACGCGCTCGCGGACCGCGGTGTGCTCGGCCACCACCCCACCGCCGGGGTACTCGATCGGCATCGACCAGCCACTGAAGTCGGCCATCTTGGCACCGAGCACGACGTGCCGGTCGTGCAGCGGGGACGTCATCGTCGTGGAGTCGCTCATGGTCGGTCAGCCTAGTGCTCGGGGTGTGGCCTAGTCTCGGGCGGCAGGACCCGATCCCCGACGACAAGGACGTGACATGGCGCCCCGCACCACCACCAGCTTCACCAGCTCCGCACCCGCCGACCTCCCGGGCGACGCCCTGGTCATCGGGGCCACGAAGAAGGCCGGCAGCCTGAGCCTGCTCGAGGGGCACGGGCTGAGCGAGAGCACGGCCGCCGCGCTGCTGGAGACCCTGGCCGCCCTCGGCGCCGAGGGCGGCGCAGACGAGATCACCCGGGTGGCAGGAGTGGAGGGCGTCGCCGCGTCCGTCGTCGTGGTGGTCGGCGTCGCGAGCAGCGGCCCGGCCCCGCGCAGCGAGCAGCTGCGGCGGGCCGCCGGCATCGCCGCCCGTGCGCTGGCCGGTCGTTCCTCGGCCGTCCTCGCGCTCGGCCAGCAGGACCGCGCGCAGGCGCAGGCGGTGGCCGAGGGCGCCGTGCTCGGCGCCTACAGCTTCGACCAGCAGCACGGCGTCGGCAAAGCCGAGTCGGCGAAGGCGCCGCTGGCCTCGGTCACCGTGGTCGGCGTCGACGAGAAGGAGGCCGGGGCGGCCGGCGGCGAGGTCGACGCGCTCGCGTCGGCGGTCTGCTACGCCCGGGACCTGGTCAACACCCCGCCCAACCTGCTCTACCCGGAGACCTTCGCCGACTCGGTGCTGGAGCGGGCGGCCGGCACCGGCGTCGAGGTCGAGGTCTGGGAGCCCGAGCGGCTGGTCGCCGAGGGCTGCGGCGGCATCGTCGGCGTCGGGCAGGGATCCGGGCGCGGCCCGCGGCTGGTGACCCTGCGCTACACGCCCGAGGGCGCGAACACCCACCTGGCCCTGGTCGGCAAGGGCATCACCTTCGACTCCGGCGGCCTGTGCCTCAAGCCGGGCGCCTCGATGGTCACCATGAAGATGGACATGGGCGGCGCCGCCGCCTGCGCCGCGGCGACCCTGGCCATCGCCGAGCTGGGCCTGCCGGTCCAGGTGACGGCATACCTGTGCCTGGCGGAGAACATGACCGGCGACCTCGCGCAGCGACCCGGCGACGTGGTCACCATGCGCGGCGGTCGCACCGTCGAGATCATCAACACCGACGCCGAGGGCCGGCTGGTGATGGCCGACGGCCTGGCGCTGGCCTCCGAGCAGCAGCCGGACGCCATCGTCGACGTGGCCACCCTGACCGGTGCCTGCATCGTCGCCCTCGGCGAGCGGACGATGGGCGTGATGGGCAACGACGACGGGCTGCGGGACACCCTGGTCCGGCTGGGCACCGAGGCCGGCGACACCGCCTGGGCGCTGCCCATGCCCGAGGAGCTGCGGCCCACCCTGGACACCCCGGTGGCGGACCTCAAGCACACCGGCGAGCGCTCGGCCGGCGCGATGGTGGCGGCGACCTTCCTGCAGGAGTTCGTCGGCACCCGCGGGTCCGACACGGGCGATGACGAGGGCGAGTCCGCGCAGATCCCGTGGGCCCACCTGGACATCGCCGGGCCGGCCTTCAACGAGAAGTCCCCCTGGGGCTACCACCCCAAGGGCGGCACCGGCGCCGGCGTGCGCTCGCTGGTGGCGCTGGCCCGCTCCTACGCCGGCTGAGACCCAGGACGGCACGAGGGGCACCGTCCGCCGTGGCGGATGGTGCCCCTCGCGTCCGTGCGACGGTCCGACGTCAGCCGCTCTTGCGGCGGAACATCTGCTGCGACCCCGAGGTCTTGGCGTCACGCGCGTGCGCGACCTTGCCGTGCTCGGAATGGTCGGAGACGTCCGTCCCTCCGTGGGCCTGCTTCTTCTCCAGGGCCTCGCGGAACTTGGCCTTGACGTCGTCCGTGACCGGAGAGTCGTTCATCGGCCACCTCCTCACCTCGTCGGGACATGACCGGGTCAGCCTCGCACGCCGGGCCACCGGCTGCCACCGGTTTCCTCGGAGGTGGCAGGATGACGCCCATGCCGATGACGACGTACGACATCGTGATCCTCGGTGGCGGCAGCGGCGGGTACGCCTGCGCGCTGCGTGCGGCGCAGCTGGGGCTGCGCGTCGCCCTGGTGGAGAAGGACAAGCTCGGTGGGACCTGCCTGCACCGCGGCTGCATCCCCACCAAGGCCCTGCTGCACAGCGCCGAGGTCGCCGACTCCGCCCGCGGCTCCGCGACCTACGGGGTCCGCAGCACCTTCGAGGGGATCGACCTGGAGGCCGTGCACCGCTACAAGGACGGAGTCGTCGGGCGGTTGCACAAGGGCCTGCAGGGGCTGGTCCGGGCGGCTGAGGGCATCACCTACGTCGAGGGCGAGGGCGTCCTCGACGGCCCGGGGACCGTCCGGGTCGGCGACCAGGAGCTCGCCGGCGACCACGTGGTGCTGGCCACCGGGTCCTTCGCCCGCACCCTGCCCGGGATCGAGATCGGCGGCCGCATCATGACCAGCGACCAGGCCCAGAACCTGAGCGAGGTCCCGGACCGGGCGATCGTGCTGGGCGGTGGGGTCATCGGCGTCGAGTTCGCCTCGGTGCTGCGCAGCTTCGGCGCGGAGGTCACCGTGGTGGAGGCGCTGGACCGGCTGGTCCCGGGTGAGGAGCCCACCATCAGCAGCCACCTGCAGCGAGCCTTCCGCAAGCGGGGGATCACCTCGCGCACCGGTGTCTCGGTGTCCGGCGTCACCCAGGACGAGGCGGGCGTCCAGGTCGAGCTGGACGGTGGCGAGCAGCTGTCCGCCGAGCTGCTGCTGGTCGCGGTGGGACGCGGCCCGCGCAGCGAGGGGCTGGGGTATGCCGAGGCGGGCGTCACCCTGGACCGCGGGTTCGTGCAGGTCGACGAGCGGCTGCGCACCGGCGTCGGGACCGTCCGCGCCGTCGGCGACCTGGTCGCGGGGGTCCAGCTGGCCCACCGCGGGTTCGCCCACGGGATCTTTGTGGCCGAGGACATCGCGGGGCTCGACCCGGAACCGGTCCGTGACCACCTGGTCCCGAAGGTGACCTACTGCGAGCCGGAGATCGCCTCGGTGGGGCTCACCGAGGCGAAGGCCCGCGAGCAGCACGGCGAGGCCACCGCCTACGAGTACAACCTGGGCGGCAACGGCAAGTCGCAGATCCTCGGCACCGCCGGCCTGGTACGACTGGTCCGTGCCGGCACGGACGGGCCGGTGGTCGGCGTGCACATGATCGGCTCGCGGATGGGCGAGCAGGTCGGCGAGGCGCAGCTCATCGTCGGCTGGGAGGCCCTGCCCGAGGAGGTGGCGGCCTTCGTGCACGCCCACCCGACCCAGAACGAGGCGCTCGGCGAGGCCCACCTGGCGCTCGCGGGCAAGCCGCTGCACGCCCACTCCTGACCCGGTGCCACCACGCCCGCCGCGGCGGCACCAACACCCGTAGACTGCAAGCCCCGGACGAGGAGAGAGTCACAGACATGTCGGAACGTGTATCGATGCCCGCCCTCGGTGAGTCCGTCACCGAAGGCACCGTCACCCGCTGGCTGAAGAGCGTCGGCGACTCCGTGGAGGTCGACGAGCCGTTGCTCGAGGTGTCGACCGACAAGGTCGATACCGAGATCCCCTCCCCCGTGGCCGGTGTGCTGCAGGAGATCCTCGCCGAGGAGGACGAGACCGTCGAGGTCGGCGCCGACCTGTGCGTCGTCGGTGACGGTGAGGCCGGTTCCGGGTCCGACGAGGGCGGCGACTCCGCCGACGCGTCGCAGGAGTCGGAGCAGCCGCAGGCCGAAGAGCCCGAGCAGGACGAGGAGCCCCAGCAGGACGAGGAGCCCCAGCAGGACCAGGAGCCCGAGCAGGCGGCGCCGCAGCAGGAGTCGAGCTCGCAGGACGAGCCCTCCGGCGGCGGCTCCTCCGACGGTGGCTCCTCCGAGGGCGAGACCGTCACGATGCCGGCACTCGGCGAGTCCGTGACCGAGGGCACGGTCACCCGCTGGCTCAAGTCCGAGGGCGACACCGTCGAGGTCGACGAGCCGCTGCTCGAGGTCTCCACCGACAAGGTCGACACCGAGATCCCGTCCCCGGTCGCCGGGGTGCTGACGAAGATCATCGCCGCGGAGGACGACACCGTCGAGGTCGGCGGCGAGCTCGCGGTCATCGGTGGCAGCGCGTCCGGCTCCGGCGGCTCCTCCGAGGACACGGCCGAGAAGGACGAGAAGAAGGACGAGCAGCCGCAGCAGGACGAGGCGCAGTCCAAGGACTCCGACTCCGAGCATTCCGAGGAGTCCGGCGACCTCGCCGAGGAGGCCCGCACCCAGGAGAAGGCCGCCAAGGACTCCGCCGAGAAGTCCGGGGGCTCCGGCGGCGACGACGCCGACGACTCCGGTGTCGCGGTCGGGGTGGGCACCACCACCTCCGAGAACGGCACCACCTCGCACAAGGACGCCGACGGCGACGGCACGGCCGACACCCAGCAGCAGGCCGACGCTCCGCGCGCCGCCAACCAGGACGTCTCGGCCTACGTCACCCCGCTGGTGCGCAAGCTCGCGTCCCAGCACGGGGTCGACCTCGGCTCCCTGCAGGGCACCGGTGTCGGTGGCCGCATCCGTAAGCAGGACGTGCTGGACGCCGCCGCCAAGGCCAAGGAGGAGCCCCCCGCTCCGGCCGCCGAGGAGAAGGCGCCCGCCGCCGAGGAGAAGGCTCCGGCCGCCTCCGCGCCGAGCAGCAGCGCGGCGCCGTCCGGGGACAGCAAGCGGGGCAGCACGGAGAAGATGTCGCGCCTGCGCAAGGTGATCGCCGCACGGATGGTGGAGTCGCTGCAGACCAGCGCCCAGCTGACCACGGTGATCGAGGTCGACGTCACCCGGATCTCTCGGATGCGTCGCCGGGTCAAGGACGAGTTCCTGCAGCGCGAGGGCACCAAGCTCTCGTTCATGCCGTTCTTCGCGATGGCGGCGATCGAGGCGCTCAAGGAGCACCCGATCGTCAACGCCAGCGTCGAGGACGACTCGATCGTCTACCACGCCGCCGAGCACCTCGGGGTCGCGGTCGACACCCCGCGCGGGCTGCTGGTCCCGGTCATCAAGGACGCCGGTGACCTGAACATCGCGGGGCTGGCGCGCAAGATCGCGGACCTGGCGGCACGGACCCGGGACAACAAGGTGACCCCGGACGAGCTGTCGGGCGGCACCTTCACGCTGACCAACACCGGGTCGCGGGGTGCGCTCTTCGACACCCCGATCATCAACCAGCCCAACGTCGGCATCCTGGGCACCGGCGCGGTCGTCAAGCGCCCGGTGGTCATCACCGACGAGGACGGGATGGAGACGATCGCGATCCGCGACATGGTCTACCTCGCGATCAGCTACGACCACCGCGTGGTCGACGGCGCGGACGCCGCCCGCTTCCTCTCGACGATGAAGGAGCGCCTCGAGGAGGCGCACTTCGAGGTCTGAGGACCGGGCCGGGATGAGCGACACCGACGGCACGTCCGGATCCTCCAGGGTCGCCATCACCGGCGCGTCCGGGTTGATCGGCTCCGCGTTGTCGGAGGCGCTGCGCGGGCGCGGTGACCAGGTGCTGCACCTGGTGCGCCGCGCCCCGCGGCCCGCGGCGGAGCTCCCCGTCGGGGTCGCCGAGCTGCAGTGGTCCCCCGGCGAGGACCTGGCCCCCGGTGCGCTCGCGGACGTGACCGGTGTCGTGCACCTGGCCGGTGCCGGGATCGGCGACCAGCGCTGGTCGGCGTCCCGCAAGCGGCTGCTGGTCTCCTCCCGGCTGGACGGCACCAGCACCGTCGCCAGGGCCCTCGCGGAGCAGGCGAGGACCGGACAGGTTCCACGCCTGGTGTCCGGCTCGGCGGTGGGCTACTACGGGGACCGCGGGGACGAGGTCCTCACCGAGGCCAGCGCCCCGGGCGAGGGCTTCCTGGCCCGGCTCACCGGCAGCTGGGAGGGCGCCACCCGCCCCGCCGAGGAGGCCGGGGTCCCGGTGGCGCTCGCGCGCACGGGCATCGTGCTGTCGGCCCGGGGTGGGGCCCTGGGCCGACTGCTGCCGCTGGTGCGTCTGGGCCTGGGGGGCCCGCTCGCGGGCGGACGTGCCTACTGGCCCTGGATCACCCTGCACGACCAGGTGCGGGCGCTGCTGTTCCTCCTGGACCGGCCCGAGGTCACCGGTCCCGTCAACCTGGCCGGCCCGCACCCGGCCACCCAGGCTGCCGTCACCACGGCGCTCGCCCGTGAGCTCGGGCGACCGTCCTTCCTGCCCGCCCCGGGCCTGGCCTTGCGGGTCGTGCTGGGCGAGATGGCGCAGGAGATCCTCGCCTCCGCCAAGGTGCTGCCCACCGTGCTCACCGACGCCGGGTTCACCTTCACCCACCCGGACCTGGTCTCCGCCGCCGCCTGGGTCGTCGAGGACAGCCGCGGCGAGACCGGTCGGGACGGTCTCAGCGGGCGGCCGGCTCCCAGGAGCTGAGCAGCCAGCCGGTCTCGGTCGGCACCACCTCCAGCCGCACCCGGTCCTGCCGCTCCGGCTCGCGCAGCACCACCTCCTCCCCCCGGTATGCCCGGACGGCCCCGCGTGAGAGCAGCGCCTCCACGACGAGCAGGTCGTCCTCCTCGGCCAGCACCTCCATCGCGTCGACCCGGAAGGTGACCTCCGGGTAGGACACCCCCGCGTCCCGCACCTGCTCCAGCGCCCCCTGCTCCCGGGCCTGCGCCTCGGACCCCGGGACGACCACGGCGTCCAGCAGCGACGGGTCGGCGGCCTCCCAGGCGTCCGCCCGGCGGTCGAGCAGCGACTGCAGCGCACTCGCCGGCGGCACCGTGGCTGCGGGCTCGGGCGTGGTGGGCGGTGCCGTCGTGGGCAGTGCCGTCGTGGGCGGTGCTGTCGCGGTGGGCTCGGACGGCTCCGTGCCGGTGGCGGTGGTGGCGGCGCCGACCGGCCGGTCCACCAGGGTGGTCGGACCGCCGGTCCTCGGCCACAGCGCCAGGAGCACCATCGCCAGCAGCGCCGCGGCCGTCACCCCCAGCACCCCCAGGGTCAGGGCCGGGCGCGGGCCCGCCACCGCCGGGTCGGCCCGGTGCAGCCCGGCGCGGCCCGGCGGGTGGCCGGTGCGGCCCGGCGGGTGGCCGGTGCGGCCGGGAGGTCGCCCACGCCCGCGGCGCCACCGACGGCCCCGGGTGGGCGGCTCGAGGTCCGACGCGTCCTCGAGCGCCACCTGCCGCAGCCGGCGGGTGACCCCGTGCGCGGCGTCTGCGTCCGGCGCCACCTCCACCGGCTCCGGGGCGGCGACCTCCATCACGGCGCCGGCCACCTCCTGGGCGTCCGGCCGGTCCTCCGGCTCCGGGGACAGGCACCGGTTCACCAGCTCGACGACGACCGGGGACAGCTCCGGCGCCACCTCGGCGAGCGGGCGCCGGTCGTAGCCCGGCCCCGGGGGTGAGCCCACCAGGCACAGCCAGGCCAGGGCACCCAGCTGGTAGACGTCGGAGGCGGAGGCGGCCGGGAACCCCTCGAGCACCTCGGGGGCGACCATGCCGTCCATCCCGCCGGTGCCCAGTCCGCGCAGCCCCGGTTCACCGACCACCCGGGCGGTGCCGAGGTCCGCGAGCAACGGCATACCGTCGCGGCGGAAGAGCAGGTTGCCGGTGGACAGGTCGCCGTGCACCACGCCCTCGCGGTGCAGGTCGGCCAGCGTGGTGGCCACCGGGTGCAGGACGGTGACCAGCTCGCCTGGCGAGAGCAGCCGCCGTCGGGCGAGCACCTGGGCGAGGGAGCCGCCCCCGGCCAGCCTGGTCACCAGCACCACCGCCTCCGGGCGCCCGTCCGCGCCGAGCAGCGGCAGCACGTCGTAGAGGTGCAGCACGTGCGGGTGCCGCACCCTGGCCAGCAGCCCGGCCTCGGCGAGCGCGGACGCGACCTGCCCGGGTCCCGGCCGGACCACCTTCAGCGCCACCTCCAGGTCGTCGACCGTGCGCCGGGCACGCCACACCTGCGCGCTGCCGCCCGCACCGAGCGGACCGAGGACCTCGTACCCGGGCAGCGTCGGAGGGTGCATACCCCGAGCGTGCCCGAGCGGGAGGCGACCGCGCAGAGGTTGTCCACAGGGTGCTCGGCCGGGCGGACTACGATGGCGGTATGCGTTTCGAGCACCTCGGGTTCGCCCCCGCCGCGGTCGACTACCTGGCGGCCTGGGCGCACCAGCGGGAGGTCCACGCCCAGGTCGTCGCCGGCGAGCTGCCGGACACGGTGCTGCTGCTGGAGCACGAGGCGGTCTACACCGCCGGCAAACGCACCGAGCCGCACGAGCGCCCGTTGGACGGCACCCCGGTGGTGGACGTCGACCGTGGCGGCAAGATCACCTGGCACGGCCCGGGCCAGCTGGTCGGCTACCCGATCGTGCACCTGCCCTCCCCCGTGGACGTCGTCGCGCACGTGCGCCGCCTGGAGGACGTGATGATCGGGGTATGCCGTGAGCTGGGGGTCGCGACCACCCGCGTCGAGGGACGCTCGGGGGTGTGGCTGCCGGGGGACGCGACCGCGCCGGAGCGCAAGATCGGGGCTATCGGGCTGCGCGTCAGCAAGGACGTGACGATGCACGGCTTCGCGCTGAACTGCGACTGCGACCTGGGCTGGGCCGACGCCATCGTGCCGTGCGGCATCGCGGACGCCGGCGTCACCTCGCTGTCCCGCGAGCTGGGCCGCGACGTGGGCGTCGCGGAGGTGCTGCCGATCGTGACGGCTCACCTCGAGCGGGTCCTGGACCCGGTCACCGCCTCCCGCTGAGGACACGCGGTCCCCGCCTCCCCACGCACGGGTCCCGGCACGGTTGACTGATCCCCGCAGGGGCCGGACCGTGATCCGGCGGAGGAGGAGCAGCATGGGCGCACCGGTCGTCGACGAGACGCTGGCGGTCAGCACGCGGGGGCTGCGCAAGACCTACCGGACGCTGCGGGGGACCCGGGTCGCCGTCCACGGGTTGGACCTGGACGTGCCGTCCGGCGGCGTGCACGGTTTCCTCGGCCCCAACGGGTCGGGCAAGACCACCACCATCCGGATGCTGCTCGGGCTGACCCGGGCCGACGCGGGCACGATGCACCTCTTCGGCACCCCGGTGCCGAGGTCGCTGCCGCGGGTGATCGACCGGGTCGGGGCCATCGTGGAGTCACCGACCTTCTTCCCCAGCTTCACCGGCCACCGCAACCTCGCCCTGCTCGCGGAGGCCATCGGCACCCCGCCGGCCCGGGTCGACGAGGTGCTGGACGAGGTGGGTCTGGGAGCCCGGGGACGGGACACCTTCCGCTCCTACTCGCTCGGGATGAAGCAGCGGCTGGCGATCGCCGCCACCCTGCTGAAGTCCCCCGACCTGCTGATCTTCGACGAACCCACGAACGGGCTCGACCCGGCCGGCATCCACGAGATCAGGAGCACCATGCGCCGGCTCGCCGACGAGGGCCGGACCGTGCTGGTGAGCAGCCACATCCTCTCCGAGGTCGAGCAGATCGCGGACACCGTCTCGATCATCGGTCGGGGCCGGGTGCTCGCACAGGGCTCGGTGGCCGGCCTGATCGGGGCAGGTGGGGAGAGCGTCGAGGTCGGGGTGAAGCACCCCGGGGCGGCGGCGCGCGCGCTCCGGGACGAGGGCTTCACCGTGGACTGGCTGGCCCTGCCCCGTGGCACGGATGCCGCCGACGGCCTGCGCGAGTACCACGACGCCGAAGAGGCAGGCCTGCTCACGGTCACCGGCGCCGAACCGGGTGAGATCACCCGGGTGCTCGCCGGGAAGGGGCTGTGGGTGGAACGCCTGGTCCCCAGCCGCCGCGGCCTGGAGCAGATCTTCCTCGAGCTGACCGAGGCGGAGGGGCTGCCCACGCCCGCCCGGGCCCCGGGCCGGGGTGCGGCATGACCCGGCTGCTGCGGGTCGAGCTGCGCCGCCTGTTCACCCGGCGCGCCCCCTGGCTGGCCCTGGTGGCGGCGGCGCTGGTGGCGCTGGCCGCGCTCTGGGGCGTGCACCAGCAGGCGAACCAGATCGACCGTGCGCGCTCCGGCGCCGACACCGCCCTGCAGCAGGAGCTGGAGCGGTGGGAGCAGGAGGGCGAGCAGTGGGTCGCCGACTGCGAACGAGAGCAGGACTCCGAGCGGCGGCGCACCGGGGACGGCACCATCGACTTCGGCTGCGACCAGATGGGGCCGCCGACGGCCGAGGACTTCTACGGGTCGATGCCCTCGCTCGTCGACCAGTACGACGAGCTGCTGAGGTATCTGGTCTACCCTTTCCTGCTGCTCCCCCTGGCCCTCGGGTCGACGCACGTGGCCGCCGAGTTCAGCCACCGCACGATGGGGACCTGGCTCACGTTCGTGCCGCGACGGGGGCCGGTCTACGCCTCCAAGCTGGGCTCGGCGGCCCTCGCCGCCGTGCCGGTGGTGGGCCTGGGCCTGGTGCTGGTGCTGGTCGGGGTGCCTGCCCTCTTCCGGTGGCACGGCATCGACGACGGGGTCAGCGGTGCCCAGTGGGGCGACCTGCTGTGGAAGGCCGTCCGGATGACGCTCCTCGGTGCCGCCGCCGGTGCCTTCGGGGCCGCGGCCGGCTTCCTGCTGCGGCACAGCGGTGCGGTGATCGGCCTGATGCTCGGCTACCTGACCGTCGTCGAGGGACTCGTGGGTGCCATGCTGCCCTCGCTGAGCCGCTACCTGCTGGGCAAAAACATCGACGCCGTGGTGGACGACGGCACCGAGTGGCGGACCTACGTCGACTGCACCGCCACCGGGCCGTGCCGCGAGGTGGTGCACACCCTGGACCTCGGCCAGGGGGCGCTGCTGCTCGCCCTGGTCCTTACCCTGATGGTGGCGCTGGCGCTGTGGCGCTTCCACCGCTCCGACGTCGAGTAAGCGCCCGGCCAGGGAGCCAGGGTCGGGGCTGTCGGTGGGCGGGCATACGCTGGGTGGGTGGACGCGTTGTCACCACTGACAACGAACCGAGGATGAGGGAGCACCAGTGACCATCGCACCCGAGGGACGCCGCCTGCTGCGCGTGGAGGCACGCAACGCCGAGACGCCGATCGAGCGCAAGCCGTCGTGGATCCGGACCACCGCGAAGATGGGCCCGGAGTACCGCGAGCTGCAGTCCATGGTGAAGGGCGGCGGTCTGCACACCGTCTGCCAGGAAGCCGGCTGCCCCAACATCTTCGAGTGCTGGGAGGACCGCGAGGCGACCTTCCTCATCGGCGGGGACATCTGCACCCGGCGCTGCGACTTCTGCGACATCTCCACCGGGCGGCCCAACCCGCTGGACATGGAGGAGCCGCGCAAGGTGGCCGAGTCGATCCGCACCATGGAGCTGCGCTACGCCACCATCACCGGTGTCGCCCGCGACGACCAGAAGGACGGCGCGGCCTGGCTGTACGCCGAGGTCATCCGCAAGGTGCACGAGCTGAACCCGACCACCGGCGTGGAGATCCTCCCGCCCGACTTCGGCGCGGTCCCCGAGCTCGTGCAGCAGGTCTTCGACGCCCGCCCCGAGGTCTTCGCGCACAACCTGGAGACGGTGCCGCGCATCTTCAAGAAGATCCGCCCCGCCTTCACCTACGACAAGTCCCTGCGGGTGCTGTCGATGGCCCGGGACAACGAGCTGGTGACCAAGTCCAACCTCATCCTCGGCATGGGTGAGACCGATGAGGAGATCGAGCAGGCCATCCGCGACCTGCACGAGGCCGGGTGCGACATCCTCACCATCACGCAGTACCTGCGCCCTTCCAAGCTGCACCACCCGATCGACCGCTGGGTGAAGCCGCAGGAGTTCGTGCACTGGTCGGAGAAGGCCGAGGAGATCGGCTTCAAGGGCGTCATGGCCGGTCCCCTGGTCCGCAGCTCCTACCGCGCGGGCAAGCTCTACGCCCAGGCCATGCGCCGCTGGGGCCGCGCGGTGCCCGAGCACCTCTCGCACCTGGAGCAGCAGGCCGTGGCGGACATCCCGGCACGGCAGGAGGCCGCCTCGCTGGTGGCCGCGGAGCAGGGACAGGACAGCCTCCGCGCCCACGTATCCTGATCCCTATGTCGTCTTCCGCCACGGACCCCGCGCCGAAGAAGGGTCTCTTCGGGCGCACCAAGAAGCCCAAGAAGGTCAAGGACCCGAACAACCCGGGACGCATCGCGCAGATGCGCCAGGTCTTCACCATGACCCGCAAGGCCGACCCGGCCGCGGTCTGGTGGATGGCCCTGGCGGCCCTCGCCGTGCTGGTCGTCGCCGTCCTGATAGGCCTGTGGTGGGGCCAGGTCGCCTACATGCTCATCCTCGGGGTGCCGCTGGCCGTCCTGGCCGCGGTCATCGTGCTCGGCCGGCGCGCCGAACGGGCTGCCTTCGCCCAGATCGAGGGCCAGCCCGGGGCCTCGTCGGCCATCCTGCAGCAGCTGCGACGCGGCTGGTTCTACGACCAGGAGCCGGTGGCCGCGGAGGCCGGCGGCCAGGTGCGCGGTATGCGCGACCTGCACAACGCGGCCATGGTCTTCCGGGCGGTGGGACGGCCCGGGGTCGTGCTCATCTCCGAGGGGCCGAAAGGGTCCGCACAGCGGCTGTCCAAGGCCGAGCAGCGCAAGGTCTCGCGGGTGGTGGGTGACGAGGTGCCGGTGCACACGATCAACGTCGGCAAGGGCGAGGGGCAGACACCCTTGCGCGACGTCGTGAAGACCATCAAGAAGCTCCCCAAACGGCTCTCCAAGGACGAGGCGCTGGTGGTGCAGCAACGGATGAAGGCCCTGGGCGGTAGGCAGCGCTCCTCCGTCCCCGCCGGCATGGACCCGACCCGTCCCCCACGCGCCAGCCGCAAGTCCCTCCGGGGGCGCTGACAGCCTCCCAGCACCCTCCCTGAGGCCCGACCGTCGAGAGACGGTCGGGCCTCTCTCGTTCCCGCTGGTTCATCGTTGTCATACCCCTGCTTTCTTGCGTCCTTTCCCTGGCGTCACCGAACGCATTCCTTACCCGTTCTCGGCGACCGATTCTGCACCACCTGCCACATCGTTCACCCTCCCTCGCGCGCGCGGATTCATCCGCGCGGGCGCGCGTACGTCGCCGGATTCAGTTCCGTTCAACGTCTCATGGTGACGATTCGTTCAAGAAAGGGCAACAGGAACGCGTCGATCTTCACCCTTTGGGGTGATTTCGTCACGACTTGGCAAAGAGCCTTGCCGCCCTTCTTCTCGTCACATATCTTTCGTAGCGACTTGGGACGACGAAAGGACGACGGAATGTACAAAGTTGGCGGCGGAGGAGCTGTGGCTGCCGGTGGAGGACTTGCCTACACCGGAGCACCACTCTTTGCTTATGCGCTCGTGGGCGTGGCACTCCTGGTGCTCTCGCTCATGGCGTACCGGTTCGCCTCGGTGCGCGGCGAGGGCTGATAGTGCACCCTGTCCAGGACGAGCAGGACGCGAACGCCCCCGTGGCGCACGCGCCCCGGCTGCAGCCGCACGTGCGCAGCTCACGGCCCACGGCCGTGCTGCTGCTGGTGCTGGCCGTCGCCCTCGTCCTCGGCGGCCAGACGGTCCGCTCGCTCGAGGCAGGGGCGCAGGCGCTGCTGCTGAACGTGGTGGGCATGAACGCCCAGGCCCTGGGCCAGGCGGTGATCTTCCCCCTCGACGGTCGCTGGGTCGGGGTCGGGTTCACCCTCGGCTGCAGCGTCGCCCCGCTGACCGCGCTCTTCCTGGGCGGGAGCGCCGTCGCCGCCTGGGTGCGCCCGCTGCGGCTGCGCTCGGTCGCCCTCGGGGTGGGCGCCCTGGTCCTCGTCTTCGTCCTCGCCAACCAGATCCGCATCGCCACCATCGTGGCGATGATGCGTCTCCTCGGATTCGAGCGAGGATACGAGGTCAGCCATATCTTTCTGGGTTCGGCGATCAGCACCCTGGGTTTCGTGGCGGCCGTGATCGTGTTCGTGCGACTGGTTCTGCGTGAGCCGGCCGTCGTTTCCCCGGCGGGCACCTCGTGAGCCTGACGCTGGCCCCCTGGATCGACGTCCTGGCGCTGGCCCTGTGCATCACCTTCCTCAGCTATGTGCTCGCCATCCTGCTTCCTTTCGTGCGTCTCGAGGAGACGCCCGAAGGTGACGCCGACGAGCTGGACTGGCACCTTCTCATTCCCTGCCTGAACGAGGAGGCCGTCATTTCCCGGACCATTTCGCGGCTGCGTCGGACGCACCCCCGCGTGCATGTCTGGGCCATCGACGACGATTCATCCGACGCCACCCTGGCGCTCATCGAGGCGGCCGCCCGCGACGACGACCAGGTGCACCTGGTGCGGCGTACCGCGCCGGAGGCGCAGCAGGGCAAGGGGGCCGCGCTGAACGCCGGCTGGCGCGCGATCCACCAGTACCTCACCACCACCTCCGGACAGGCATACCCGACCCGGGCGGAGCAGACCATCGTGGGCGTCATCGACGCCGACGGGATGCTCGACCCTCGGGCGCTGACGGTGCTCAGCGGGCCGCGACTGTTCGGCGACGCGAAGGTCGGCGCCACCCAGCTGCAGGTCCGGATGATCAACCGCGGCGTCGAGGGGCGCATCGACGCCTCCGACCCGGCCGCCCCCACCTGGCTGGGGCGGATGCTGGTGACGCTGCAGGACATGGAGTTCCGCACGGTCATCGCCGCCATGCAGCACCTGCGCCGCACCCTCGGGTCGGTCGGGATGGGTGGCAACGGCCAGTTCACCCGGATGTCGGTGCTGGACACCATCGCGCAAGAGCACGGCACGCCGTGGCACGGGGCGCTGCTCGAGGACTTCGAGCTCGGGCTGCACGTGCTGCTGGCCGGTCGGCGCAACGAGTACTGCAACGACGTGTGGGTCGCCCAGGAGGGTCTGCCCTCGGTCCGCGCCCTGGTGCGGCAGCGGACCCGGTGGGCCCAGGGCGGTATGCAGTGCTCGCGCTACCTGCCGGCCGTGCTGCGGTCCCGGCACCTGACCACCCCCGCCGCGCTGGAGATCTGCTACTTCCTGCTCATCCCGTGGACCCAGCTGGTCGGCACGGTCGTCTACACCGCGGCCTGGACGTTCGTGGCCACCGTCGCGTTCTCCTCGGTCGGCGGGGTCGGCGGCTGGTTCCTCGGCGGCGCGTGGGGCCTCATCCCGCTCATCGTCGCCTTCGGGATCGCCCCGCTCGCGCTCTGGGGTCCGGTCTACCGGATCAAGGCCGAGCCGGGCACCGGCAAGGGCGGCGCGGTCCTGCTCGGGCTCGCCTACTGGCTCTACAGCTACCTGATGATCATCTCCGTCTGGCGGGCGGCCTTCCGTCTCCTGCGCAGCCGGAGCGACTGGGTCAAGACCGACCGCATCTACACAGACCTCCACCCGGAGCCCATCCCCACCCCATCCATGAAGGAGAAGCATGAACAGCACACGTCCTAACCGCTCGGCACGCCGACTGGCGCTGGCCGCGATGGCCGGAGGGATGGCCACCATCCTCGGCGCGACCGCCGCCTCCGCCGCACCGTTCGCCACCCAGGCGAGCGCCCAGGCGCTCTACGTCGGGGTGCTCGACCCGGCGGTGGTCATCGACACCGGCACCGAGACGGCCCAGAACGACGGCAGCGAGGACTCGGTCACCGCGTCCGAGGAGCCGCTCCTGACCGTCCTGGACGGCCAGGACGTCGTCACCGCGGGGGCCCTCGGCGAGGTGGCGGTGGCCAACAACGACGGCACCAGCGCCGCCTGCGCAGGGGTGGTCGGCGAGGGTGGCTCGGTCGACGTGGGCGACCCCCTCGACTGCGGCATCCCCGGCACCGACCCGGTGGAGATCCAGCTCGCCGACGTGGTGGGCGCGGTGTCGGCCTCCATCCAGGCCGACGCGATCACCGCCACCTGCACCGGAGCCGCGGACGGCACGGTCACCGGCGACGCGGTGCTGACCAACGCCCAGCTGGTGGTGTCGGCGCCGCCGCTCGTCAACGTGGAGGTCGACCTGGCATCCGACGTGGCGCCGAACACCAACGCCCTCGACGTGCTCTCCCCCACCGTGGCGGCACTGCTGTCGCCGCTGGTGGACGTCACGCTCAACGAGCAGGTCCCGCTGGACCCGGAGGAGTCCGGTGACGGCTACTACGGCGGCCTGAGCGTCACGGCGATCAGCGTCGACGCCCTGGACGGCGGCCTGGCCGACGTGGACCTGGGCACGGTCACCTGCGGGCCGAGCGCCGACCTGGCCCTCGTCCCCGCGGTGCCGCTGGCCGGTCTGCCGATCGCCCTGGGCACGCTGGCCGTCGCCGGCGGCGGTGCCGCCCTCGTGACCCGCCGTCGTCAGCGCCCCACCAGCTGACAGCGGCGTACGCGCCCGGTCACCCTCGTCCCAGGGGTGGCCGGGCGTTCCGCTGCCCTGCGGCTCCCCGGGGGACGGTGACCGCTCGCCGGCTACCGCTCGACGGTGCCGTCGTTGAAGGGCATCAGCGGTGCCAGCGCCGGGAAGACCCACCCGAAGAGGACCACCACGGCACCGGCCAGCGCGAGCAGCACCAGCAGCAGACGCACCGGGACGGGCCCGGGCAGGTGGCGCCAGATCCAGGCATACATCAGCGGTTCACCCCTCGCCCACGGCCCGGGCGTCCCCCAGCTCGGGCGGCGGCCCCGCCGAGCGCGGCACCGAGCGGTCCAGGACCGCATACCCGATCAGACGCTCCTGCGCGCTGAACCGGGGGTGACAGGCGGTGAGCACCATCCGCGCCTCCTCCGGCTCGGCCTTGGGCTCCCCCGGCACCGGGGCCAGCACCTGCCAGCGGCCCGGGTCCACCACCTCCAGCTCCTCGAACCGGTAGACGTGGTAGTTGGCTGCCGTCTCCACCACGATCGGGTCACCGGGTGCCATCTCGCCCAGGTCCCACAGCGGTCGGCCGTAGGTGGTCCGGTGGCCGGCCAGGGCGAAGTTGCCCACCTGCCCCGGCCCCGCGGTGTCCGGGTAGTGGCCGAGGACCCCCTGGTTCAGGACGTCGCCCTCGGTCCCCTCCTTGACCACCCGCTCCTCGCCGATGGTGGGCAGGTATGCCACCGCGAGCGCGTCCCCGTACTCGAAGGTGGCCGGGTCCGGTTCCGGGAGGGGCTCGCCCGGTGTCTCCTGCGGTGCCTGGTCGTCCTCCGAGCCCTGCTCCGGGGCCGGGCTGCTCGGCGCGGCGGGTGCTGCCGCGGCGAAGTCCGAGCGCACCTGGGCCAACGTGTCGGAGGCCTGGGCGTTGGCCTGGACGTCGGTCCACCACCCCTGCCAGACGACGAAGAGCAGCAGCGTCACCCCGACGGTGAGCAGGAGGTCACCCAGCCCCTGCGCCCCGCGGCGCAGCAGGGTCGGCAGGGTCCTCGCACGGGACCTCGGCATGGCCCTCCTCCACGTCGGTCGTTGGGCTGTCCTCGATGGTACCGAGTCGCGCGCGACCTCCCGGGCCCGAAACGCTCCCGTAACACCCGGGTGACTCTGCGGAAACCCCCTCCCTCTAGGTTTGAGGTCACCGAACCCCTACCCCGAGCTCTCGCGTGGTTCGCGACCAGGAGGACACATGTTCAACAACGCTGACGAGGTCATCGCCTACATCAAGGACGAGGACGTCAAGTTCATCGACATCAGGTTCTGCGACCTGCCGGGTGTCATGCAGCACTTCAACGTGCCGGCCGCCACGTTCGACGCCGAGGCGTTCGAGACCGGTCAGATGTTCGACGGATCCTCGATCCGCGGCTTCAAGTCGATCCACGAGTCCGACATGAAGCTCATCCCGGACCCGGAGACGGCATACCTCGACCCCTACCGGGTCGAGAAGACGCTGATCATGAACTTCTCCATCGTGGACCCGTTCACCGACGAGCCCTACGAGCGCGACCCGCGCCAGATCGCGCGCCGCGCCGAGGAGTACCTCGCCTCCACCGGGATCGCCGACACCGCCTACTTCGGTGCCGAGGCCGAGTTCTACGTCTTCGACGACGTGCGCTTCTCGACCGGCCCCAGCGGTGGGTACTACCACATCGACTCGGTCGAGGCCGCGTGGAACACCGGTCGCGCGGAGGAGGGCGGCAACCGCGGCTACAAGACGCGGTACAAGGGCGGCTACTTCCCCGTCCCGCCGGTCGACCACTTCGCCGACATCCGCGACCAGATGGTCCTGGACCTGGGCAAGGTCGGCCTGGACGTCGAGCGTGCGCACCACGAGGTCGGCACCGCGGGCCAGCAGGAGATCAACTACAAGTTCAACACCCTGCTGCACGCCGGCGACGACATGATGAAGTTCAAGTACGCCATCAAGAACCGTGCCTGGGCGGCCGGCAAGACGGCCACCTTCATGCCCAAGCCGGTCTTCGGTGACAACGGCTCCGGTATGCACACTCACCAGAGCCTCTGGAAGAACGGCGAGCCGCTGTTCTACGACGAGAACGGCTACGGCGGCCTGTCCGACATGGCGCGCTGGTACATCGGTGGCCTGCTCGCCCACGGCCCGGCCCTGCTGGCGTTCACGAACCCGTCGCTGAACTCCTACCACCGCCTGGTGCCCGGCTTCGAGGCCCCGATCAACCTGGTCTACTCGGCCCGGAACCGTTCGGCCTGCGTCCGCATCCCGATCACCGGCAGCTCCCCCAAGGCCAAGCGCATCGAGTACCGGGTGCCGGACCCCTCGGCCAACCCGTACCTGGCCTTCTCGGCACAGATGATGGCCGGCCTGGACGGCATCAAGAACCGGATCGAGCCGCCGGCGCCGGTCGACAAGGACCTCTACGAGCTGCCGCCGGAGGAGATGGCCGACATCGCCCAGCTGCCGACCTCGCTGCCCGAGGTGCTGGAGGCCCTGGAGGACGACCACGCCTTCCTCACCGAGGGAGAGGTCTTCACCGAGGACCTGCTCGGGGCCTGGGTCGACTACAAGCGCGCGCACGAGATCACCCCGATCCGGCTGCGCCCGCACCCGCACGAGTTCGAGCTGTACTTCGACATCTGATCGACGCACGCCCGGCATCTGAGTCGGGCCGGAAGGGGCAGGTGGCGGTTGCGCCACCTGCCCCCTTCACGCGTCCCGGATGGGATCATGACCGGCATGAACCGCCTGGAACGGTGGGAGGCGCGCACCCAGACCTTCATGCTGGTCCTGGCCTTCGTCTTCCTCCTCGCCTTCGCCCTGCCCATCGTCGACCCGAACCTGCCCGCGCCCGTGCGGCGGACCAGCCTGGTGGTGCAGGACGTCGTCTGGGCGATCTTCCTGGTCGACTACGCCTACCGGCTCGTCGTCGCGCCGAAGAAGTGGGCCTTCGTGCGGGCCCACCTCATCGACCTGGCCGCGGTCGCCCTGCCCGCCCTGCGCCCGCTGCGTCTGGTGGCCGCGCTCTCGCTGCTGCACCAGGCCGCCGGAAACAAGCTGCGAGGCCACGTCGCGATGTACGTGAGCGCAGCCACGGTCATGGTCGTCACCATCTCCTCGCTGGCCGTGCTCAACGCCGAGCGCGGCTCGTCGGAGGCCACCATCACCCGGTGGCAGGACGCCCTGTGGTGGGCGGTCGCCACGGTCACCACCGTGGGCTACGGCGACTTCTACCCCGTCACCCTGGAGGGACGCCTCTTCGCCTTCGGCCTGATGCTCTGCGGGATCGGTCTGCTGGGCGTGGTGACGGCGAGCCTGGCCTCCTGGCTGCTGGAGCGGATCGCCGACGACGACAGCGACGACGGGGGCCCCGACCCGGCCACCGCCCAGGACGTCCGGGAGCTGAGTGCGCAGGTGCAGGCCCTGCGGGCGGAGGTGCTGGCGCTCAGGCCGGACGGCGGCGCGAGCCCGCCCCGCTGAGGCTCACAGCACTGCCCTCAGCCGTGCCGCGACGTCCTGCGCCTGACCCTCGGCATACCGGACCCGGGGCCAGAAGAAGCCGCGCAGCCCGTCACCCTTGGTGCGGGGGACGACGTGCACGTGCAGGTGCGGGACCGACTGGCTGACCGTGTTGTTCATCGCGACGAAGCTGCCCTGGGCGCCGAGCACGTCCTTCACCGCGGCCGCCGTCTCGCGCGCCGCGGCGAAGAGCGGGACCAGCAGCTCGTCCGGCAGCTCGGTCAGCGTGTCGACGTGCACCCGCGGCACCAGCAGCACGTGCCCCGGGAAGACCGGCCGCACGTCGAGGAACCCGACGACCTCGTCCCGTTCCAGCACCACCTCGGCCGGCTCCTGGCCCGACACGATCCGGCAGAAGAGACAGCTCATGCCGGGCACGCTACGCGGCCGACCCGCCGAGCACCTCGCGGGCCGCGTCCCCGACCACGGCGGCCATCTCCTCGACCTCGGCGTCGGTGACCACCAGCGGCGGCCCCAGCAGGAGGGTGTCACCGCGCACCCCGTCGGCGCAGCCGCTCCCCGGGTAGACGAGGACCCCGCGGTCCCGGCAGGCCTGCTGCAGCCGTTCGGTGACCCGCTCCGAACGCTCGAAGGGCTCCTTGCTCGCCCGGTCGGACACCAGCTCCACCGCCTGCAGCAGCCCCCGGCCACGAACGTCGCCGACGGCCTCGACACCGCCGAGCTCGCGCCGCAGCGCCTCGTGCAGCCGCTGCCCCTGACGGGCCGAGGCCCGCACCAGGTCCTCGCGCTGCAGCACCCGGAGCACCGCGAGACCGGTGGCGGCACCCACGACGTGGTGGGAGTAGGTGTAGCCGTGCACGAAGCCGGAGCCGGACAGCACCTCGTGCACGGGACCGCTGGCCACCGCGAGACCCAGCGGCCAGTAGCCGGAGGCGGTCCCCTTGCCGGCGACCAGCAGGTCTGGTCGCAGACCCCAGTGGTCGCTCGCGAACCAGGTCCCGGTCCGGCCGAACCCGGTCATCACCTCGTCGGCGACGACCAGGACCCCGTGCTGCCGGCATACCTCGGTGACGGCGTCCCAGTAGTCGTCCGGGGGGACGCAGGCACCCAGCCCGGCACCGGAGATCGGCTCCGCGACGAAGGCCGCCACCCGCCCAGGCCCGATCCGGGTGATCAGCTCCTCCAGCGCCTGTGCGTGCCGGCCGGCGCACCCGTGCGGGTGGTCCTCGCCGAAGGCGCACCGGTACTCGTACGGCGTCCCCGTGTGCCGGGCGTGGTCCAGCCACGGCAGGTAGGGCGCGCGCAGCCCGGCCCGGCCGGAGACGTCCAGGGCCCCCCGGGTGTTGCCGTGGTATGCCCCGTCCCGGCCGATCACCACGTCCCGGTCCTCGCCCCGGGCGCGGTGGTAGGAGCGGGCCATCTTCAGCGCCGACTCCACCGCCTCGCTGCCCCCGGAGACCGGGTAGAGGTGCGGGTCGTCCATCGGCAGCAGCGGGGCGAGCGCCTCGGCATACTCCTCCAGCGCCTCGCTGGCGAAGGTGGAGCCGTGCACGTACGCGACCCGGCCCGCCTGCGCCGCGGCCGCCTCGACCACCTCGGTGACACCGTGGCCGATGCCGACGACGATCGCGCCACCGGCCGCGTCCAGGTAGCGCCGACCGTCGACGTCGAACAGCTCGCTGCCGCGGCCGTGGCTGATCCGGGGCCGCTCGGCCCCACCGCGGGAGAAGATGTGCCGGTCGCTCACCGGCGTCTCAGCGCTGTGCAGCCGCGGCGACCGCCTCGCCGAAGATGCGCAGACCGGTCCGCGCCTCCTCTTCGGTGACCACCAGCGGCGGGGACATCCTGACCACGCTCTCGCCGGCCTCCAGCACCAGCAGACCGCGCTCGTAGGCGGCTTGCTGGACCGCGGACGACACGGACCCGTCGGTGAACTCCACGCCGATCATCAGGCCGACACCGCGCACGTCGACCACCAGCTCCGGGTGCCGGGTCTGGATCTCGCGCAGCCCGGCGAGCAGCATGTCGCCGACCTCGGTGGCGTGCGCCAACAGGCCCTGCGACTCGATGACCCGCAGGGTGGCCAGGCCCGCGGCGCACGGCACCGGGCTGCCGCCGTAGGTGGACCCGTGCGTCCCGACGCCCCAGGCCTCCATCAGCGAGGCCCGCGCGATGATCGCGCCCAGCGGCAGACCGGAGGCGATCCCCTTGGCGGAGAGCAGCATGTCCGGCTCGACCCCCGTTTGCTCGATCGCCCACATGGTGCCGGTGCGACCCATCCCGCACTGCACCTCGTCGGCGATGAGCAGGATGCCGTGCTCGTCGCACAGGTCGCGCAGGCGACGCATCCACCCCTCGCCGGGGACGATGTAGCCGCCCTCGCCCTGGATCGGCTCGACGAAGATGGCTGCCACCTCGGTGGGGGCCACGTCGTGCCGGAAGATCTTCTCGAGCTGCTCGAAGGTGGCGTTGTCCTCGGTGCCGGCGCGGACGGCGGCCGGGTCGGCATAGGGCACGTGCAGCACGCCGGGAAGCAGCGGCCCGAAGCCGGCGTGGTACTTCGGCTTGGAGCTGGTCAGCGACACGGCGCCGTAGGTGCGGCCGTGGAAGGCACCGTAGAAGCTGATCACGTAGGGCCGCTTGGTCGCGTACCGGGCCAGCTTGAGCGCACCCTCGACCGCCTCGGCACCCGAGTTGGTGAGGAAGACGCGCACCTGCTCCGACATCGGCGCGGTGTCGGCCAGCGCCCGGCACATCTGCGAGTAGACGGGCAGGAAGAAGTCGCTGGCCGAGTAGTGCAGCAGGTCGGCGGCCTGCTCCTGCACCGCACGCACCACCTCCGGGTGCGCGTGCCCGGTGGAGTTCACCGCGATGCCGGCGTTGAAGTCGAGAAACAGGTTGCCGTCCACGTCCTCGATCCGGGACCCCAGGCCCCGGCGCGGCGCGAACGGGTATGCCCGCGGCAGCGACGGGCTGGTCACCGCCTGGTCGCCCTCGACCACCTCGCGGGTGCGGGGTCCGGGCAGCTCGGTGCGCAGGTCGGGCACCGGGCGCGAGGGATCGGCCCAGCCGGTGCCGGTGTTGGTGGGGGTGCCGGTGAGGGTGTCGGTCATCAGGGTCTCTTTCACAACGATGTCGGGTGGGACGAGTGGGGCCGGGCGTGGTCAGCCGACGACGGTCTGGGACTGCTCGCGCATGAAGAGCTGGACGTAGTGCAGGCCGCCACCGGCCTTGCCGGAGCTGCCCGAGCCCTTCCAGCCGCCGAACGGCTGCACGCCGGGCCAGGCGCCGGTGGTGGCCCCGGCCGGGCGGTTCACGTAGACAACGCCGGCCTCGATGCGGGCCAGGAACTCCTCGATCTCCTCCTGCCGGCCGGAGAACAGCCCTGCCGTGAGACCGAAGACGGTCTCGTTGGCGTGCCCCAGCGCCTCGTCCAGCGAGTCGACCGGCGCGACGACCGCGAGCGGGACGAAGAGCTCCTTCTCGAAGAGCTCGTCGTCGGCGGGGAGCCCGGAGATGAGGGTCGGCTGCACGTAGTAGCCGGGGAGCCCGTCCCGTCCCTGCAGCACCTCACCACCGGTGACGACGGTGCCACCGGCCGCGCGGGCGTGCTCGACCGCGTCCCGGAAGCGCTCGACGGCGTCGGCGTCGATGACCGGGCCGGTGAACGTCTCCCGCTCCAGGGGGTCACCGACGACGACCTCACCGAGGGCGGCGCCCAGGCGCCGGACCAGCTCGTCGTGCACGGACCGGTCCACGTAGACCCGGGAGCACGCCGAGCACTTCTGCCCGGAGGCCCCCGCGACCGAACGGGTGATGCCCTTCGCCGCGGCGTCCAGGTCCGCGGTGGCGGTCACGATCGTCGGGTTCTTCCCACCCATCTCGGTGATCACCGGACGGGGGTAGGAACCGCGGAAGGCGTCGATCACAGACATCCCCCCGGTGTAGGAGCCGGTGAAGGTCAGCCCGTCGACCCCCGGGTGCGCCACCAGGGCCTTACCGACCTCGTCGCCGCCCGGGAGGATCTGCATCAGGCCCTCGGGCAGACCCGCCTCGAGCATCGTCTCGTAGAGCTTCCAGGCGACGTGGGTGCCCTGCACGGACGGCTTGAGCACCACCGCGTTGCCGGCGACCAGCGCCGCGGCGGCCGGGCCGGCGGCCAGCGCCATCGGGAAGTTGAAGGGGCTGATCACGGCCCAGACGCCGTGCGGCTTGAGCACCGACCGGGTCAGCTCGGTGCTGCTGAGCTGCTCCATCGCGGCCTCGAAGCCGCCGTTGTTCTCGACCTGGTCGCAGTAGTAGCGGAAGAAGACCGCCGACTCCTCCACGTCACCGAGTGCCTCGAGGCGGTTCTTGCCCACCTCCATGGTCATCAGCGCCGCCATCTCCGGGGCGCGCTCGCTGATCAGGTCGGCCACTGCCCGCAGCACCCGCAGACGCTCCTGCCAGGGGGTCGCTGCCCACCGGACGCCCGCCGCTCGGGCCGCGGCCACCGCGCTCTCCAGTGCCTGCGGGGACGCTGCGCTCACCCGGGCGATCAGCACCGACGGGTCGGCCGGGCTGTGCACCTCGACCGGGTCGCCGGGCGACGGGTCACCAGGTGCCCCGATCTGTGCCCCCAGCCATCCCCGGGCGGTCCTGACGCCGTCGTCGTAGGCGGCGTTCAGCTCCTCGTTGTCAGCGGTCAGCGTGGCGTAGGTCACCTGGGTGGTTCCGGACACAGCGGCGTCTCCTCATCGCTCGTGACACGTGCAGTTCATCCGTCACTATGCCAGATTGACAGGACGATTCACTGTGCCATCGACGTTCTACCGGAAGATCTCCGGCGTCTGACGCCAGCGATGCTACCTCAGGAGAGGCGTCGTCGCACCGAGCTGGTCCAGCACGAAGGCGATCTCGAAGGACGCCTCCCGCCAGGCGTCATACCGTCCGGTGCGACCACCGTGACCGGCCACCATCTCGGTCTTCAGCAGGATCGGGCGCTCCTCCTGGTCGCTGGTCACGGTCTCCCGCAACCGGGCCACCCACTTGGCCGGCTCGACGAAGAAGACGCGCGTGTCGTTCAGGCCGGTGGTGGCCAGGATCGCCGGGTAGCCGACCGGGCGGATGTTCTCGTACGGCGTGTAGGAGCGCATCAGGGCGTAGATGTCCGCGGACTCCAACGGGTTCCCCCACTCCTCCCACTCCCCCACGGTCAGCGGCAGCGCCGGGTTGAGGATGGTGGTCAACGCGTCGACGAAGGCCACCCCGGCGTGCACCACCCGGAACTTCTCCGGCGCCAGGTTCAGCACCGCCCCCATCAGCAGGCCCCCGGCCGAGCGGCCCTCGGCGGCGAGCCGGTCGGGCGCCACCCAGCCGGTGTCCACCAGGTGCTCGGCACAGGCGACGAAGTCGGTGAAGGTATTGTTCTTCAGCTCCATGCGGCCGTCCTCGTACCAGCCGCGGCCCATCTCCCCACCACCGCGCACGTGGGCGACCGCGTAGACGACGCCGCGGTCCAGGTAGGACAGCCGGGAGATGGAGAAGTAGGGGTCGACGGAGATCTCGTAGGAGCCGTAGCCGTAGAGCATCCCGGGGTGGTTCCCGTCCGGCTCCAGGCCACGCCGGGACACCAGCGAGATGGGGACCCGGGTGCCGTCCGGGGCGGTCGCCCACAGCCGCTGCTGCTGGTAGTCGGCAGGGTCGTACCCACCGAGCACCGGCTGCCGCTTCACCAGCGTGAGTCCGCCGGTGGCCAGGTCGAGGTCGTAGACGCTGCGCGGGGTCACCATCGACTCGAGCTGCACCTGCACGGTGCTCGCCTCGAAGGTGGGGTTGGCGCCGGTCTCGATGGAGTAGACCTCCTCCTCGACCGGGACCTGGTAGCCGGAGCCGACCGGGCGACCGTGCCCGGACAGCGGCAGCACCTGCAGCTGGGTGAGGCCCTCCCGGCGCAGCGACAGCACCAGGTGCCCGGCGAAGGCCTCGACCCCGCTCATCCGCACCCCGTCCTCCCCCGGGACGACCGTGCTCCACTCCTGCGCGGAGGTGGCACCGATGGGCGCCACCGCGAGCTCGAAGTCGCGGTGCGCGCGGTTGTGCACCACCCACAGGTGCTCACCGGCCGGCTCGACGTCGTACTCGACGCCCTCCTCGCGGGGTGCCACCACCCGCAGCTCGCCGGTCGGGTCCTCGGCGTCCAGCAACCGGCACTCGGAGGTGTTCTTGCTGCCCAGCCAGAGGATGACGTGCCGGTCGTCGCGCGAGGCGCCGATCCCCATCCAGAAGCGCTCGTCGTCCTCCTGGTGGACCAGGACGTCCTGCTCGGCGGGGGTGCCGACCTCGTGCCGCCACACCTGGAAGGGGCGCCAGGCCTCGTCGACCCGGGTGTAGAAGAGGTGGTCCCCGGCGGTGGACCAGGCGGTGCCGTAGCCGATCCCGCGGACCGCGTCGTCGATCACCTCGCCGCTGGCCAGGTCCTTGACCCGCAGGTCGAAGCGCTCGTCCCCGGTGGTGTCGACGGCATACGCCAGGCGGTCACCGGCCGGGCTGACGTCGAAGGCGCCGAGGCTGAAGAACTCCTCCCCTGCCGCCTCCCGGTTGCCGTCCAGGAGCACCTCCTCACCCTCCGGCGCCAGACCCGGGTCCAGCTCGGGACGCTCCGGGGCCACGCCGACCGCGATCCGGCCGTGCACCGCGTACTGCTCACCCTCGATGGTGCGGGCGTAGTACCACCAGTCCCGGTGGCGGACCGGGACCGAGAGGTCGGTCTCCTGGGTGCGTCCCTTGATCTCCGCGAAGACGGCGTCCTGCAGCGGTGCCAGGTGCTCGGTGCGCGCCCGGGTGTAGGCGTTCTCCGCCTCGAGGTGAGCGATCACGTCCGGGTCGTCCTTGTCCCGCAGCCACTCGAACGGATCGTCGACGTCCTCCCCGTGGTGCGAGCGGACGGTGTCCACGTGGGCTGCGGCAGGAGGGGTGGGTCGACCAGTCACCCGGCCACGCTACCCCGGCCCGACCCGCGGGTCCGCCGTGGGCGGTGCCCTCCCGTCTACGGTGGAACCATCATGATCCAGCAGCCGATCCGTCACCGCCGCGCCTGCTGGGTGGTCCGCGGCGCCGGGCGCGGGGGCGCCCCGGGGCTGCGCCGTTCCCGGTATGCCCGGATCACCCTGCGCGAGGCCGAGGGCCTGCTGCTCGGGCCCGAGGGCGCCGACATCACCGAGGTCCACGGGGCCGCCCCGACCGCGCACCCGTTGTCCGGGCTCGAGGACTGCACCGGCCAGTGGGTCGGTCTGCTCGCCGACGAGCGGGACGCCACCTGGGTGGCGATGACCGACTTCCACGGCTTCGGCCACCTGTTCTACTACCTGCACCGGCACGCCGACGGCCAGGACGTGTACCTCGGCACCACCCTCGACGTGCTGGTGGACCGGCTCCGCTCCGACGGGATCACCCTGTCCGTGGACTGGGCGTACACCGCCACCACCCTCGCCTCCACGCACACCCTGATGCGCAACCACTGGGCGGAGGAGACCCTGGTGGCCGGGGTCAGCTGCCTCAAGCCCGACCAGCTGCTGATCATCTCCGGGACGGGCGTCGGCACCGTGCCGCGGCCGATGACCGACGACCCGCAGGGACGTTCCTCCGCCGAGCTCCTGGAGGCGGGCATCGCGCGCTCCACCGCGCTGCTGCAGCAGATGGGTGGCGCCTTCGAGGACCTGCGGGTCTTCGCCTCCGGCGGACGGGACACCCGGGTGGTGCTGGCCCTGCTGGCGGAGGCCGGGGTGCTGCCCCGGGTGAGCTTCGCGTCCGCCGACCCGGTGCGCTGGGCCGAGCCCGCGGCGCGACCGGGCCTGTGGCGCGACCTGGTGGTGGCCGACGAGCTGCGCCGGGAGTTGGGGCTGCCCTGGTCCGTCGAGCCCGAGCACGAGGACCGGATGATGGGCCTGGAGGAGAGCATCGCCCACCACCAGAGCTTCTACGCGGGCAGCCAGTGGGCGTTCGCCGCCGAGCGCCAGCTGCGGTGGCCGGTGCGGCCCTACGTCGCGGTGCGCGGTGGCGCCGGTGAGGTGATGCGGACGGCGTACTCCGCGATCCGCCGCAGCACCCCCTGGCAGGTGATGACCGACACCCCCGGGACGCTGCGCCCGGACATCAACCGGCTGCACAAGATGGTCGTGCACCCCGAGGCGCGGCTGGGTGCCGACCTGAGGGACGCCGGGCGGGAGGTCTTCGCCCGGGCCTTCTCCTCACCGGTGCCCGGAGCCGCCATCGGGGAACAGCTGGACGGGCACTACCGGCTGCACCGCAACCGCGTCCACTTCGGGCACGTGCTGCACTCGCTGCACCGTCGTTCGCCGGCGTTCTACCCGTTGGCGATGCCCGAGTTCCTCCGGGCCGCCCAGCTGACACCCTTCGAGCAACGGGACCTCGGGACGACGGCCTTCGACGTCATCGAACGCCTGCAGCCACGCCTGAACAGGCACCGGTTCGCCGACGGCACCTGGCCCGCCGCGCTGTGGCAGCAGCGGGACCCCACGTTCACGGAGCGACCGGAGCCGCCGCAGGGGCCGTTCCGCCCCGACGACCTCCCCGACTACTTCGCTCAGGAGGAGGTCAACCACGGGCGACGCGGGCACCGCAGCGGCGCCCACCGGTTCGAGATCCGCGGCGCGACCCAGACCGAGGCCGTCCGGCTGCTGTGGCGCACGCACGACCTCGCTCCGGACGACCTGCCCGCCGACCTGACGGCGCGGCTCGGCGAGCTGGTGGGGCTGGGGGGCGTCAACGCCGCCTCCACCCTCGTCCGGCTGCGTTCGGTGCTCCGCGCGATCGACTCCCCGGTCACCGACACCCCACCGGCCGCGCTCGAGATCCGACTCTCGCCATGCCCGCGTGGGCGTGGACCGCTGGCGGTGCTGCGACGACGAGAGACCACACCCCCGGAGGTGGTGCGCACCGGCTCCGGAGGCTCGGTGCGCTCGCTGGCCGACATCGTGGACCTGCGCCCCAGCGCGGGGCTGGAGACGTTCGACGCCGACCCCGCCACCCCGCCGGCCGTGTTCTGCCACGCGGCCTTCACCGACGGTCGGCTGGTGGCTCAGCGGGTGGGTGGTGAACGGGCCGGGTGGACGTTCGACCACACCTTCACCCTGCTGCGGGGCAGCACCGTGGTGGCCGAGGAGTCGACCGGGCCGGAGCCGCACGTGCTGCTCGCCACCGCTCCGAAGCCTGGGCGGTACCGGGTACGGCTCACCGCCAGCTGCGCCTCCCGTCCCGAGGTCACCTTCCGGCCGCTGTCGATGCCGGTCGAGGTCCCACGACCCGACTGACCGGTGCTGGCATGCCCTGCGAGGCCAGCCTCGTCGGTCGGGGGCGGTGGGGGGCGTGGTGGTGTGGCCGGCCGGTGGGGGCCGGCGTTGGGGCGGGGTGGTCAGGTGTGCCAGCGGACGGTGCCGCCGGTGATGGTGGCGTGCAGGTCCAGCTGGTGGACGAGGGTGTGGTGGCGCCCGCAGAGCAGGGCCAGGTTGGTGGTGTCGGTGTGTCCGCCGCGGGCCCACCCGTGCAGGTGGTGGCTGTCGCACCATTGCGGTGGGGTGCTGCACCCGGCGAACGTGCACCCGCCGTCGCGGGCGGCGAGGGCTTTCCATTGCCCGGGGGTGGCGTACCGGGCGGTGCGGCCCAGCACCAAGGGTTCTCGGTCGGTCGACAGCCAGATGGGTGTCACGTCCGCCGTGCACGCGAGCTGCGCGGCCTGGCGTGCTGGGACATGTGCGCCGGTCGCCGTGGTCGCGGGGCCGGTAGGTGTCCCGGTGGTCTGGTCGAAGGGGATCATCAGGATCACTGCTGCCCGTGCGCTCGAGGGTGCCGCACCCGGGCGGGACAGGCCGCGGCCGATGACGGCCAGCAGCGCATCGAAGCGGCGCTGGCCCGGGGTCCGCTCATCGGGTTCACCACTGGGGCCGGGGGCGGGTGCGGCGAGGTGGCAGGTCAGCACCCCGTCCAGGGTGGCTGCGGCACTGTCGGGGGCATCGATCGTGAACCGGGTCAGGCCCGGGCCCACGGTCCGGTGGGTGATGGTCCGCAGCTCGTGCGCTGCCCGTTCACGCTCACCCGGTGCGGCCTCGATGAGCAGGTCGTGCACCAGACGCTGGCACACCACCGCCAGGTCCCGATCGGCCAGGTCGACCCGTGCCGCAGCGGCCGTGGCGAGGTCGGTGTACGCCTGGCGTTGGTCCGGGTCCAACGACGACTCCAGGCGCAGCAACGTGCGCGCCACCACCGCACCGCGGTGCACCGCGACCTCACCCCTGGTGACCGCGTCGGCCAGCACGGCGCCCGTGGGGCTCGCCCCGAGCCGGGCCAGGACCGCCACCCGGGACGCGGCCTCGGTACTCAACCACGGGATCCGTACCCGCAGCCAGTCCACCAACGACAACCCGACCTGGGTGTGCAACCCCCGCCCGTAGGCCTCCCGGGCCAGGGTGAACGCGACCGCCTCAGCCTGGGCCTGCACCCGCCCGACCTCCTCCAGGCACGCCACGAGCTGCTCATCCAGGACCTGCACCACCTCATCGCCCGACAGGGCGGCACGGCGCAACCCCCGCCGTGCGGCGTCCAGACCGCCCTGCACCTCACGCGCCGGCAGATCACCGCACTCACCCCGCAACGAGGCGACCACGTCATCCATCACCAGTTGGAACTCATCCCCGTCCAGCCCCTCATCCCACCGGGCCTCGTCCACCCCAGGCTCCACCCCGAACCCGGCCACCGACACGTCACCCGCGCCGCCGCCTTCCCCCCTGAGAACCTCCATACCTCAACCAACCACACCCCACCGACAGACCCGCTGACCTGCGCCTTCGCCGGCACATCCGCTCATATCAGCGTCACACGACCGCCTCCGTCGACCGATCCGTCCGGCGGACGGCATACTCCTCGATCACGACGCCCGACGTGAAGGACCGGGTCCGGGTCAGGTCGAACGCATGCGGCCGGTACGGGCCGGTGCCGAACAGGGGGACGCCGGCGCCCAGGACGACGGGGTGGCGCTTCAGGACCAGCCGGTCGATCTCGGGCAGCAGCGCGCCCGCCAGGTCCCCGCCACCGCACAGCCAGACATCCAACCCGTCCTCCTGCTTCAGGCCACGGACCAGGGCCAGCGGATCGTCGGTGAGGGTGATCGCCGGGTCGACCTCACGCGAGCGCCGGCTGGCGACGACCTGGCGCAGGTGCGGGTAGGGGCTGGTGATGCCCTGGTCGAGTGCGGGGGTGAGCGTGTTCCACCCCATGACCACCGTGTCGAAGCGGGTCCTCGGTGGTTCGGTGCCCCGTGCGGCGTGCGCATGTGCGGGAAGGGCGTCGGCGTACTCGCCGAACACCACCGGCGCGTGGCCCCCGTCGACGAGGAACACGTCGAACCCACCAGCGGGGTCGGCGATGTAGCCGTCCACGCTGACGGCCACGTAGTACACGAGTGCGCGCATCACCTCTCCTATCACGACATCTGTTGTGGCTAAAGTACAACAGACGTCGTGGTCTGGCTAGCATGGGCACCATGGTCCGCAACGACGAACGACGCTCCGGCCTCGCCGACGCCGGTATCCGGGTGCTCGCCGAGGAGGGGGCCCGTGGTCTCACCCATCGCGCCGTCGATGCGGCAGCAGGCACGCCCCGCGGCACCGCGTCGAACTACTTCCCGACCCGCGACGCACTCGTCTCGGCGCTGGTGGACCGCATCGAGGAGCGGCTCACGCCGGATCCCGAGGCCGTCCCCTCGGCGGGCGTCCGGCCTCCCGACCGGGCTCTCTTCGCCGACTACCTGCGTGACGTCGTACGACGGCTCAGCGCCGACCCGCACGTGTCGCTCGCGCTCTTCGAGCTGCGCCTGGAGGCCGCTCGCCGACCCTCCGTCGCCGCGACGCTCGGGGCCTGGCGACAACGGGCGTTCCAGCAAGACGTCACCTTCAACGACGACGCCGGCCTGCCCGGCGGGCGGACCGAGATCGCCCTCTTCCACTACGCCGTCGACGGGTTGATGCTCGACCACCTCACCGTGCCGCTCGACACCGGGCTGTCCGTCGACGCCGCGGTCGACGAGCTCGTCGACCGCATCCTCCGCTGAGGGGCCCTACGTCCCGACGCTCGCCGGGCCGAGCAGGGCCTTCAGGTCGCCGAAGAGCTCCGGGGTGGCGGTGACCCGCAGGCTCTCGTCGAGCTTGAGCAGGACGGTCCGCCCGGGCTGCATCAGGTTCACGTGCACGTCTGTGGTCCCCGGGTGGTCGGCCAGCACGCCCTTCAGCTTGTGCGCGAGGCCGTCGGTGACCCGGGTCAGCGGCAGGTTGAGGACCACCGGCCCGCGGGGACCGGTCTTGATCTCGGGCAGGCTCATCTCGTTGGCCATCAGCTCGGCCCCGTCGTCGCCCTTCTTCAACCGCCCCTTCACCACCACCACGGTGTCCTCGGCGAGCATCGTCGAGATGGTCATGTAGGTCCGCGGCCAGAAGACGACGTCCAGCGAGCCGGCCATGTCCTCCACCGAGGCACGGGCATACGGCTCACCGTTCTTGGTGCGCTTGAGCGCCAGGTTCGTCAGCAGCCCGGCCACGGTGACGAAGTCCCCGTCCTTGGCGCCGTCCTCGCCGACCAGCTGCAGGATCGAGGCGCTGGCGTGCTGGCTGAGGATGTGCTCGATGCCGTTCAGCGGGTGGTCGGAGACGTAGAGCCCGAGCATCTCGCGCTCGAACGCCAGCCGGGCGGTCTTGTCCCACTCGATGCTGGGCACGGGCGGCAGGGTGACGATCTGCAGACCGGCACCCTCCTCGCCGTCGCTGTCGTCGAACCCGAAGCCGGAGAACAGGCTGTCCTGGCCGATCGCCTCCTGCTTCTTCTCGTCCGCCAGCGCGTCGACATACCTCTCGTGCACGGTGACCAGACCCTGCCGGGCGTGCCCGAGGCTGTCGAACGCCCCGGCCTTGCACAGCGACTCCACGGTGCGCTTGTTGCAGACGACCGCGGGGCACTTGCGCAGGAAGTCCTCGAAGGAGGTGAAGCTGCCCTTCTCCTCCCGGGTGCGGGTGACCGCCTCGACCACGTTGGCCCCGACGTTGCGCACCGCCTGCAGCCCGAAGCGGATGTCGTCGCCGACGGCCGCGAAGGTCCCGATCGACTCGTTGACGTCCGGCGGCAGCACCGGGATCCGCAGCCGCCGGCACTCGGCCAGGTAGAGCGCGGTCTTGTCCTTGTCGTCGCCGACGCTGGTCAGCAGGGCCGCCATGTACTCGGCCGGGTAGTTCGCCTTGAGGTAGGCCGTCCAGTAGGAGATGAGCCCGTAGGCCGCGGTGTGCGCCTTGTTGAAGGCGTAGTCGGAGAACGGCACCAGCACGCCCCACAGCGCCGCCACCGACTGCTCGGTGAAGCCCTGGGCCTTCATCCCGTCGGAGAAGGGGATGTACTCGGCGTCGAGCACCTCCTTCTTCTTCTTGCCCATCGCCCGGCGCAGCAGGTCGGCGTTGCCGAGCGTGTAGCCCGCGAGCTTCTGGGCGATCTCCATCACCTGCTCCTGGTAGATGCAGAGCCCGTAGGTCGTCTCCAGGATCGGCCCGAGCGCCTCCTCCATCTCCGGCTGCAGCTTCCCCTTCAGCTGCGGGTCCAGGGGGGTGTTCTCCTGCTTGCCGTTCTTGCGCAGCGCGAAGTTGGTATGCGCGTTCACGCCCATCGGGCCCGGCCGGTAGAGCGCGAGCGCCGCGGAGATGTCCTCGAAGTTGTCCGGCTGCATCAGCCGGAGCAGCTGGCGCATCCCGTTGCCGTCCAGCTGGAAGACGCCGAGCGTGTCGCCCCGCCCGAGCAGCTGGTAGGTCTTCGCGTCGGTCATGTCCTTGGACAGCACGTCCAGGTCGATGTCCTCCCCCCGGTTGTCCTTGATGTTGTGGATCGCGTCGTCCAGGACGGTGAGGTTGCGCAGCCCCAGGAAGTCCATCTTGACCAGCCCTAGCGTCTCGCACGTCGGGTAGTCGAACTGGGTGATGATCTGGCCGTCCTGGTCCCGGCGCATGATCGGGATCAGGTCCAGCAGCGGCTCGCTGCTCATGATGACGCCGGCCGCGTGCACACCCCACTGCCGTTTCAGGCCCTCCAGGCCGCGCGCCGTCTCGAAGACCTCGGCGGCCTGCTCGTCGTCGGCCAGCAATTCACGGAACTCGCCGGCCTCGCCGTACCTCTTGTGCCCGGTGTCGTGGATCCCGGACAGCGGGATGTCCTTGCCCATCACGGTGGGGGGCATCGCCTTGGTGAGCCGCTCCCCCATCGCGAAGGGGTACCCCAGCACCCGGGAGGCGTCCTTCAGGGCCTGCTTCGCCTTGATCGTGCCGTAGGTGACGATCATCGCGACCCGGTCGTCGCCGTACTTGTCGGAGACGTAGCGGATGACCTCGGAGCGTCGCCGGTCGTCGAAGTCGACGTCGAAGTCGGGCATCGACTTGCGCTCCGGGTTGAGGAAGCGCTCGAAGATCAGCCCGTGCGGGACCGGGTCCAGGTCGGTGATGCCCATCGCGTAGGCGCACATCGACCCGGGTCCCGAGCCACGTCCCGGCCCGACCCGGATGGCGTTGTCCTTGGCCCAGTTGATGAAGTCGGCGACCACCAGGAAGTAGCCGGGGTAGCCCTTGCCGATGATGACCTCGGACTCGTACGCCGCCTGCTTGCGCGCGTAGTCCGGCACGCCCTCCGGGAACCGGCGGTGCAGCCCGGTCTCGACCTCCTTGATGAACCAGCTGGTCTCGTCCTCCCCCTCGGGCACCGGGAAGCGCGGCATGAAGCGCCCCTCGCCCTCGGTGAAGGAGACGTCGCAGCGCTCGGCCACCAGCAGCGTGTTGTCGCACGCCTCGGGCAGCTCGCGCCAGATCTCGCGCATCTCGGCGGCGCTCTTGAGGTAGTAGCCGTCGCCGCCGAACTTGAACCGGTTGGGGTCCTGCATGGTGGAGCCGGACTGCACGCAGAGCAGCGCCGAGTGCGCGAGCGCGTCCTCCTGCGCCGTGTAGTGCAGGTCGTTGGTGGCCAGCAGCGGCAGCGACAGGTCCTTGGCCAGGCGCAGCAGGTCCTGGCGGACGACGCGCTCGATCTCGATGCCGTGGTCCATCAGCTCGAGGTAGTAGTTCTCGGCGCCGAAGATGTCCCGGAAGTCGGAGGCCGCCTGGACCGCCTTGTCGTACTGCCCCAGCCGCAGCCGCGTCTGGATCTCCCCGGAGGGACAGCCGGTGGTCGCGATCAGCCCCTGCCCGTAGGTCTCCAGCAGCTCGCGGTCCATCCGCGGCTTGAAGTAGTAGCCCTCCATCGAGGCCAGCGAGGCCATCCGGAAGAGGTTGTGCATCCCGTTGTTGTTCCGGGCCAGCAGCGTCATGTGGGTGTAGGCACCGCCACCGGAGACGTCGTCCCGGGAGCTGCTGTCCTTGTCCCCGTACCGGACCCGGGTCTTGTCGGTGCGGTGGGTGCCGGGGGTGACGTAGGCCTCGAGGCCGATGATCGGCTTCACGTCGTAGCGCTGGGCCGTCTTCCAGAACTCGTAGGCACCGAAGATGAACCCGTGGTCGGTGGTCGCGATGGCCGGCATACCCAGCTCGGCGGCCTTCTCGAACATGTCGGTGATCCGCGCTGCACCGTCGAGCATCGAGTACTCGGTGTGGTTGTGCAGGTGGACGAAGTTCTTCTCAGGGGTGGTCGCGGAGGCCTGGGCCGACGGGACACGGGTTGGCGCTGACATCACCGATGATCTTAGTTCGCCCCACCGACAGGTATGCCGCCCCGGTCGGCTCCCGGACGTCCCGGCACCCCCGGGTCAGGGGCGGATCCGCTCCAGGGCGCGCTCCAGGTCCTCCGGGTAGCCGGAGGTGAACTCCACCCGTTCCCCGCTGCCGGGGTGGTCGAAGCCGAGTGCGGTGGCGTGCAGCCACTGCCGCTCCAGCCCCAGCCGGGTCGCCAGCGTGGGGTCCGCGCCGTAGGTCAGGTCCCCGCAGCAGGGGTGCCGCAGCGCCGAGAAGTGCACCCGGATCTGGTGGGTGCGCCCGGTCTCTAGGTGCACCTGCAGCAGGCTCGCCCGCCGGTGCGCCTCCAGCAGCTCGTAGTGGGTGATGCTGGGACGCCCCTCGGAGCGCACCGCGAACCGGTAGTCATGACCCGGGTGGCGTCCGATCGGGGCGTCGATGGTGCCCTGGTGCGGGTCCGGCAGGCCCTGGACCAGCGCGTGGTAGGTCTTGTCCACGTCCCGGTCGCGGAAGGCCTGCTTGAGCACGGTGTAGGCACGCTCCGACTTCGCCACCACCATCAGCCCGCTGGTCCCGACGTCGAGCCGTTGCACTATGCCCTGACGCTCCGGAGCCCCCGAGGTGGAGATGCGGTAGCCGGCCGCTGCCAGGCCCCCGACCACGGTGGGGCCGGTCCACCCCACGCTGGGGTGGGCGGCGACGAAGGCGGGCTTGTCGACGACCACCATCTCGCTGTCGTCGTGCACGATCCGCATCCCCTCGACGGGCTCGGCGACGACCGGGATCTCGGCGGCGGGGGTGGGGGGCAGCTCGACCTCCAGCCAGGCTCCCGCGCTCACCCGGTCCGACTTGCCGACGACGCGGCCGTCCAGCTGCACGTGCCCCTCGGCCGCCAGGGTGGCAGCGCGCGAGCGGGAGAGCCCCAGCACCCGGGCCAGCGCGGCGTCGACCCGCTCCCCCTCGAGACCCTCGGGCACGGGCATCGCGCGCGACTGGTTCACGAGCCGCCACCGGTGCTGGTGGCGTCGTCGGTCGTCGTCGACGCGGTGCTCCCCTCACGGGTGCCGTCGGGGTGCAGCCCGCGCAGGGACAGCAGCACGATGAGCACGGCGGCGGTGGTCACGCCCATGTCCGCGACGTTGAACACGGGGAAGTTCGGCAGCCGGAGGAAGTCGACGACGTGCCCCAGCCCGAACGACGGGTCGCGCAGGTAGCGGTCCGTGAGGTTGCCCACCGCGCCACCCAGCAGCAGACCGAGGGTGAGGGCCCAGGGCAGGCTCCGGGTGCGCAGCGCCACCCAGACGATCCCGATCGATATCAGGGTCGCCACCGTGGTGACCACACCGGTCCAGCTGGTGCCCATCGAGAAGGCGGCGCCCGAGTTGTAGATCAGGTGCAGCTGCAGCACCTCGCCGACCACGGGGACGGACTCCCCCCGGGTGAGCGCGCGCTCGGCCCACAACTTGGTGGCCTGGTCGATGCCCCACCAGAGGACCGCGACCACGAACACCACGAGGGTGCGGCGGGGCGGGAGGACGGTTACCGGCGTTCCTGCTTCTGCTTGCATGACAGGCATAGCGTCGCACGCGGGAACGCCTGGAGCCGCATCTTGCCGATCGGTGTGCCGCAGGACTCGCAGTCACCGTAGGTGCCGGCGTCGATCCGGGCCAGGGCCTGTTGGTGCTGGTCGACCAGGTTCCGGGCGTTGTTGGTGACCGACAGCTCGTGCTCCCGCTCCCAGGTCGCGGCGCCCGCGTCCGCCTGGTCGTCCCCGGCCCCGTCGCCGAAACTGCGCTTGAGGTCGACGAGGTCCTGCTCGGCCTCCTCCACCTCGGCCCGCAGCCGTTCCATCTCACCCTCGAGCTCGCCCCGCACCTCGGCCAGCTCCTCGGCGGTCCAGGGATCTTCGCCCTCTCGGACGCTCAGCACCTCGTGCCGGTCCCCTGCGCCTGCCCCACCCTGCTCGCGCGTCGCCGCGCCACCCTGCTTCGCTGTCACGGCCACCGCTGTCCTTCGTCGATGAGAGGCGTCCGCGCCGGATGTCGGCACGGACATGGCGTGAGGATAGTTCAGCCCCGAGATGCTGACAACGTAGAACGACACCACCCCGGGCCCACCTCCCGCATACCCCGTACGCAGGAACGCCCCGACCGTGGCCGGGGCGTTCCTGCGTGCGGGTATGCGGGACGGGTCAGTCCCGGTGGCCGTCCAGCTTCTCCATCTGGTCGGTGAGGAAGGCGCGCAGCCGGTCCCGCAGGTCGGCCTCCTGCGTGCGCAGGCTCTGGATGGTGGCGCCCAGCGAGGTCTGCTGACGCTCCAGGTCCTCCAGCACGCTGGCCCGCTGCTGCTGGGCCTCCGCGATCAGCTGGTCGTGGGTGCGCTGACCCTCGTCGAGCAGACCGTCGCGGGTCTGCTCACCGGTGCCGACCAGCTCGTCGTGACGCGTCTGGCCCTCCTCGACCAGTCGGTCGTGGGTCTCCTGGCCGGTGCGCTCCAGCTCGGCCCGCCGCTCGTCCGCCTCGGCGACGACGGTGGAGCGGTACTGGTCGCCCTCCTCCACCAACCGGACCTTGGTGCTCTCGCCCTCGGCCACGTGCTGGTCGTGCAGCCGCTGCGCCAGCGAGATGATCGCGCTGGGGTCCTCACCCTCGGTGCCGGCCGCCGTGGCGCCCACCCCGCTCAGCTCGGCCGCGTTCCGCTCGGCGTCGTCGGCGCGCTCCTGCGCGGCGTCCAGCTGCTCCTGCAGCTCCTGGACGCGGGCCTGCTCGGCGGCCACCTGGCCACGCAGCTCCTCGAGCTCGGGGGCGGAGGACCCGTCCCCGGCGGTGGTCACCGTGGTGCCGACCGTAGCGTCAGCGCGCTCCTGCGCGACCCGGGCCCGCTCCTCCGCCTGGGCGCGTGTCTCCTGGCACTCGGCGAGCTGACGGCGCAGCTCGGCGACCTCGTCGTCGGACGACTCCTGCGAGGCGTCCCCGGTGTCGACCGGCGCGGCGGCGGCGCCGGTGTCGGCACTGCTGATGCCGCGCCCGGCACGGCAGTCCTCGAGGTCGGTGCGCAGGCCGTCGTTCTCGGCGATCAGCCGGCGCAGCTCGACGACGACCTCGTCGAGGAAGTCGTCGACCTGGGTCTCGTCGTAGCCGCGGCGCAGGTGGGTCGCGCTGAAGCTCTTCTTGATCACGTCCTCGGGGGACAGCGACATGTTTCACCTCTGTCAGGGAAGTCACCGACGCGCCCGGGACGTCCGGGGGCGGATGCGGTGACGTGCGGTCGTGCAGGTGGCGGAGTCACTCTAACGCAGACTCCGGCGCGGCCCCTAGCGTCGCGCACGACGGGTCCGGGACCTCGGTTCGGGGCCTCAGAACGGGAGGGAGGCCGCCAGCCCGCGGGCGATGCCCACGGCGATGATGAGGACCAGGAAACCGAGGTCGAGGGCCACCCCGCCCAGCCGCAGCGGGGGGATCACCCGGCGCAGTGCGCGCAGCGGCGGGTCGGTCAGCGAGTAGATCCCGTTGGCCAGCACCAGCACCGGGCCCTTGGGGCGCCAGTCGCGGGCGAACACCTGCACCCAGTCGAAGATCAGTCGGCCGATGAGGACGAAGAAGTAGAGGTTGAGCAGGAGTGCGAGGATCTGGCCGACCATGGGGGCAGCCTACGTCAGCACCCTGGGCGTTCCCCGCACCACCGCGCCCGTCACCTCTCGGCACGGGTGGCCGGGGTTCAGCTCTGGTTGAACGGCCCCGTGGGGTTGCGGGGGGGCTCGCTGGGGGTGCCGGTGTCCACCGCGACGTAGGAGGGGCTCAGCAGGAAGACCTTGCTGGTGACCCGCTCGATGGAGCCGTGCAGCCCGAACGCCAGACCGGCGGCGAAGTCGACCAGCCGCTTGGCGTCGGAGTCGTCCATGTCCGTGAGGTTCATGATCACCGGGATACCGCCGCGGAAGGCCTCCCCGATCGTCTTGGCCTCGTTGTAGGTGCGGGGGTGGATCGTGGTGATGCGGTTCAACTCGCCGACCTCCGGCTCGCGGACGACCTGGGAGACAGGGGTACGGGTGGGCACAGCAGCGGCCTCGACGTGCGCCGGCTGGTCCTCGCGCAGCGCGCGCACGGTGGCGTTGTTGCCCCGCGTGGTCGGCTCGTCCTCGGCATACGTGTCGTAGTCGTCGAACCGCTCGTCAGACTCGGCCAGGCCGAGGTACTCCATGGTCTTGCGCAGTGCCCCGGCCATGTGTGCGAGCTCCTTGGTGCGTACGGGTGGTGACTCCCGTGGTGAAACGGACAGGGACGACGCTACCGGGGGTCGGGACGGGAACCCAGGATTGCGCTCCCGACACGCAGGTGTGTCGCGCCCGCCGCGACGGCGACCTCGAGGTCCCCGCTCATCCCGGCCGACATCCACGTCGCCTCCCGCTCCGGGCCGGTCCCCGCGGTATGCCGGATCCGCTCACCGAGCGCGGCCAGCCGGTCGAAGGCGGACCTGACCCCGGCCTCGTCCAAACCCAGGGGGGCGATCGCCATCACCCCGCGCAGGCGCAACTGCTCGGCCTCGGCGACGGCACCGGCGAGCGCGTCCAGGTCGGCCGGGGCGACGCCGCCCCTGCCGGCCTGCTCCCCCTCCCCCAGGTCGACCTGGAGCAGCACGCCCAGCGGCCCGTCCACCTCGCCGTCGGCCCGCGCCTGGACGCGCCCGGCGTCCAGCGCCGACACCAGCCGGGCCCGGTCCACCGAGTGGACCACGTCGGCATACCCGGCGACCCGGCGTGCCTTGTTGCGCTGCAGCTGCCCCACGAAGTGCACCTGCAGGCGCTCCCGGACGGAGGCGGGCAGCGAGGCGACCTTCTCCCCCGCCTCCTGGTCCCGGCTCTCACCGATGTGCTCGACGCCGAGCCCGGCGAGGATCTCCACGTCGGCGGACGGGAAGAACTTGGTCACCGCGACCAGGGTCACCTCGTGCGGGTCCCGGCCGGCGGCCGCGCAGGCCGCGTCGATGCGTGACCGGACGGCGCCCAGCCGCTCCCGCAGCTCCTCGGACCGACCCATCTCAGGCCGCCTGCTCGGGCGCCAGCAGGCGGACGACCCCGGCGAAGCGACCGGTGCTGCCGTCCCGGCGATAGGAGTAGAGATCGGGTCGCTCCCGGGTGCAGCCCGGCAGCCGGCGCAGGACGACGCCGGCTGCCGTCAGCTGGTCGACCACCCCGGCCCCCACGTCGATCGCCGGGGTCCCCGACCGGCTGACCGCGACGGCGGCCGGGACGACCTCCGCCGCCCGGTCGCGGAGCTCGGCGGGGACCTCGTAGCAGAGGGGGCACACGGAGGGACCGACGACCGCCTCGAGGTCCCGCGCACCCAGGTCGGTGAGGGCCTGCACCGCCGCGGGCACGACGCCCGCGAGCAGGCCCGGCCGGCCGGCGTGCACGGCGGCCGCGAGGCCTGCGGTCCGGTCCACCAGCAGCACCGGGACGCAGTCGGCGACCAGCACCACCAGCGCCTCGTCGGCGCGGTCGCCGACCAGGGCGTCGGCCGCCGGGGCGGGCGGTGCGGCGTCAGTGGACGCCGTCGTCAGGGCGGTCGAGGCGGTCGCGACGGCTGTCCCGGTCCCGGTGCCAGGGGTGAGCGCGACGGAGCACCCGTGCTGCTGGTCCATCAGGCGCAGGTCGCCGAGCCGCAGACCCAGCGCGTGGGCGAGGCGGTGCCGGTTGGTCTCCACCGCCTCGGGGAGGTCACCCACGTGCGCGCCGAGGTTCAGCTCGCCGTAGGGCCCTCGGCTCGACCCGCCGTGCCGGTCGGTGACCAGCCACTCCACGCCGTAGCGGTCACCGTCCGGCTCGATCCGCTCTCTCCAGAAGAACACGGTCTGCAGGGTAGCGGGCGGCGCCGGCCGGGCCTCACATGCCCGAGAAGGTGTTCATCGTGTTGATGATCGCCGGACCGAGGACCACGATGAAGAGCACCGGCAGGATGAAGAGGACCAGCGGGAAGACCACCTTGACGGGCACCTGCATGGCCTTCTCCTCGGCCCGCTGGCGGCGCTTGGTCCGCATCTCCTTGGCCTGGGTGTTGAGCACCCGGGCGATCGAGATGCCGTGCTGCTCGGCCTGGATGATGGCCCGGACGAAACGGCGCAGGTCGGGGACGTGCACCCGGTCGGCCATCGCGCCGTAGGCGACCCTGCGGGGGGCACCCACCTGGATGTCCTGCAGCAGCCGGATGAACTCGTCGGCGAGCGGCCCCTGGCTGTTGCGTGCCACGTGCGCGAGCGCGGCCTCGAAACCGAGCCCCGCGTCGACCGAGATGGTGAGCTGGTCCATCACGTCCGGCAGCGCCTGCTGCACGGCCTGTCGGCGCTTGATCCCGGCGTTGTAGAGCAGCAGGTCGGGCAGGAACCAGACCGCCAGCACCACAGCTACCCAGAACAGCAGCGCCCTCAGGCCCGGGGACACCCCCACCAGGAGCACGGCGACCCCGGCCGTGACCGCCGTGCTGACCAGCTTGGTGACGAGCACCCGCTCCAACGGCCAGGCGGCCGGGCGGCCGGCCAGGGCCAGCGACCGGTCCAGCGCCCGGACCCTGCCCGCCGGGGTGAGGCTCGCGGCCAGCTGCACCAGGCCGCCCCCGGACACCTGCGGGCCGTCGGGGGCCGTCTGCCCACCGAGGTCCCGCTGCAGGTTGACCAGGGCGCGCTCGCGCACCGGGTCGGGGCGGGCGGTGAAGGACCACACGAGCAGGGGCAGCGCGAGGGCGATGCAGGCGGCGGCAAGCAGGACGACAGGGGCCATCAGAACGTCACCGTGATGACCTTGCGCATCCACAGCGCCCCGATGCTGAGCATGACGGCGCCGAGACCGATCATCAGGAAACCCAGGACGTTGCTGACCATCGGTGCCAGGTAGCCGGGGTTGATGACGAGCAGCAGCAGCATGACGGCGAACGGCAGCCCCAGCAGGACCAGCGCGGACAGCTTGCCCTCGGCGGCGAGCGCCTTCACCTGGCGGCGGATCTGGTTGCGCTCCCGGATGGTCTCCCCCACCTGGTCGAGGACGTCGGCCAGATTGCCGCCCACCTGCCGGTGGATGGCGATGGCCTGGGCCACCCACCGGAAGTCGTCGCTGTCCATCCGCTCGCCCGCGTCGTTCAGGGCGTCGCCCAGGTCGCGGCCGACCCGGGTCTGGTTGACCACCCGGGTGATCTCGGTGGCGCCCGGCTCCTCCAGCTCGGTGGCGAGGGAGTCGAAGGACTGCAGGATGCTGTGCCCGGCCCGCAGGTTCCCGGCCAGCAGCTGCAGCATGTCGTCCAGCTGATCGGCGAAGGCGCTGCGCCGGGCGCCGGCGCGCATACTGACGAAGACGACCGACCCGGCCACCGTGAAGCCGGCCAGCAGCACCCCCACCACGAGGTTGCCGACGACCAGCCCCACGGCCAGCGCGGCCAGGGCCGCCGCCCCGACGAGCAGCACGAACTCGGGCAGGGCCACCTTGATGCCGGCCAGACCGAGGGCGGTGGCCCACGCCTGGGTGCCTCCCCGGCGGGCCAGGGTCCGCTCGATCACCACCGTGGTGGCCCCGGCCGCCTGGGTGAGCAGGCCGGGCTCCTCCGCGGCACCGTAGCGGCGGCGCGCCACCGGGAGCCGGCCCGAGGGCACCACGAGCAGCCATACGGCGAGCGCCAGCGCGGTCGCCAGGGAGGCGGCGCCGGCCCACAGCGCCACCCCGGCGGGCAGCGCGCTCACCGTCGACCGCCCGTTCGCAGCACCACGTCGAAGATCCCCGGGGGCAGCGAGATCCCCTGCTCCTCGAAGCGTTCGGTGAAGTGCGGGCGCACCCCGGTGGACCGGGTGGAGCCGAGGAACTTGCCGTCGGCGTCGACCCCGGCCGAGAAGTCGAACGCGAACGCGTCCTGCAGGGTGACGATGTCCCCCTCCATGCCCTGGACCTCGGTGACCTGGGTGACCCGCCGGGTCCCGTCCCGCAGCCGGGTCAGCTGGACGATGAGGTCGACGGCGGAGGAGATCTGCTCCCGGATCGCCCGCAGCGGCAGGTCCATCCCGGCCATCAGCACCATCGTCTCCAGCCTGGACACCGCGTCCCGGGGGGAGTTGGCGTGCAGCGTGGACAGGGACCCGTCGTGGCCGGTGTTCATCGCCTGCAGCATGTCCAGGGACTCCCCGCCGCGGACCTCGCCGACGATGATCCTGTCGGGGCGCATCCGCAGCGAGTTGCGGACCAGGTCGCGGATGCTGATCTCGCCGCGGCCCTCGATGTTGCGCGGCCGGCTCTCCAGCCGGACCAGGTGCTCCTGCTGCAGCTGCAGCTCCACCGCGTCCTCGATGGTGATGATCCGCTCCTCCGCGGGGATGAAGGAGGACAGCACGTTGAGCATGGTCGTCTTGCCGGTGCCGGTGCCGCCGGAGACGAGGATGTTGAGCTTGGCCTCGACGCAGGCCCGGAGCAGGTCCACCATCTGCGGGGTGAGGCTGTCGCGGTCGACGAGGTCCTGCACCCGCATCGGCACCTTGCCGAACTTGCGGATGGTGAGGGTGGACCCGGAGAAGGCCAGCGGGGGGATCACCGCGTTGACCCGGGACCCGTCCTCGAGGCGGGCGTCCACCAGCGGGGACGACTCGTCGATGCGCCGGCCCACCTTGCCCACGATCCGTTCGATGACGCGGCGCAGGTGCTCCTCGGAGGTGAACCGGGCCCCGGACCGGGTGAGCCGCCCACCGACCTCGACGTAGATGTTGTCCGGTCCGTTCACCATGATCTCGGTGACCGCGTCGTCGTCCAGCAAGCGCTGCAGGGGCCCGTAGCCGAGCACGTCGTCGGTGACCTCGGCCACCAGCCGTCGGCGCTCGTCCGCGCGCAGCGGCACCGAGGTGCCGTTGATCAGGCCGGTGACCTCCCGCCGGACCAGCGCCTGGAGCTGATGCTCGTCCAGGGAGGTGTCGGAGATCCGGGACCCGAGCCGGCTGAAGAGCTGCTCGCGGGTCTCGGCCTTGATCTTGGCCAGCGCGTCGGTCTGCGGCTCGGCGGGAGCAGGGGGCGGCGTCTCCGGGACGGGCCTGGCCTGTGGTGCGGGCGGGGGCACCGGCGCGGGGGTGGGCTCCCCGGACGGGGCAGGGGCGTCACCGTCCTGCTCGTCCGGCGCCGGGGGGACGGCCGGAGGCGTAGAGGGTGGTGGGCTCTCTGGGGTCCCTGGGGTCTCGGGGTGTGCCGCGGCGGAGCCGGGACGCTCCCGGGTCGCCCGCAGCCGGTCGGCGAGGTTCATCGGCCCAGCCTTCCCCGGTGCCGGCCGCTAGGGCCGCCACCGTCGGTGACCGGCGCGAGCCGGCTGATGAGGGTCTGCAGGCCCTTGCTGACGGCGTCCCGTGGCTGGCCCAGCACGATCGGGCGGCCCTCGTTGGTGGAGCGCACCACCTTGCGGGACCGGGGCACCACCAGGTCGACGCCGCGCCCGATGGTCGCCTCGACGTCGGCGACGGACAGCCCGCCGGAGGTGTCGGCCATGTTGACGACGACGTGCCGGGTCGCCGGGTGCAGGTCCAGCTCGTCCAGCAGGGCCAGCTCCTTGCGCAGCCCGCGGACCCCCGGGACGTCCAGGCCGGTCACCAGCACCAGGTCGGTGGTGTGGTCCAGCGCCGCCAGGGTCTGCTCACCGAGCCCCGGCGCGGTGTCGATGATGACATAGCGGAACTCCCGCTTGAGCAGCTCCACCAACGCGGAGACCTGGGCGGTGCTGATCCGGTCCGCCTCCACCGGCGAGGCCACCCCCGGGATGACGTGCAGCCCCGAGCCGTGCCGGCTGAGCAGGCTCTTCATCGCGATGACGTCCCGGGCCGCTGCGCCGGTGACGAGATCGCCCAGGGTGGAGGCCGGCTCCAGGTCCAGCGCAGCACCGACGTCCCCGAACTGCAGGTCCAGGTCCAGCAGCACGGTGCCCTGCGGCGACTGGCCGGCCAGGCCGACGGCGAGGTTCGTCGCGATCGTCGTCTTGCCGACCCCGCCCTTCGGCGAGGCCACGGTGATGACCCGTCCGGTGAAGACGTCGTCCACCCGTGGCCCGGGGGTGCGGGTGGCGGAGGCCTCCTCGGTGCGCCGCAGCACCCATCGCAGGTCCTCAACCCCCAGGTCCGGGCTGAGCACGTCGCGGACCCCGGCGCGCATCGCGCGCAGCGCCAGCTCCTCCCCCCGGGTCGTCGCCAGCAGGACGCCCACCTGCGGGAACGCCTGCTCCAGGCGGGTGGAGAGGTCCATGCACCGGTCCGTCACGGCGTCGTCCTCGCCGACGTCGACGAGCACGACCCGCACCGCGTCCGGATCGGTGGCCAGCGCCAGCAGCTGCGCCGGACCGGCCGGCAGCTGCTCCGGCGCCAGCACGGTGAGGTCGTCACCGACCGCGGTGCGGACCCGTCGGGCCAGGTCCCGCGACGGACTGACCAGCATCACCCGGCTCACTCGAGCACGCTCCGGGCCCGGTCGGGCAGCCCACCGACGATGGCGTCGATCGGTTCGTCGTCTGCGCTCTCGGGCTCCAGGGTGAACCAGACCAGACCGTGGTCCATGGCGTAGATGACCCGGGCCGCCTCCTGCGCCTCCAGGGCGATGGTGACGTTCAGGCTGTCCTGGGCCGCCTCCGCGGAGACCTCCTCCCCCTCCAGCGCGGGCGGCGGGGCCACGTACCCGCCTTCCACCCGCACCACGAGGGCCTTGTGCATCAGCAGGTCGGTGAAGTTGATCTCCTCGGGGTCTTCCTCTGTCCCCTCGTCCGTCCCCTCCTCGGTGGCGTCCGGGGCCGGTGCGTCCGGGTCCGGGATGAGCTGCCCGTCGTCGGTGAGGACGTACCCCGGGATCGGGGCGAAGCTGAAGCTGCCGAAGACCCCGACCCGGTCCCCGGGGGCGATGTTGCCGCCGAGGGCGCGTGGGTTCTGCAGGGGCACGGTGAGCTGGTGCAGGTCCTCGGCCTCCTCGGGCAGGGTGAAGGCGTCCCGGGAGCGCAGCTCCTCGGGGGTGAGGAACCTGCTCGCGAGCAGCTGCTCACCGGCCGCGACGTCGACGACCGCCACCGTGCCGTCCAGGTCGTCCACGTCGGTGAGCACCCCCTCGGGGAGGAAGGTCCGGGGCACCTGTCGGACGGTCACCGCCCCGGTCAGCGCCTCACCGGTGGTGCCCTGGTCGATCGCCACCTCGGCCACCAACACCTCGACGGTCTCCTGGTCCTCCATGGCCCGCCGGTCGGCGGACCCGGCGTAGGAGAGCACCAGCAGCACCCCGACGCCGGCCAGGACCAGGGCGGCGACGGCGGCGATGACACGACGGATCACGGGGGGGTCTGCTCTCTGTGGTGGGTCAGTCGACCAGGGTGACGACGGAGGCGCCGAGGTTGGGGCCGGTGCCGTACTCGAAGGCGTCGGCCAACGACACCCACTCGACGAAGCGGCCCCGGATGCAGCGGTCACTGCCGCTGCAGGGCGGCGAGGAGCGCAAGCCGCCGAAGTGGAAGCCGTGCAGCTCGAAGGCGGCGAACGCATGGATCCGGTAGGCACGGTCACCGGCCGGGGAGGAGGAGGCCGTGCACCCCGGGGCGTTCCCCGGGTTCTTGGTGACGCACTCGTCGAAGATGGGCAGCAGCACCACCTCGCCGACCAGCGGGGTCAGGTCGCTCGCCGAGCAGTCCTTGGGCGTGTTGCCGGTGGTGGCCTCGACCCAGCCGTCGACGCTCACCTCGGCGCCGCAGCCGCCGCCGTCACCGATGTAGCCGAACCCACCCGGCATGGTGTTGCCGCTGGTGGGAAGCACGCACTCGGCGTCCGAGGACTTGGTCAGGTAGACCGTCGCAGCGGTCCCCGAGCTGCCTCCCTGCTTGTCGAACTGGCACAGCGAGAAGGTGAGCGGAAGACCGGAGACGCCGCGGGTGGGCGCCCCCCAGACCGCGGTGGCCGTCTCGCGGACGGTGAACGAGTCCACCCCGAAGAGCCGGACGAAGGCGTTCTCCGACTCCGCGGAGACGGTGGCACGGACCTGGGTGGCCGCCGGGTAGTCCACCGCGGTGGTCACCGTGTCCACCTGGTGCCGGACGTTGGCGGTGGCGAGGTCGTGCGCCATCGGCTGGTCGCCCGCCCCCGGGCAGGTCAGCTCGTCGGTGGCGCAGGCCTGGGCCAGGCCCAGCGCGGCGGCGTCGGCACCGTTCTGCGCCTCCTGGGTCTTGGCGTAGGCGGCGGTGACGTCCACACCCAGCCCGACGAAGCCGATCAGCACGACGAGCAGCAGGGACACGATGACCGCGACCGCGCCGTCGTCCGGGCGCGCCAGGGGTAGCGGGGCACAGCGTGAGCGTCGGGTCAGCCGTTGCATCGCATCGCTCCCTGGGCACCGAGGGTGAAGCTGCCGCCGAAGAAGCCGGTCACCGAGGTGGCGACGTAGGAGCCCTCGACCACCTCGCGACACCCGGGCGTGCCGGGGGTGCCCTCCCGGCTGATGCTCACGGTCGCGGCATCGGGGTCCCCGCCGAGCGGGGAGAAGGTCGCGTAGAACTGGGCGCTGGCCTCACCGGTGTCGTCCCGGACCGCCATCGTGCGGGCCGCGTCGCGAGATGCCTGGGCCAGGCTGGCCTGGATGCTGAAGAGTCGGCCGAACTCCAGGATGCCCATGAGCAGGGTGACGAGCAGCAGCGCGACGAGGGCGAACTCGACGGCGGCGGCACCGCGGTCACGGGGCGGTCTGGGCAACGGGCGCTCCTGGCAGGGGTCAGAGCAAGGGCTGCGGGAAAAGGCAGAACACGAGGTGCGGGAAAGAACGACGACCGGGGCGCGGGGTCAGGGCCGCGCCCCGGTCATCGAGGTATGCCGTGGGTCACTCGTCGCCACCACCGACGGTGCCAAGCCGCTCCCCGACGCCCTCGAAAGCGTCATTGAGCTGACCACCGAGAGCCAGCACCGCAGCGATGATGACGACCGCGATGAGGGCCACCATGATGCCGTACTCGACGGCGGTGGCGCCGCGCTCCTTGTCGGCGTCCTGCAGGCGGGCCTTGAGGGTGGCGAGGGCGAAGAAGATGCTGGACATGACGATTCCTCCAGGGAAAGGGGGGACGGGGCGATGCCGCCCTCACGTCGTCAGAGTGCCGGCATCTGGATCTTTTGTGATCGGCCGGGCATTCACTCCGGCCGAGGCAGACTCTGTCATGAAGAATGCATTCTCCACAAGTGGTGAATGATGCATTGATGGTCACGATCTGGTAACGGACATACCTTGGAGCGAAACCCCAAGAATCCTTGACCAACCCTTTACCCAGAATGGTCAGGACGGGCGAAAAGGTGTGCTTTCATGCGGGCCATTCCGTCGGACCGTCCGCCGAGCTTCCGCCGGTGAGGACGGACAGGACGCAGACGGCAGCAGGCCCCCACCGTGGCGGTGGGGGCCTGCTGGCCGGCGGCTCGGACGAGCCGGGGAGGTCACTTCAGGAAGTCGGGCACGTCCAGGTCGTCGGAGTCCTCGAAGGTCACCTGGCGCGGCGGCTGCGCGGGGCGCTGCTGGGCCGGCGGGGCCTGCGCGGAACGCTGGTCGTCTCCGCCCTCGGACCCCTCGGGACGCTGCTGCTGGCCGCCCTCGTCGCTGCCGGCGCGCTCCGGCTGGGCCTGCGGCTGCGCGGGACGCTGCTGCTGGGCGGGCGGCGCCTGCGGGGGACGCTGCTGCTGGGTCGGCGCCTGCGCGGGGGCCGTGCGGGTGGCGCCACCGCCCGGCTGCACCTGACCGAGCGCCCGCTCGTCGCTACGGGTCTGCGGGGAGCCCCCGTCGAAGCCGGCGGCGATGACGGTGACCCGCACCTCGTCGCCGAGGGAGTCGTCGATGACCGCCCCGAAGATGATGTTGGCCTCCGGGTGGGCGGCCTCCTGCACCAGGCGGGCGGCCTCGTTGATCTCGAAGAGGCCCAGGTCCGAGCCGCCCTGCACGGACAGCAGGACACCGTGTGCACCCTCGATGCTGGCCTCCAGCAGCGGCGACGAGATCGCCAGCTCGGCGGCCTGGACCGCCCGGTCCTCGCCCCGCGCCGAGCCGATGCCCATCAGCGCCGAGCCGGCCCCCTGCATGACCGACTTCACGTCCGCGAAGTCCAGGTTGATCAGGCCGGGGGTGGTGATCAGATCGGTGATGCCCTGCACACCGGAGAGCAGCACCTGGTCCGCGCTGCGGAAGGCGTCCAGCATGGAGACCGTGCGGTCCGAGATGGACAGCAGCCGGTCGTTGGGAATGACGATGAGGGTGTCGACCTCGTCCCGCAGGGTGGCGATGCCGGACTCCGCCTGGTTGGCCCGGCGGCGACCCTCGAAGGTGAACGGGCGGGTCACCACACCGATGGTCAGCGCACCCAGCGACTTGGCGATGTGGGCCACCACCGGCGCACCACCGGTGCCCGTGCCGCCGCCCTCACCCGCGGTGACGAAGACCATGTCGGCACCGCGCAGGGCCTCCTCGATCTCCTCGGTGTGGTCCTCCGCCGCGCGGCGCCCGACCTCGGGGTCGGCACCCGCGCCGAGGCCACGGGTCAGCTCCCGGCCCACGTCGAGCTTGACGTCGGCATCGCTCATCAGCAGGGCCTGGGCGTCGGTGTTGATCGCGATGAACTCGACCCCCTTGAGGCCGACCTCGATCATCCGGTTGATGGCGTTGACGCCGCCACCACCGATCCCGACGACCTTGATGACGGCCAGGTAGTTCTGCGCTGCGGACACGGTGGACCTTTCGAAACGGGTGCGGGTTCTCACGCCGCGATGCGGTGCGTAGCGCGAGCATACGCGGGACGTCCGTGCCCGACCGTGAGCGTGAATCTCAACTTCAGGTCGAGGGTCGAGGTCGGCTCAGCCCGTACCCTCGGGGAGCCCGGTGACCACCGGCGCGTCGGGCAGCCGCACGTCGATCGTCATCTCCAGACCACCCTGCGGGTCGATCGTCTCCTGGCCCATCAGGGCGGTGACCACGTTCCACTTCTTCTCGTTCTCGACCGGCGGTCCCCACAGCAGGGTGACGACGCCGACCTCCATCTCGATCGAGCCGTCCCCGTCCACCTGGGGCGCCCCCAGCTCCCCCTCGAGCTCCTCGTCGTCCGGGCGCAGCTGCCATAGGTCCACCAGCCCGGTGACCGTCTCCCGGTCCAGACCGGTCGGGTCGCCGCGCAGCGCGATCACCGGCAGGTCGTCCTCGACCTCCTCCACCTCGTCAAAGACGACACCGGAGGCGTCCGCCAGCCAGGTCGCGCCCTCGCCGAGCAGGGCCACCGCCGGCTCACGCTCCTGCACCACCAGCCGCACCGCCGACGGCCAGTCACGTTCGACCTCGACCCCCGCGATCCGACGGTCCTCGAGGACACGCTCGGAGACCCGTGCCTCGGACACCCGGGCGAGCGGACGACCGTGCGGGATCTGCGCGAGCTCGACCGCCCGGGCCGCGACCTCGTCCCCGGCCCCCTCGGACTGCACGTCCTGCACGGTGAACGCGGCGGAGTAGTAGAAGAGGAAGACCATGCCACCGGCGAGGGCGAGCACCGCGGCGCACCACAGCAGCACGGTGCGCCGGCGCAGCCCACCCAGCCGGGCGCGCAGCCGTCCGCGGCTCATCGGCCCTCCCCCTGCCCCAGCAGCTCCAGCAGCCGCGGGCCCACCTCGGTGACGTCCCCGGCGCCGACGGTCAGCACGAGGGCCTCACCGCCGGCGACGATCCTGGCCAGCACCGCGGGCGCGTCCGCGACCGCATCGACCTCGTGCACCCGGGGCCCGTCCGGGCGCTCCCGCAGGGCGTCGGCCAGCAGCGCCGAGCTCACCCCCGGGAAGTCCTCGGCCCGCTCACGGGCCGCGTAGATCGGCAGCAGCAGCACCTCGTCGGCCCCGGCCAGGCCGGTGACGAAACCCGGCGAGAACGCCTGCACCCGGGAGAACATGTGCGGCTGGAAGGCCACCACCACCCGGCGGCCGGCGGCGGCGCTGCGCGCGGCCTGCACCACCGCGGTGACCTTGGGCGCGTTGTGCGCGTAGTCGTCGACGACCTCCACGCCGGCCCGCTCCCCCAGCCGCTCGAACCGGCGGTGGGCACCGGCGAAGCGCTCCAGCCCGTCCACCGCGCGGTCCAGCGCGAGCTGGTAGCCGGCGGTGGCGACCATGACGGCGGCGGTCGCGTTGTGCACGGTGTGCAGGCCAGGTGCCGGCAGCCGCAGCTGGACGGAGGTCCCTGCCTGCACCGACCCGGCGTCCACCGTCCAGGTGAGGGTGCCCGAGGCCGTCATCCCGTGGCTGTCCAGCTCAGAGAGGAGCACGTCCGGCCCCTCCGCGCATGGGCCGCCGGTCCCCCAGGTGAGCACCCGGAGACCGTCCGCGCGGGCCCGGTGCGCCAGCCGCACCGCACCGGCGTCGTCGGCGTTGGTGATCAGCAGCCCGCCCGGGGTGATCGTCCGGCTGAAGTCGAGGTAGGCCTGCTCCAGGGTGGCGACGTCGCCGTAGTGGTCCAGGTGGTCCGGCTGCACGTTCGTCACCACGGCCACCTGGGGCCGGTAGGTGAGGAAGCTGCCGTCGCTCTCGTCCGCCTCCACCACCACGGGTGAGCCGGGCGCTCCGGGGGCGGCGCTGGTCCCGGACCCGGGCAGCGGCGCGCCGATCACGTAGCCGGGGTCGACCCCGGCGGAGGTCAGGGCGGCGGTGGTCATCGCGCTGGTGGTGGTCTTGCCGTTGGCCCCGGCGACCGCGACGGCGGACCGCCCGTGCAGCAGGGCACTGATGCCCTGGGCCCGGTGCAGCACCCGCAGCCCGGCCGCGCGGGCGGCAGCCAGCTCGGGGTTGTCCTCGGGCACAGCGCCGGAGACGACCACGGTCCGGGCCGCGCCCAGGTGCGCGGCGTCGTGCCCGACGTGCACCCGGGCACCGTCGCGTTCCAGTCCCCGCAGGGTGGCGCTGTCCTGCCGGTCGGACCCGGACACCGGTATGCCCCGGGCCAGGAACATCCGCGCGACGCCGGACACCCCCGACCCGCCGATCGCCACGAAGTGGACCGGTCCCAGCTCCTCGGCGGGGGGGACGGGCGCGGTGAAGTCGAAACGCCCGCCGCTCATCCCTGGTGTCCTGCGGCCTCGAGGATGAGGGCGACCAGCCGGTCGGCGGCGTCCCGTTGGCCGTGGCCCGCGGCGGCGTACGCCATCCGGGCCAGCCGGTCCCGGTCGGTGACCAGCGGGACGACCTCGGCGCGGACCCAGTCGGCGTCGACCCGCGCGTCCTCGACCAGGGTCCCCCCACCGGCGGCGACGACCCCGGCGGCGTTGAGGCGCTGCTCGCCGTTGCCGACCGGCAGCGGCACGTAGACGGCCGGCACCCCGACGGCGGCCAGCTCGCACACGGTGCCGGCGCCGGAACGGCATACCGCCAGGTCCGCCAGCGCGTAGGCCAGGTCCATCCGGTCGGTGTAGGGCAGCGCCACGTACCGGGCGGAGCCGGGCTCACCCGCGGCCACCTCCACGTCCTTGCCGGCACCGGTCAGGTGCAGCACCTGGACCCCGGCGGCCAGCAGGTCGCCCGCCGCCCCGGCGAAGGCCTGGTTGATCCGCTGCGCGCCGAGCGAGCCCCCGAAGACGAGCAGCGTCGGGCGACCCTCGTCCAGCCCGAACTCGGCCAGCGCCTCTGCCCGGAGAGCGTCCCGGTCCAGCCCGCGGATCTCCTCGCGCAGCGGCAGCCCCACCGTGGTGGCGTGCGGCAGCCGGGTGCTCTCGAAGGTCGTCGCGACCCGCCGGGTGAACCGGGCACCGAGCCGGTTGGCCAGGCCGGGGCGGGCGTTCTGCTCATGGATGACGATCGGCACCCCGGCCCGCCTCGCAGCGAGGTAGGCCGGCGTGGAGACGTAGCCGCCGAACCCGACGACCACGTCCGCGTCGGCCCCCCGGACCGCGGCCAGCGCGGTGCCGACGGCCCGCCGCAGCGACCCCGGGAAACGGACCAGGCCGGGGCCGGGACGGCGCGGGAAAGGGACCTTGGGCACCACGGTCAGCTCGTACCCGCGGGCCGGCACCAGCCGCGCCTCCAGGCCCTCGGCCGTCCCCAGCACGCCGATCGTCACGTCCGGCACGTGCCGGCGCAGGGCGTCCGCGGTGGCCAGCAGCGGGTTGACGTGGCCGGCCGACCCGCCTCCGGCCAGGACCACGGACAACGGCCGACGGGTGCCGGCGCTCACCGTCGCCCGCCGGTGCGGGAGCCGCCCCGCCGGGTCCGTGCGCCGGTGTCCCGGCTCCGGCCGGAGGCCGTGGGCACCGCGGCGAGGGTGCGGCTGAGCACTGAGGAGCGGCCGTTCAGCGAGGCCTCGGCACCGGGCAGCGACCGGGCCAGCGCCAGCAGCAGACCGACCCCGAGGAGGGCCGAGATCAGCGCCGACCCGCCGCTGGAGACCAGCGGCAGGGGCACCCCGATGATCGGGAACATCCCGATGACGGAGCCGATGTTCAGCAGCGCCTGACCCAGGAACCAGACCATGATGCCGGAGGCGGCGAGCCGGGTGAAGGGGTCCTCGGCCGCGGTGATGATGCGGAAGCAGGCGTAGGCGAGGACGGCGAAGAGCACCAGCACCGTCAGGGTGCCGGGCAGCCCCAGCTCCTCACCGATGATCGCCAGGATGAAGTCGTTGTGCGGCTCCGGCAGCAGGCCCCACTTCTCCCGGGACTCGCCCAGGCCGAGGCCCCACCAGCCGCCGTCGGCGAGGGCGTACTCCGCGTGCACCTTCTGGAAGCAGCCCTCCACGTGCGGGTTGTCGCAGATGCCGCCGATCCAGGTCTGGATGCGCTGCATCCGGTTCGCGCTCCCCGCGGCGAGCACCGCGACGCCCACGCCGGCCACCGCGCCCAGACCGAGGAACCAGCGGGCCGGCAGGCCGCCGGCCCAGAGGAGGCCGACGACGATCGCGAGCATGATCATCCCGGTGCCCAGGTCATGGCCCTGCAGCACCAGCCCGACCAGCAGCAGACCGAAGGGCAGCACCAGCGGCACCGCCGCGTGCATCGGCCGGTGCATCACCTTGCGCTTGGTCGCGAGCACCGCGGCGCCGAAGACCACCAGGGCCACCTTGCCGAGCTCGGAGGGTTGCACGGTGCGGCCGCCGAGGGAGATCCAGTTCCGGTTGCCCTGGAACTCGATGCCCATCGGGGTGAAGACCGCCAGCTGCAGGGCCAGCGCGAGGAAGATCGCCGGCCAGGCCAGCCGGCGCCAGACCCGGACCGGGAGCCGTGAGCCGATGACCGCGAGCACCACACCGGCGGCGGCGTAGGCGAGCTGGTTGAGGAAGACGGTGTAGGAGCTGCCGCTCTCCAGGTAGGAGCCGACGCTGGAGGCGGAGAGCACCATCACCAGGCCGAGGCCGGTCAGCACCGACGCCGCGACGAGCACCAGGTAGTAGGGCGCCACCGGGGAGCGGAGCCACTGGCCCACCGACTCGCGGCTCCAGCCCGGCTCGGGTGTGCCCGACGAGCCGGCGCCGCTGCGCGGGCGCGCCGCGGAGGTCCGTCCGGCGCTGGGCCGGTCCAGGGTGGCGGTCATCCGCCCTCCCCCAGGCCCAGGTGCCGGCGCACGGCGGCGGCGAAGGTGTCGCCGCGGCTGCCGTAGCTGGGGAACATGTCGAGGGAGGCCGCGGCCGGGGAGAGCAGCACCACGTCGCCGGGCCGGGCGAGGACCGCGCTCCGGGCGACGACGTCGTCCATCATCCGGGTCAGCGCAGGCATGTCCCCATGGTCCGTGACGCCCACGTCCTGCACCGGCACATCCGGGGCGTGTCGGGCCAGGGCGAGGGCGATCTGCTCGCGGTCGGCGCCCAGCAGCACCACGCCGCGCAGCCGGGGCGCCACCTCCGCCACCAGCGCGTCCACGTCGGCGCCCTTGAGCTGGCCGCCGGCCACCCAGACGATGTCCGGGTAGGCCCGCAGCGCGGCCAGCGCGGCGTGCGGGTTGGTGGCCTTGGAGTCGTCGATCCAGGTGAGGCCGTCCTGCTCGGCCACCACCGTGGTGCGGTGCGCGTCGGTGCGGAAGCGGCGCATACCCTCCCGCACGGCGGCCGGGGTGATCCCGGCGGCGCGGGCCAGCGCGGCCGCGGCCAGCGCGTCGGCGACCAGGTGCGGCGGCGGCGCGGTGCCGCCGTCTCCGCCGGAGGCGCGGGCCAGGTCCTCGAAGGTGCCGAGCTCGGCCGCGGAGGTGCGGCGCTCCTCGACGAAGGCCCGGTCCGCCAGCACGTCCTCGACGACGCCCAGCATGGACAGCGCGGGGGTGCCAACGGTGAAGCCGATCGCCCGGCACCCGTCGACCACCTCGGCCTCCTCCACCATGGCTTCGGTCCGCGGGTCCTGGACGTTGTAGACGCAAGCCACCTGGGTGCGCTGGTAGATCTTCGCTTTGTCGGCGGCGTACGCCTCCAGCGAGCCGTGCCAGTCCACGTGGTCCGGGGCCAGGTTCAGCACGCAGGAGGCCAGCGGGCTCATGCTGTGGGTGAAGTGCAGCTGGAAGCTGGACAGCTCGACCGCGATCACGTCGTAGGGCTCGGGGTGCTGCACCGCGTCCAGCACCGGGGTGCCCACGTTGCCGGTGGCGATCGCGCGCAGCCCCGCCGCCCGCAGCATGCTCTCCAGCAGCTGCACGGTGGTGGTCTTGCCGTTGGTGCCGGTCACCACCAGCCAGGGCGCGGCACCGACCCGGGGCCGCAACCGCCAGGCCAGCTCGATCTCGCTCCACACGGGTATGCCGTTCGCCGCCGCGGCGGCGAGCACCGGCTGGTCCGGGCGCCAGCCCGGCGAGGTGACGACCACGTCCACCTCGACGTCCTCCGGCCAGGCCAGGGTGTGCTCGGGGCCCAGCCGGACGTCGGCGCCGAGGATCCCCAGGATCCCGGCCTGGGTCTGCTGCTGCTCGCTGTCGTTGCCCGCGTCCAGCACGACCACCTGCGCCCCGTGCTGGATCAGCGCGTCGGCGGCCGCGAAGCCGGTGACGCCCAGCCCGGTGACCAGGACGCGCAGCCCGGTCCAGTCGGCGTCCCGGTGGGTCAGCTCCTCCAGCGGTGCGCTCACAGGTTCGCCACCCACTCGCCGTAGAAGAGCCCGAGACCGGTGGCCACGCAGATGCCGGCCACGATCCAGAAGCGGATCACGATGGTGACCTCGGCCCAGCCGAGGAGCTCGAAGTGGTGCTGCAGGGGTGCCATCCGGAAGACCCGCCGTCGGGTCAGCTTGAACGAGGTGACCTGGATGATCACCGACAGGGTGATGATGACGAAGAGCCCGCCCAGCACCGCCAGCAGCAGCTGGGTGTGGGTGAGGATCGCCATCCCGGCGAGGCCACCGCCGAGCGCCAGCGAGCCGGTGTCGCCCATGAAGATCTTGGCCGGGGCGGCGTTCCACCACAGGAAGCCGAAGCAGGCGCCGGCCACCGAGCAGGCGACCACCGCCAGGTCCAGGGCGTCCCGGACGTCGTAGCAGTTGGGTCCCGGCGCCAGCTGGCAGTTCTGGTTGTACTGCCAGATGCCGATCACCGAGTACGCGGCGAAGACCATGACGCTGGCCCCGGTGGCCAGGCCGTCCAGGCCGTCGGTGAGGTTGACGCCGTTGGAGGCGCCGGCGATGAGCACGTTCGCCCACAGGATGAAGAGGATGACCCCAATCACCGGCCCGAAGAAGGCCAGGTCGACGGCGGTGTCCCGGACGAAGGAGATGGCGGTGGAGGCGGGCGCGCGGGAGCTGTCCCCGCGGACCAGCAGGGCGAGCAGCGCGAAGACGATGGCGATGACCGTCTGCCCGGCCAGCTTCTCCAGCGAGGTCAGGCCCAGGCTGCGCTGCTTGGTGATCTTGGTGTAGTCGTCCAGGAAGCCGATGAAACCCAGCCCGGTGATGAGGAAGAGCACCAGCAGCGCGCTCAGCGTGAACCGGCTGTGGGTCACCTCCAGCACCCCGGTGACGTCGAGCAGGATCAGCGCCAGGTGCGAGACCACGTAGCCGACCAGCGTCGAGGCGATGATCACCGCGCCACCCATGGTCGGGGTGCCACGCTTGGTGTGGTGGGAGGTGGGGCCGTCGTCGCGGATGAACTGCCCGTAGCCGCGGCGCACCAGGAACTTGATGAACAGCGGGGTGCCGAAGAGGGCGCAGACCAGCGCCACCCCACCGGCCAGCAGCACGTTGACCATCAGCGACCGACCTCCGCGAGCTCGTCGCCGAGCAGCCGCAGCCCGGAGTCGCGGCTGCTCTTGAGCAGCACCACGTCACCGTCGCGCAGCAGGCCCTCGAGAAGGGCGCGGGCCTCGTGCCGGTCGGCGACCCGGTCGACGTGGGCGCCGCCCCCGTCCAGGTATGCCGTCGCCGCCGGCCCGGCGAGCTGCCCCACCGTGACCAGGTGGTCGACGCCGAGCCTGGCGGCGAGCGCCCCGACCCCGGCGTGCTCGGCGTCGCTGTCGGCGCCGAGCTCGAGCATCCCGCCGAGCACGGCCACGGCCCGGCCCTGCTCACCGCGCATCGAGGCCAGCGCCCGCAGGGCGGCGGCGGTGGAGTCGGGGTTGGCGTTGTAGGCGTCGTTGACCACCCGCACCCCGTCGGGGCGCTCGGTGACCTCCATCCGCCAGCGCGAGGTGGCGCCGGCCGCGCCGAGCGCGTCCGCGACCCGGGGCCAGGGCATACCCCACTCGTGGGCGACCGCCGCGACGGCCAGCGCGTTGCCGACGTGGTGCTCGCCGACCAGCCGCAGGGAGACCGGCACCCCACCCTCGGGGGCGTCCGGGGCGTGCAGGACGAACCGGGGACGCCCGCCGGCGTCGGTGCTGAGGTCGGTGGCGCGCACCTGCGCGTGCTCCCCGCGCCCGACCAGCAGGGTGCGGGCGCCGACCGCGGCGGCCCGGTCGGCCATCGCGGCCACCACCGGGTCGTCCGCGTTCAGCACCGCCAGCCCGCCGGCGGGCAGCGCGTCGACCAGCTCGCCCTTGGCGACCGCGATGGCCTCCCGGGAGCCGAACTCGCCCAGGTGGGCGGTGCCCACGTTGAGCACCACGGCCACCTCGGGCGGGGCGACCCCGGTCAGGTGGGTGATGTGCCCGGCCCCGGAGGCGCCCATCTCGGCGATCAGGTAGCAGGTGTCCTCGGTCAGCCGGCAGACCGTCAACGGGACGCCGACCTCGGAGTTGTAGGAGGCCTCCGGCGCCAGCGTCGGGCCGAGGGCGGCCACCACCTGGGCCATCAGGTCCTTGGTGGAGGTCTTCCCGGAGGAACCGGTGATCCCGACCACGTGCAGCCCTCCGCTGGCCGAGCACCGGTCCAGCACCTCGCGCCCGAGCGCCGCGAAGGCACGGGTGACCGCGTCGTAGGGCGGGCGGTCGGGCCGCTCCGAGAGGCGCTGCGGGTCCTCGGTGACGACCACGCAGGGCAGGTCCTCGACCGGGCGGGTGGTGAGCGCCGCGGTGGCCCCGCGTCCGGCGGCGGCCGCGACGTAGTCGTGGCCGTCCGCGTGCTCGCCCCGCCGGGCCACGTAGAGCGCGCCGGCACCGGCCTCCCGGGAGTCGGTGACCACCGGACCGGTGACGAGCAGGTCCTGCGTCCCCGGGTCACCGGGGTGCACCTGGCCGCCGGTCAGCCCGGCGATCTCGCGGAGGGTCAGGGGGATCACCCACCGGTCCTTTCGTCCTTGATGGCGTTGTCGTCCAGTGTGGCACCGGGCTCGTCCGGGTCCGGGTCCTCGGGGTCGTACTCGAGCTCGACCTCGACCGGGGGCGTGGAGGCCGGCGGCACGCCCTCCTTCTGCAAGGTGTAGCGCATGATGTCGGAGAAGACCGGTCCGGCGATGATCCCGCCGTACTCGCTGATCTTGGTGGGCCGCTGGATGACCACGGCGACCACGTACTTCGGGTCGTCCGCGGGGGCATACCCCATGAAGCTCGAGGTCACCCCGCCGGTGTAGCGGCCGGTGTCGGGGTCCACCCGGGTCGCGGTGCTGGTCTTGCCCGCCACGTGGTGACCGGGCACCGCGGCCAGCGGTGCGGTGCCGCCGGTGGAGGGCACCCCCTGCATGATCTCGGTGAGGGTGGACGCCGTCTCCTCGGAGATCACCCGGGTCCCCTCGGGGACGCTCTCCTCGGTGTACCGGCCCTCCTCGTCCACGGTGCCGGCGATCACGCTGGGTGGCACCCGGACGCCGCCGTTGGCCACCGTCTGGAAGACGCCGAGCTGCTGCAGCAGGGTGCTGGACAGCCCTTGGCCGAACATGAAGGTGTACCGGGTGGTGGCGCTCCAGGTGGCCGGCTCAGGGACCAGGCCGGCGGACTCCCCCGGCAGCCCGAGGCCCGTGGTGTCGCCGATCCCGAAGGTGCGCATCCAGTCGTAGAGCTGCTGGTCGGAGAGCTTCTCGCCGTAGAGGATCGTGCCCATGTTGGAGGACTTGGCCAGCACCCCGCCGAAGGTCAGGTTCTGCAACGGGTGCTGCTCGGAGTCCCGGAACCGGGTCCCCGCCCGGGACATCGTGGTCGGCACCTCGATCGGGCTGTCGGCCTCCACGATGCCCTCCTCGAGGGCGGCGGCGGCGGTGATGAGCTTGGAGGTGGACCCCGGCTCGTAGACGTCCTCGACGGCCGCGTTGCGCATGTCCTCGGCCTCCTGCGTGGAGTCCGTGGGGTCGAAGGACGGGTAGCTGGTCAGCGCCATCAGCCGGCCGGTCTCGACCTCCATGACGGCGGCGTAGCCGGAGAGCGCCCCGGCCTCCTTGACCCGGGTGCGGACCGCGTCGTAGGCGCGCCACTGCAGGTCGGCGTCGATGGTCAGCCGCAGGTCCTCGCCGGGGACGGCGGGGTCCTCCTCGGAGAGCCCGGTGCTGATGATCTCGCCGCTGCTGCCCACCTCGTAGACGGCCTCGCCGGGCTCGCCGGTGAGGTCCTCGTCCCGGACCAGCTCCATCCCGCCGGCGGGCAGCTCCCCGGCCCCCACCCAGCCGACCAGCGGGGCGGCCGCCTCGCCGATCGGGTAGTCGCGGCGCATGACCTCCTCGGCGGCGAGGCCGCGCACGCCCTCGGCGCGCAGCTCCTGCCACTCCTGCGGCGAGGCGTCCGCGACCAGCACCGTCCAGCGGGGCTCGTCGGGATCGGTCAGCTTGGCCAGCACGTCCGCGGCGTCCTCGTCGGTGATCTCGGCGACGACCTCCGCGGCGGCGACGTAGCCCTCGCCGACGACCTCGTTGGTGCCGTCCGGGCCCTCCTCGCGCCGCTCGTAGTCCACGACCAGGGTGGGGTCGGCCACGATGCGGCGGCGCTCGACGCTGACCGCCAGGGCGTCGCCGTCGACGTCGGTGATGCTGCCGCGGGCGGCCGGGATGGCCTTGACCTGCAACCGTCCGTCGAGGGCGGCCGCGGAGACGCTGGCCGCGTCCAGGCCCTGCAGCCGCACCAGCTGGGCGGCGAAGAGGCTGAGGACGATCATGACGCCGACCATGAGGACGCGGGCCCGTCGGGCGGGGTGGGCGACCCCGGCGGCGACGGCACCGCGGCTGCGGGGCCGGCGACCGTTGCGTGCTGATGCCACGGTCACCCCTTGATCAGTTGTCCTTCGGCGGAGCCGTGCCCGTCGACGGCAGATCAACGGTAAGCGTGCGCGAGCCGTCCACCTTGGACGCCACGCCGGTGATCGACCCGTCGGAGAGGCGCAGCGTCGCGGTGGACGTCGACGGCACCATCTTGAGCTTGTCCGCGGCGCGGGCCAGGCTCTCGGAGGACTCCTTGCCGGCCAGCTCCTCGGCCAGCGTCGCCTTCTGGTCGTGCAGCGCGGTGGCCTCCACCCCGAGCCGGCTCAGCACGTAGGAGCCTTCGGCGCGGACGGTGTTGAGCAGCAGCACCGCGGTGAAGGTCAGTGCGACGACGAGGGCGCACAGCAGCAGGAAGCCGGCGTTGCGGTTGGTCGGGGCGGCGTCCACCACGCGGGCACCCACCCGGGCCTGACGGAAGGGCGTACGCCCCAGCCGGGCGGAGACGGTCATCTGGCTCATACGGACTCCTCGCGGGAAGGCTCGGACGGGTCCGGTCGTCGTGCGGACGGCCGGTCGGGGCGCTGGTCGGGGGTGGAGCGGAGACGCTCGGCGGCACGCAGCCGGACCGAGGCGGAGCGCGGGTTGGCCGCCTGCTCCTGCTCGTCCGCCCGTTCCGCGCCCCGGGTCAGCAGGCGCAGCCAGGGCTGGTGCTCGGGCAGCTCGACGGGCAGGTCCGGCGGCGCCGAGCTGGTCGCTCCTGCGGCCAGCCCACGCTTGGTGATGCGGTCCTCGAGCGAGTGGTAGGACAGGACGACGATGCGGCCGCCGACGGCCAACGAGGCGAGCGCCCCGGTCAGCCCCTCGCGCCAGACGGCGAGCTCGGAGTTCACCTCGATCCGCAGCGCCTGGAAGGTGCGCTTGGCGGGGTGCCCCCCGGTGCGCTGGGAGGCGTCCGGCACCACGTCGTGCAGCAGCTGCACCAACGGGCCGGAGGTGGTGAAGGGCTCGGTCTCGCGGCGTCGCAGCACGGCCCGGGCGATGGGGCGGGCGAAGCGCTCCTCGCCGTAGTCGCGCAGCACCCGCTGGAGCTCGTCGATGCCGTAGGTGTTGAGCACCTCCGCGGCGGTCGGCCCGGTGCTCTGGTCCATCCGCATGTCCAGCGGGGCGTCGTGCCGGTAGGCGAAGCCGCGCTCCGGCTCGTCCAGCTGGAGCGAGGACACCCCCAGGTCGTAGAGCACCGCGTCGGCACGGGCGAGCCCCAGCTCGGCCAGTGTCTCGGGGAGGTCGTCGCTGACCGCGTGCACGGGGGTGAAGCGGTCCCCGTGGGCGGCCAGCCGCCGGGTGGCCAGCTCCAGGGCCTGCGGGTCCCGGTCGATGCCGACGACCCGGGCCGCGGGACAGGCCTGCAGCACCGCCTCGGTGTGCCCGCCCATCCCCAGCGTGCCGTCCACCAGGACGGACCCGGGGTGCTGCAGGGCGGGGGCCAGCAGCTCCACGCAGCGCGACAGCAGGACCGGGACGTGCCGGTCCTGGGTGTCCCGTGGTGCGTTCGTCGTCATCGTGCGTCGGTCCCTGGATGGTGATGCTGCTCCCACCCCCGGCGCCTGGTCCCCCACCGTCCACCTGCCGGCCCCGGCCCGGGGGAAGTCGGGTCGGGAGCGGTGCTGCGTCCCGGCTCCGGGGAAGTGGAGTCGGGGCGCCGGGTGGACGGGAGAGGGCCGGGCGCCGGCCGTGGAGGGCCGCGGTCACATCAGTCCGGGGACCACCTCCTCCGACTGCTCGGCGAAGGCCTGCTCCTGGCGCTCCAGGTAGGTCGCCCAGGCCTGGCTGTCCCACACCTCGAGCCGGTTGCCGGCACCGATGACGGTGCACTCCGAGCTGAGGCCGGCGTAGGTGCGCAGCAGGGTGGGGATCGTGATCCGTCCCTGCTTGTCGGGGATCTCGTCCGAGGCACCCGAGAGGAAGATCCGCTGGTAGTCGCGGACCACCTTGCTGGAGGTCGGGCTGTCCTGCCACTGCTGGACGACGCGCTCGAACTCGGACTGCGCGAAGACGTAGAGGCAGTGCTCCTGGCCACGGGTGACGACCAGGCCACCGGCGAGGCGCTCGCGGAACTTGGCCGGCAGGAACATCCGTCCCTTGTCGTCGAGCTTGGGTGTGTGGGTGCCGAGGAAGAGCACGCGCACCACCCCCTTCGCTCGCTCGATGGCCTGTGCAACTCCAAGTGCCCCCACCCTACTCCACTTTCCCCCACCCCGGCCAGCAACTCACCCCGCCCGACGGCAAAATTTCCGATGAAACAGCAGGTCAAGAGCGGTGGGGCGGAGTGGAGGAGAGTCACCGCTCGAGGACGGCCCCTCAGGCCCTCACCGGAGTCCGACTGTCCCGGCCGACGGCATACGCGCAGGTCAGCGGGGCGCACCTCGTGGCAGATGCACGGCAGGGCGGCCAGGTGGAGCAGGGTGGAGGACGGTGGCACACGCAGGGGTCCGTCGGGGATCCGGACCCACCACCTGCGGCGGACCCGCCGCACGTTTGGCAAGATCGAGTCATGTCTGCGCCTTCTCCCGCCCCCGAGACCGTCGACCTGGACGCGGTCAAGTCCGTCGCCGGCGCGGTGCACCACGCCATCGCGACCGTGATCGAGGGCAAGGACGAGGCCGTCTCCACCGCGGTCACCGTGCTCCTGGCCCAGGGGCACCTGCTGGTCGAGGACGTCCCCGGGGTCGGCAAGACGATGCTGGCCAAGGCCCTGGCCCGGGCCATCGACTGCCGGGTGAGCCGGGTGCAGTTCACCCCCGACCTGCTGCCCAGCGACATCACCGGGGTCTCCGTCTTCAACCAGGACACCCGGGCGTTCGAGTTCCGACGGGGCGCGATCTTCGCCAACGTGGTCGTCGGTGACGAGATCAACCGGGCCTCCCCCAAGACGCAGTCCGCGCTGCTGGAGTCAATGGAGGAGCGTCAGGTCACCGTCGACGGGCAGACCTACCCGCTGCCCGACCCCTTCCTGGTGATGGCCACCCAGAACCCGATCGAGATGGAGGGGACCTACCCGCTGCCCGAGGCGCAGCGGGACCGCTTCATGGCGCGCATCTCCATGGGCTACCCGTCCGCCGGGGCGGAGATGACGATGCTCGAGACGCACGGCGGGGTGAGCCCGCTCGAGCACCTCACCCCGGTCACCACCGCGGAGGCGGTGCAGCAGCAGATCGAGAACATCCGCCTGCTGCACGTGTCCCCGGCCCTGCGGCAGTACGTGGTCGAGCTGATGGCCGCCTCCCGTTCGCACCGGCTGCTGCGCCTGGGCGCCTCGCCCCGGGCCGGTCTGCAGCTGCTGCGTGCGGCCAGGGCGCACGCAGCGCTGGCCGGCCGTGAGCACGTCCTCCCCGAGGACGTGCAGGCGATGGCCGTCCCGGTGCTCGCCCACCGGGTGCTGCCCACCGGCGAGGCGTCGCTGTCCCACCACGGCACCCCCGACATCGTCCGCGACCTGGTCGAGCGCACCTCCGTGCCCTCGGGGCGCTGACCCGCCCGGGTCGCTCGCTCGATGACGTCACCGTGGCGCGTGCTGACCACGAGGGGAAAGGCCTTCCTTCTCCTCGGGGCGGTAGTGACGGTCGCCGGCATGACCCTGGGGTACGAGGACATCACCCGGATCGGGGTGGCGCTGGTCGCCCTGCCCGGGCTGATGCTGCTGCTGATGCCCCGCCGCCCACCCACGGTCCGGGTGGTCCGTGACGCCGAGCCCGAGCGGCTCGCCCCCGAGGAGCGCGGCGCCGTGGAGGTGCGCTTCACCAACGTGGGCCGCCGGACCTCGGTCTACCTGGCCGAGGAGCACCTCGACTACCAGCTCGGCGACCGCCCCCGCTTCATCCTCCCCCGGATGGAGCAGGGCGAGGAGCGCCGGCTGCGCTACCCGGTCCACTCCCGCCATCGCGGCGCCTACATGCTGGGGCCGGTGCTGCTGCGTCAGCGCGACCCCTTCGGCCTGACCTTCCGCACCCTGCAGCTGTCCTCCCGCTCCGAGGTGCTGGTGCTGCCCCGGGTGTATGCCCTCGGCACGGACAGGGTCCGGGGCAGCTCCCGCGGCAGCGAGGGCGAGATGCCGCAGATGGTGGCCCTGCACGGTGAGGACGACGTCAGCATCCGCAGCTACCGGGACGGGGACGAGCTGCGCCGGGTGCACTGGCCGGCCACCGCGCACCGCGGTGAGCTGATGGTGCGCCAGGAGGACCGCCCCGCCAGACGCCGGGCGCTGCTGCTGCTGGACTCCCGGGCGTCCGCCCACCACGGCACCGGGTCGGCCAGCTCCTACGAGTGGGCCGTCTCGGCGATCGCCTCGGTGGCCCGGCACCTGGTCGCCAACGGCTTCGTGGTGCACCTGCTCACCGATGCCTCGCTGCGCGACGGGACGGCCGCCCACGCGGTGGACATCGACTCCGTGCTGGACGCCCTGGCCCGGGTGCAGCCCGAGGACGACGCCCGCCTGGACCGGCTCGCCGGTGCCGCTTCCCCCTTCACCGCCGGTGGCGTGCTGCTGATCGGTGCCGTCGTGGCGCACGACGAGGAGGCGCTGCGGACACTGGCGGCCGTCCGGCAGCCGGGGTCCCGGGCGCTGGCTTTCGTGCTGGACCCCGCCCGCTTCGGCGGCCCCGAGACCGACCCGGCCGCCCCCGGGGTGCTGGCCGACGCCGGCTGGCGCACGGTGTCCTGCGGACCGCACACCGAGGTGCCGCAGGCCTGGGTCGGTCTGCGGGCCGGGTCCACGGCAGGGAGCGCGCGATGAGGCCGGACCAGGAACGCTTCGCCCGTGGTCTCTGGCTCGAGGGGCTGGTCGCGGCGCTGGCCACGCTCTCGGTGGCCTGGCCGCTGACCAACCTGCTGCGCGAGGACACCTGGGTGGTCCCGGCGGTGCTGATGGTCGCGCTGGTCGCGCTGAGCGGGGCCGTGCTGCGCACCCTCGACGTGCCGCCCACCGCGGTCGCCCTCGGCCAGCTGTTCCTCGGCCTGGCCGCGCTGGCCGGCACCTACCTGCGCGAGACGCTGTGGCGGGGAGTGGTCCCCACCAGAGACACGCTGGAGCTGATGGGCAGCCTGCTGGCACAGGCCGGCAGCGTGCTGCAGACGTATGCTGCCCCGGCCCCCACCACCCAGGGCGTCTCCTTCCTGGTGGTCGCGGTGCTCACCCTGACCGCCGTCTCCGTCGACTCGATGGGGGTCACCGGACGCGCCCCGGCGAGCGCCGGCATACCCCTGGCGGCGGGGTTCCTGGTCTCGGTGTCCAACACCGGCAGCGCGATGGCGCCCTGGTACTTCGTCGTGGTCGCCGCGATGTGGCTGCTGATGATCGTCCAGCAGGGCCGTCGGATGACCACGGCGTGGCCGTCGGCGAACCGGCAGGAGTCGCGGGGCGGGTCCGACGTGTCCCAGGGACCGCGCACCCACCGGGGGCTCGCCCAGGTGGCCGGGGTGCTGGCCCTGGTCGCGTCGGTGCTCGGCGCGGCCGCGCTCCCCCACCTGCCGCCCACCTTCTTCGGGGACGGGCTGGCCCGCAACCAGGACGCCCGCACCCCCGGCTCGGACGCCGGGGACGTCGCCTTCACCGAGACCATGGACCCGGCGCAGGACCTGCGCAACCAGTCCCGCGCCCCGGTGCTGAGCTACCGGGTCCGCTCCGGTGCGCTGCAGCCGCTGCGGGTGACCGCGACCCAGCGGTTCGAGGACGGCCGGTGGGAGGCGCCCGAGCGGCGTTCCGGCGACCTGCTGCCGGACGACGCGCCGCTGCCCGACCCGCCCGGCCTGCGCGAGGACGTGCCGGTGACCTCGGCCGAGTTCGAGGTGCTGGGCAACGAGCTGGAGCCACCGCACCTGGCCACCCCCACACCGGTGACCGAGCTGCGGCTGGGCGGCACCGGCTACCGCTTCGACCCCGGCGACTCGACGGTGGTGCTGGAGGGGGCGGTCGAGTCCTACCAGGCCGACTACCTCAACCTGGCCTCCGGCGGCGAGCTGCCCGCCGGGATCGGGGACGCCGCCGCGGACGCCGGTGCCTTCGAGGAGGACCTGCTGGCCCTGGACCCGGTGTCGCAGGACGCCGTCGCGTCCCTGACCGACGAGGTGGTCGGGGACGAGCAGAACGCGCTGCTGGCCGCCGTCCTCATCCAGGACCACCTGCGCACCGACGGGGGGTACTCCTACTCCCTGGAGCTGGAGCCGGCCGCCGAGGCGGGCACGGACGACCCGATCGGCGGCTTCCTGGAGACCCAGCAGGGGTACTGCGTGCAGTTCGCGACGGCGATGGTGATGATGGCCCGGCACGAGGGGATCCCGGCCCGGATGGCGGTGGGCTTCCTGCCCGGCACCACCCAGCCCGACGGGACCCGCCAGGTGGTGGCCTCGGACGCCCACACCTGGCCCGAGCTGTGGATCGACGGGCTGGGCTGGACGCGCTTCGAGCCCACCCCGGGCCTGCGGGCCGGCAGCCCTCCCTCCTACGCGCTGTCCACCGAGCCCGCCGACGACGTCACCCCGAGCACCGCCCCGGTGCCCGAGGAGATCACCCCGACCCCCGAGCCCGCCCCGGAGCCCGCCCCCGCCGACCGGTCCTGGACCGACGACGTGCGTGACCTGCTCCCGGCGCTGGGCCGCGCCCTGCTGGCGCTGCTCGCGCTGGCGGTGCTGCTGACGCTGCTGCCGCTGCTCGGCCGCCGTCACCGGGAGGCCGGCGTCCGCTCCGCGGACGGCCCCCGGGCCCGCATCGAGGGTCAGTGGCTGCTGCTCACCCGCTCGCTGGAGGACCTCGGCGTGACGGCTCCCCCACCCCGCAGCCCGCGCCTCATGCATCGCCACTACCTGGCCGGCAGCACGCTCGGGACCCCCGGCGAGGAGGCGCTCGAGCGCGTCACCGCGACCCTGGAGCGTTCCCGGTATGCCGCTCCCTCGGATCTGAGCGAGGCCGAGGCCGACCGGATGGGCGAGGACGTGCGCACCGTGGTGGACGCGGTGCGGCATACCTGCCCGTGGAACGTGCGTGCCAACGCGGCGCTGATCCCGCGCAGCGGGCTGGAAGGACTGCGCGAGGGGGCCCGGAACCTGTTCCGAAGGTAGCCAGGACCCGGTCCGGGGGTGGAGGGTGGACCCCATGACCGCCCCGCTGACCGTCGTCCTCTTCGGTGCCACCGGTGACCTGGCCCGCCGCAAGCTCATCCCCGGGCTGCTGCACCTGTCCCAGTCCGGGCTGGTGGACGACCTGCGGGTGGTGGGCACCTCGCTGGACGACCTCTCGGTCGAGGACTTCCGGGAGCTGTGCGCGCAGGCGGTCGAGGAGTTCGGGCTGCGGGACAACGACGAGGCGTCTCTGCGCGAGTTCGCCGACCGGCTCGACTACGTCCCCGGCTCCCAGGGACCGGAGGCGCTGGGTCGGGCGGTCGAGGCCTCGGAGGAGGCGCTGGGCGGAGGGGAGCTGCTGCGCCTGCACTACCTGTCGGTGCCGCCGCGGGCCGCTCTGGCGGCGGTCGGCACCATCGCGGCCGCCGGGCTGGTGGAGCGCAGCCGCATCATCATGGAGAAGCCCTTCGGCACCGACCACGCCTCCGCCGTCGAGCTCAACCGGCAGCTGCACGAGGTCTTCGACGAGGAGCAGATCTTCCGGATCGACCACTTCCTGGGCAAGGAGCCGGCCCAGAACATCCTCGCCTTCCGCTTCGCCAACGGGCTCTTCGAGCCGATCTGGCACCGCAACCACATCGACCACATCCAGATCGATGTTCCGGAGACGCTGGGGCTCTCCCAGCGCGGTGACTTCTACGAGCAGACCGGGGCCTACCGGGACATGGTGGTGACGCACCTCTTCCAGATCCTGGCCTTCACCGCGATGGAGCCGCCCACCTCGTTGGAGCCGGCTGCCATCAGCCGGGAGAAGAGCAAGGTGTTCCGGTCGATGCTGCCGCTGGATCCTGCGGACGTGGTCCGCGGGCAGTACGTCGGCTACCGGGACGAGCCGGGCGTGCAGCCGGACTCCCAGACCGAGACCTTCGTGGCGCTCAAGTGCTTCGTCGACAACTGGCGCTGGGCCGGGGTGCCGTTCTACCTGCGCACCGGCAAGCAGCTGGCGGAGGGGGCCCGGATCATCTCCATCGCCTTCCGGGAGCCGCCGCAGTCGATGTTCCCCGCGGGATCCGGGGTGGGCGACCACGGGCCGGACCACCTGACCTTCGACCTGGCAGACCGGGCGAGGATGTCGCTCAGCTTCTACGGCAAGCGCCCGGGGCCCGGGATGAAGCTGGACAAGCTGTCGATGCAGTTCTCGATGCAGGACACGGACTGGGCGGGCAACGTGCTGGAGGCCTACGAGCGGCTGATCTACGACGCCGCCCGTGGGGACAGGACGCTCTTCGTCTCCGCCTCCGGCATCGAGCGGCTGTGGGAGATCTCGCAGCCGCTGCTGGAGCAGCCGCCGCCCGTCCGTCCCTACCAGCGGGGGACCTGGGGGCCGAACCAGATCCACCAGCTCATCACGCCGTTCACCTGGCGGCTGCCGTTCGAGCGGCCGTGGCGGGAGAAGCCGGAACGCTGACATTCCGTCGCTCGTTCAGCAATAGTTTTCAGGTCCCGTGCCACAGGCCTCGACCTCCGGACGAGAAAGAACGACCTCCCCGGCGGATCCCATTGTGGACGAGCGGGCGAGAATAGATCCTCCGTCACAGACCGGCACCCCCACCCACACACACGGTGAACAGGGGTGCCGGTGACGTCGTGCCAGAGGTCAGGAGTTCTGACGCCGCGCCACGACCAGACCGCCGGCGCCCAGGGCGACCGCAAGACCACCCGCCGCGATGAGCCCGAGGTTCTCCGGGCCAGAGGTGCTGGCTACGCCGGTGGCGACACCACCCTCGGGCATGACGGCGACCTGGCCGCCGCCCTCGCCGCCGCCCGAGGCGCCACCGCCTCCGCCCTGGCCGGGCAAGGACTCGCAGGCGATCCCGTCGTCGTCGGCGTCCAGCCCGTCCGGGTCGCCGGGGTGCGCGTCGAGGTGGGCCTGCGCCGCCCCCTGCGAGGCGAAGTCGTCACAGTTGTAGTCGACGCCGTGGTCGGCGTTGGCCGGGGCCGCCAGGAACAGCGAGCCCAGCAGGAAGAGTCCACCGGTGGCGGCGGCAGTACGCACATTTCTCATCAGAATTTTTTCCTCACAGTTGTCCACATTGACCTGCGTCACGCTACTGCCTGTCCACCGTGCGCGCGCGGTCAAAGCTGTCGGACAGTTTGGGCACCACGGAAATCGCTGGACCATTATTCACCCAGGAATTTCAGAGCCGCAAGAAACGCAGTAGGGCCGGGCGCCGAGCGCCCGACCCTTCGTGCGGTATACCGTCAGTCCAGGTAGTCGCGCAGCACCTGGGAGCGCGACGGGTGACGCAGTTTGGACATCGTCTTGGACTCGATCTGCCGGATCCGCTCGCGGGTCACGCCGTAGACCTTGCCGATCTCGTCCAGCGTCTTGGGCTGACCGTCGGAGAGGCCGAAGCGCATCGAGACCACGCCGGCCTCACGCTCGGAGAGCGTGTCCAGCACCGAGTGCAGCTGCTCCTGCAGCAGGGTGAAGGAGACCGCGTCCGCGGGCACCACGGCCTCGGAGTCCTCGATCAGGTCTCCGAACTCGCTGTCGCCGTCTTCGCCTAGCGGGGTGTGCAGGGAGATCGGCTCGCGGCCGTACTTCTGCACCTCGACGACCTTCTCCGGGGTCATGTCGAGCTCGGCCGCCAGCTCCTCCGGGGTCGGCTCACGGCCCAGGTCCTGCAGCATCTGGCGCTGCACCCGGGCCAGCTTGTTGATGACCTCGACCATGTGCACCGGGATGCGGATGGTGCGCGCCTGGTCGGCCATGGCACGGGTGATCGCCTGGCGGATCCACCAGGTGGCGTACGTGGAGAACTTGTAGCCCTTGGTGTAGTCGAACTTCTCCACCGCGCGGATGAGGCCCAGGTTGCCCTCCTGGATCAGGTCCAGGAAGAGCATGCCGCGACCGGTGTAGCGCTTGGCCAGCGAGACGACGAGGCGCAGGTTGGCCTCGAGGAGGTGGTTCTTGGCGTTCTTGCCGTCGTTGGAGATCCACCACAGCTCACGCTTGAGCTTGGCGTCGAACTTCTCCCCCGAGTTCATCTTCTCCTCGGCGAAGAGACCGGCCTCGATCCGCTTGGCCAGCTCCACCTCCTGCTCGGCGTTGAGCAGCGCCACCTTGCCGATCTGCTTGAGGTAGTCCTTGACCGGGTCGGCGGTCGCGCCGGCGGTGACGACCTGCTGGGCGGGGGCGTCGTCGTCGTCGGCGGTGGAGAGCACGAAGCTGTCGTCCTCGCCCTTGCCCTTGGCGGCCGGGGTCGGCGCGGACACCACCTCGACCTCCGGTCCGGAGGTCTCCTCGCCCTCGTCGGGGTCGACGTCCTCGGACGCGGCAGCCTCGGCGACCGGGTCCACCGCCTTCCGGGACCGCGGCGAGGTCGCCCGCTTGGCGGCGGGCTTCTTCGCGGCACCGTCGGCGGCGTCGGCCGCCGCCCGGGTGCTGGTGGCCTTGGCCGCCGGCTTCTTGGCCGCCGTCGTCTTCGCGGCCGTCGCCGACTTCGCAGCCGTCGTCTTCGGAGCGGCGGGCGCCTTGTCGGCCGTCGTCTTCTCAGCCGCCGTCTTCGGGGCCGCCTTGGTGGCCGGCTTCTTCGCCGCGGGGACGGCCGTCGTGCTCTTGCGGGGGGCGCGCTTGCGGGCGGGCGCCGGCTCGCCGGCACGCACCTCGATCGCCTGGTCGCTGAACACGCGCAGCACCTTCTTCTGGGTGGCTGCCGCGGTGACCTCGGCGGCCTCCAGGGCAGACTTCACCTGGTCAGCCTCGACGAAGCCCTGCTGGGTACCCGATGCCAGGAGAGACCTGAGCGCCTCGTGCTCGAAGGGCGCAGGGAGCTCAGGGGTGCTGGCGCGGGAAGTTCTGGCTGTCACGGGGGGGACCAACTCTTTTCTGACGATGCAGGTACGGCGCTACCGGGCATGACGGGTGGGCCCGGTGGCGGATCAAGAAGTGGTGTGCGGTGCCACTGCGGCACCCGACTCACACCATTATAAAACCCTGCACGGACCGGGGGCATTCCGCGGGGCCCACGGACGCCCGCTCGACGGCCGACAACGGCGTCCCTCGCCGCTGTCAGGTCAGTCGCCCTCGCCCGCCTTCACCGCCAGCACCGGGCACTGGGCCTCGAGCAGGATGCGCTGGGCGTTCGACCCGAGGATGAGCTTGCCGATCGGCGTGCGACGCCGCAGCCCGATGACGATCAGGTCGGCCTCGGCCTCGGTCGCCACCTCGATCAGGTCCTCGGCGGGCTCGTTGCCACGGCCCAGCGCCCGGACCTCGTGCTCGATACCGGCACCGTCCAGGGCCTCCCGGACGCCGTCGAGCTCGTCCTCGAAGCGCCGCGCCTCGCTGGCGTCGAAGTCGCGCCCTCCCCGCTGGGAGTTCACCACGATCAGCCTGGTCTTGCGCAGCAGCGCCTCCGTGCGGGCGGCGTTCAGCGCCGCGCGACCCTCACGGGTGGGGATGTAGCCAACGATGATCGCCATACCTCGGCGCCCTCCTCAGGTCAGTTCCGTCCCGTGAGGTTACACCTCAGGCCGCCGGCCGTCGGTCCGGACTCGCACCTGGGGAGGCCGCACCAGCGGACCTGTCGGCCCGGGGTGGACGCAGCCCGTGCTGCAGGGCCCGGTCGAGCAGCTGCGCCATGACGTAGCCCGGATCGACCTCGAGTGCGAACGCGCATGTCTCGTTGGCGATGCTGCCCTCGCCGGAGCCCCAGGCCATCATCGCCGAGACGGTCAGCAGCGGCGCGCACTCCTCCAACGGAACCTGCGGGACCAGCGCCAGCAACCGGTCCAGGGCCGGGGCCGCCTCCTCGGGCCGCCAGGCCGGCAGCCGGCGGACCAGGTCCCCCACCTGCCCGGGTCCCTCCAGGTCGTGCGAAGGGAAGAGCTCGGGCAGCCACCGGGCGAGCAACGCGTCCCGGGCCCACCGACGGCGCAGCACCCGGGTGATCCGGGCCCGCTCCGCCGGGGTGGGCCGGTGCCCCTGCAGGACGCACGCGGTGAGCAGGGTGAGGCCCTCGTCGACGTCAGGCGGTGGGCCGCCGACGTCCTGCACCGCCAGGGCCACCGCGGTCGCCCGTCCGGCCTCGGGATCGCGGCGGCGGACCAGGGACACCAGCTCGGTGCGTGAGCGCAGCGCCCCCCGTCCGCGCAGGACCAGGTCGGCGGTGGCCGGCACGTCCCGCGGGTCCGGGGACCCCGTCCAGCCCGGCACGGGGTGCACTGGCTCCCCGTCGGCGACGACCGGCAGCAGCGAGCGCCCCTCGTCACGCACCAGCAGCAGGTCGTGCAGGTGCGCGCCGGCCTCGTCGGCGAGCCGCAGCAGCGCGAGGTGCAGGGCTGCCACCAGGTCGGGCCGGGGCCGGCCGTCCGGCCCCTCGTCCAGGTCGTGGCCGAAGGCGTGCAGCAGCCTGATGCCCGGCGTACCGTCGACGGCCCGCCGCAGCACGGGCGCCAGCTGGGCGCTCAGGGCGGGCAGCTCCTGGACCGTCGGTACGTCCAGCCGGCAGCTCATCACCACCCGTGCGGGGCTGCTGGGCGCTCCGGGCGTGGTGCTGGTCTCGGTGAGGACCAGCACCACCGAGTGGTCCGGGTGGTAGCCCAGCAGCCGTGGCAGCAGGGCCAGCAGCTGACGGGCCCCGCTGACCCGCACCTGGGGTGACAGGTCGTCGTGGTGCCGGTCCTCGGGGCGGAAGTCCTCGCGGTCTCGGTCGGGGAGGGGGGCCGAGCGCCCCCCGGGCTCGTGCGTCGTCATCCCCTCAGACTGCCGCGCGCGGGCCCCCCGTGGAGGGCCCGCGCGCAATCTGTGGACAACTCCTCAGGACTGCTGGGTCCCCTCGGTCAGCGCCTGCCCCTGCTCGGTGGACTGGGCGACGAACTCGGACCGGGCGTGGTCGGCGATCCGCTTCATCAGGAAGCCGTCCAGACCGGCACCGATGACGCCGCCGGCGATCGGCACGAACCGGATGACCCGGCCCAGTGCCCGGCCACCGACCGCGGTGAGCAGCCGGAACCCGACGGCCTTGTTCACCATCATCGCGGCCGCCCGCGGCAGCCGGGTGGTGGCCAGCCGTGCCAGCCGACCGGACCCGGTCAGGCCCGCGGCGGTGCTCAGCCCGGCCTTCTGCAGCAGGTCGTCCGCGTCCGCGCCCACCAGGCACAGCACGACCGCCGCCCTCGCCCCCTTGGTGCTGACGTCGTAGCCGCGCAGCTCGGCGATCGAGGCGACCATCCTGGCCGCCAGGGTGTAGAACCCGAGCACGTTGGCGGGGAGCGCGACGGGCATCGTGAAGATCCCGCCCAGACCGGTCGCGAAGCCGCCCGCGGCCGCCTTGCGGACGTGGTCCTTGACGATGGCGTCGATCGCGTTCTCGACGTCGGAGCCGTGGTCCTTGCGGGCCGCGGTGACCACCTGCCCGGCGGAGGTGAACGGTCCGACGCCGTCGACGCTGAAGTCCAGCAGCCGCCCGACGAAGGAGGTGGCCACCCCGTCGAGCATGCCCTGCTGGTCGTCCTCGGCAGGGGTGTTCACGGCAACCTCAGACTCGTGTCGAGCCACGTCTTCTTCTCCTCGGGTCGGTCGGGATGTCCGGGATATCGTGCCACGCGGTGCGTTAGGTTGCGCGGTATGACGACTTCCCCCGTCACCACCACCGGATCACGGTTCCTCTGGGTCTTCGCGGCGTTGCTCGCGCTCGCGGGAGCGGCGCTGGTCGCCGTGGCCCTGCTCGGCGGTGCCGGTCGGGACGGCGGCGACATGGTCGGGGTCCGCCCCGGTGACGAGGTCAGCATCGGCGAGGGTGGGATGTCCGTCTGGGCCCGCGAGCCGGACACCCGGGAGGCGACGGTCTGCACGCTGGGCGACGTCGACCTGCTCCGCCCCGTCGAGGAGCACGCGACGACGGTGGCCGGCACTGCCTTCTACGAGGTGGCGCGCACCCCCGACGGGATGCCGGGCGGCGCCCACCAGATCTCGTGCGACACCCAGGATGCCGTCTATGCCGGCCCCTACGGACCGAGCGTCAGCACCCCCGGCCTGGCCGGGGGCACCGGCCTGATGCTCGGGATCATCCTGCTGGCCCTCGCCCTGCTCTGCCTGGTCCTGGCCTGGCTGGCGGGGCTGCGGCAACCGACGGAGGTCCCGGAGCAAGGCCCCGACCCGGGCGACTACACGCTGCGGCCGGGGATGCCGATGGCAGCCGGACCGCCACCCGGCAGGGCCGCCGCACCGCCTCCGCCCAGCCATACGGAACCCGGGACCGCGGGTCCCCGCCCGGCGCCGGAGGCGCCCCCGGACGGGCCCCGCTACGACCTGCCGCCGCCCTCCTGACCGCTGCCGTCCTGGTCGGTCTGGTCGGTCTGATCGGTGGACGGGTCCTCGGGGGCCGGGTCACCGGCGTCCGGGTCCCGCAGGAAGGCCTCGAGCTGGGCACCGATCTCGTCAGCGCTGGGCAGGTTGGCCGCCTCCGCGGCCAGCAGACTCTTGCGGCGCTGGCCCTCCAGGAAGTGGTCGTACCGCTTCTCCAGGCCCTCGACGACCTCCTTGGCCTCCTCGTTGCCCTCGAGCTCCTCCTCGATCCGGCCGCGGGTCAGACCCGCCGCGGCGATGAGCTCGGCGGTGGGCAGCACCAGACCGGTGAGGTCCATCAGGGTGTCCGCAGCCGCGACCGTGGCGTCACCGAACTGGGTCTCGGCCAGGTAGTGCGGCACGTGCACGGCCACCCCCATGGTCAGCATCCCTGACTCGGCGAGCCGCAGGTGCAGCAGCGAGTCGGCGCTGGAGGGCACCCGGACCTGACCGAACAGCGGGGTGTGGTCGCCGAGCACCGAGCGGTCGCTGGCGAACCGGGTGGTCCCCACCGGCCGGGTGTGCGGAACCGCCATCGGGATCCCGTGCGCGCTCACCATCCGGCGCACGCCGAAGGCCAGGGACAGCTGGCGGACGGCCTCGACGAAGCCCTCCCACCGGAAGTCCGGCTCCGTGCCGTGCAGCAGCAGGAACGGCTCCCCGGCGGCATCCTGCACGCGGTAGAGGATCAGCGAGGGGTCGTCGTAGTCCGTGTAGTGGTCGGCGTCGAAAGTCATCAACGGACGACGGGAGCGGTAGTCCACGAGCTCGTCGGTGTCGAAGGTCGCGACCACCTCGTGCTCGAGGGTGTCCAGCAGGTGCTCGCTGAGCATGGAGCGCACGTGCCCGGCGTCCAGGAACCCGTCCAGGGACACCATCAGCAGGGGGGCGGGCTTCGGCTGGCGCGCGGCGTCGGCCTCCACGCGGAACAGCGGTGAGTGCGGCGTCAACGGTGTCTCCTCTCGATCTACCGGGGTCAACGTCCGGGCATGCCCGACGATTCCACCGAGCACCGACGGGTGATAGGACAGAGGTATGTCGGTTCCCAGCACCCCCTTCCACGACCTCGAGCGGTACACCGCGATCCCCCGTCTGTCGGGCCTGACGCTGAGCCCCGACGGGACGCGGCTCGTCACCACGGTGGCGACGCTGAACCCGAAGGGCACGGGCTACACCACGGCCCTCTGGGAGGTCGACCCCGAGGGGGACCGCGCGGCGCACCGGCTGACCCGCAGCACCAAGGGAGAGACCGGCGCAGCCTTCAACGCCACCGGAGACCTCTACTTCACGTCGGCGCGACCGGACCCGGACGGCGAGGACGACGAGACCGGCCCGGCCCTGTGGCAGATGCCGGCCCGGGGCGGTGAGGCCAGGGTCGTGCTGAGCCGGACCGGTGGCGTCGGTGGCGTCAGCTGCGCCCGCGACGCGGACCGGGTCGTGGTGGTCGCCGACCAGCTCCCCGGTGCGCGGTCCGAGCAGGAGCACCGCACGCTGGCCACCGGCCGCAGCGAGGCCGGGGTCGACGCGATCCTGCACGCGGGCTACCCGATCCGGTACTGGGACCACGACCTGGGGCCGGCCCGCCCGCAGGTCTTCGCCCTGGAGGACGGACCGGACCCCCACGCAGAGGCCACCGACCGCCCCCCGGAGGCCCACCTGCGGTTGCTGAGCGGCGGGATGACCGCGCCGCTGCACGAGCCCAGCCCGGTGCTGTCCCCGGACGGCACCTTCGCGCTGGTGGGGGTCACCCTGCCCGAGGCGCGGGCGGTGCTGCGCGAGGGCGTGGCCCGGATCGACCTGGAGACCGGCGAGGTGCGCACCCTGCTGGACCAGCCCGGGCACGAGGCGCACGCGGGCCCGGTCAGCCCGGACGGCTCGACCGCCGTGGTGGTCGTCGACCGGGTGACCACGCCCACCGACGCGCCGCACCCCCGCCTGCACCTGATGGACACCGCCACCGGTGAGACCACCCCGCTCGCGCACGACTGGGACCGGTGGGGCCGCCCCGTCGCCTGGACCCCCGACGGCGGGTCCGTGCTGGTCCTGGCCGACAGCGACGGCCGGTGCCCGGTGTTCCGGATCGACGTCTCCTCCGGCGAGGTCACCCAGCTGACCCACGACGACGCGGCCTGGAGCACGCTGGTCGTCTCCCCCACCGGCGAGAGTGCCTACGGGGTGCGCAGCTCCTACCTGTTCCCGCCCGAGGTGGCCCGCCTGGACCTGCACACCGGCGAGGTCAGCGCCCTGCGCGGCCCGGCGGAGCGCCCCGAGGTCCCGGGCACGCTGGAGGAGGTCGAGACGACCACCGCCGACGGCACCCGGGTCCGGGCCTGGCTGGCGCTGCCCGGCACCGAGGCACCCGCCGACGGGCACCCGCTGCTGCTGTGGATCCACGGTGGACCGCTGGGTTCGTGGAACGCCTGGACCTGGCGCTGGAACCCGTGGCTGATGACCGCGCAGGGGTATGCCGTGCTGCTGCCCGACCCGGCCCTGTCCACCGGCTACGGCCAGGACTTCATCCAGCGCGGCTGGGGCGCCTGGGGCGACGCCCCGTTCACCGACCTGATGGCGGTGACGGATGCGACGGTGGCCCGCGCGGACATCGACGCCGACCGGACCGCCGCGATGGGCGGGTCCTTCGGCGGCTACATGGCCAACTGGGTGGCCGGGCACACCGACCGCTTCCGGGCCGTCGTCACGCACGCCTCGCTGTGGGCGCTGGAGGGCTTCGGGCCGACGACGGACGCGGCGTTCTACTGGCAGCGCGAGATGACCCCCGAGATGAGCGAGGCCAACAGCCCGCACCGCTTCGTCGAGGACATCGTGACCCCGATGCTCGTCATCCACGGCGACAAGGACTACCGGGTGCCGATCGGTGAGGGTCTGCGCCTCTGGTACGAGCTGCTGTCTCGTTCCGGGCGCCCGGCCGAGGCCGACGGCTCCACCGTGCACCGGTTCCTGTTCTTCCCGCACGAGAACCACTGGATCCTCAAGCCCCAGCACGCGCGGATGTGGTACTCGGTGGTGAGCGGCTTCCTGGCCGAGCACGTCCGGGGTGAGCAGCCGGACGCGCTGCCGCAGGAACTGGGCCTCACGCCTCCCGCGGAGGAGTCGGACCAGGACTGAGGCTCCAACCGGTGGCCACGGCCCAGTCCTGGGCGCGCTCGAAGGCGGACGCGAACCACGGCTCCTTCTGCTGGGCGTAGTCGCTCGCCGAGGTGCCCGCGGACAGGTGCCGGAGTTTGAGCTCGACGTAGGCGGCGCGCTCGTCGACCTCGGCGCTCATCCAGTCCCGGAAGAGGAGCGCCAACTCCCAGGCCTGGGACCCCACCGGTCGGACGTGGCAGTGCACCACCTGGGCCGGGTCTGCTGTCTTCACCATCCGCTTGGGCAGCGTGGGCCTGTGTGCGCCGGCAGCCACGGCCGGATGCCCGTGGTCGAACCACCCGCCGTCGGCGACCAGGAGGCCGACCCGGGCCAGGGCGGTCCGGATGGTGGGGTCGTCGAGCACACCCAGATCGGCGACAACCACCTGCAGGTCGATGACATCCTTAGCGGGCAGCCCCGGGACGCTGGTGCTGCCGATGTGGTCCGCGCGGAGCACGCTCTCCCCCAGCGCCGTACGCACCCGCGCCAGCAGCCGCCGGGCACGGTGCGGCCAGTCAGGGTCTGGGTCGACGATGCTCAGCCGCTCCGGCCTGCGGGACGGCACGCCGGCGCGCAGCCCCCGCTCGAACGGGACCAGCCGGTCGTGCCACAGCGCGTCCACCCGCGGTAGCAGCTCGGCGACGGTGCCGCGGTTGTCCAGCAGCACGTCGGCGGCCGCGGCGCGCGCGGCGTCGTCCGCCTGGGCGGCGATCCGGGCGCGGGCCTGGGCCGAGGGCATACCCCGCAGCTGCACCAGCCGGCGCTCCCGCTCGGCCGCGTCCACGTCGACGATCACGGTGAGCGCGTAGTCCGCGACGAGGTCCAGCTCCACCAGCAGCGGGATGTCGTGCACCACGACCGCGTCCCCGGGGGCGGCCGCGAAGAGCTCCGCGGAGCGGGCCCTGATCCGCGGGTGGGTGATCCGCTCCAGGTCCTGCCGCGCCTGCGGGTCGTCGAAGACCACCTGCCCCAGGGCCGGCCGGTCGAGGGTCCCGTCGGGGGTGAGCATCCCCGCACCGAACCGGTCGACGATCTCGCCCAGCCCGGGGGTGCCCGCGGCGACCACCTCCCTGGCCACCGCGTCGGCGTCCACCACGACCGCGCCCAGCTCGGCCAGCCGCGCCGACACGGTCGACTTGCCGGAGCCGATCCCCCCGGACAGCCCGACCCGCAGCATCAGGCCCCGTCCCCGTCGTCGTCCCCGCCACCCCGGCCCTGCCAGGTGCAGACGCAGGCCTCGTTGCCCTCGTCGTCGGCCAGCACCCACCACGAGGGCGCGTACTCGTCGGTGACCAGACGCCCTCCCGCTGCGAGGGCCGCGGCCACCCGCTCCGGCGCGACGTCGTGCGGGACGTTCACGTCCAGATGAAACCGGCCCCGCCCGGTGCGCGGCTCGGCCAGCTGCTGGAACCACAGGCCGGGTGAGCGACCGGCCGGGTCGGCGAGCTCCTGGTCGGGCTCCGGCGCATACCCCAGGACTGCTGCCCAGAACGGGGAGAGCGCGTCCGGGCCCATGGCGTCCAGGGCGATCTCGAGGACCGCCAGGTCGTGCGGCACCGCGCGCAGCCCCAGGTCACGGGCGACCTCGCTGACGGCCACCGCCAGCCGGCGGTCACGAGCGGTGAGCCTGCCCACGTCGTGGCTGACAGTGCTGATGCTCACGTGCGGGTAGCGCAGATCGATGTCCGGGTGGTGGTCCAGCCGGTCCGCGACCTCGGCCACCCGGGCCACCAGCTCGGCGCCGGTCGCCATGTCCCCGGTGGCGTACCGGGTGCACAGCCGGCCGAGCAGCACCCGCCAGTCGCCGAGCTCCGGGTCGGTGGACAGCTGGTGGTGGGTCGGGTCGTCGGTGGCCATGGTCCGACTCTGCCAGAGCCCCGGCACCGGCGCCGCCCGCGGGCACGGTAGGTTCCTCGGGTGGCGCGGGTGCAGATCCACAACAGGGGGCGGCGACGGGCCTGGGTGATCTGGGCCGTCTCGCTGTCGGTCTACCTGCTGGCCGTCTTCCACCGCAGCTCGCTCGGTGTCGCCGGGATCCTGGCCGCGGAGCGCTTCGAGATCACCGCCACCGCGTTGGCCTTCTTCACCGTGCTGCAGCTGGCCGTGTATGCCGGGATGCAGGTCCCGGTGGGCGTCCTGCTGGACCGCTTCGGCTCGCGGGCGATGCTGCTGGGCGGACTCGCGCTGCTCTCCGGCGGACAGCTCGCCTTCGCCCTCGCCTCGGACGTGGTCGGTGCGGTGCTGGCCCGGGCGGTGGTCGGCGCCGGCGACGCGATGGTCTTCGTCAGCGTGATCCGGCTGGTCTCCGCCTGGTTCCTGGTGCGCCAGGCCCCGATGGTGACCCAGCTGACCGGGATCGTGGGGCAGACCGGCGCCATCCTGGCGGCCGGGCCACTGTCCTTCCTGCTGCACCGGCTGGGCTGGACGTCGACCTTCGCCCTGGTCTCCGGCGTGGGCATCGTGCTGATGGTCGGGGTCGCGCTGCTGGTCCGTGACTCGCCCTACCGCAGCGACGCGGTGACCACGGTGAAGCTGCGGGCGCTGGCGCGCTCGGTCCGGACCGTGTGGGGCAACCCGGGCACCCGGCTCGGCATGTGGTCCCACTTCACCTCGCAGTTCGCGGTGACCACCTTCACCCTGCTGTGGGGCTACCCGCTGCTGGTGCAGGGCCTCGGGTGGTCACCGGGGCGGGCCAGCACCCTGCTCATGCTGATGACGGCCTGGGCCATCGTCAGCGGGCTGGCGCTCGCACGACTGGTGGGCCGGCTGCCCTACTGGCGTTCGTGGATCGTGATCTCGGTCGTCACCGCGATGGCGGTGCCCTGGACCGCCCTGCTGCTGTGGCCCGGTCAGCCCCCGGTCTCGTTGATGGTGCTGGTGGCGTGCGCCACCGCTACCGGGGGCCCGGCCTCGATGGTCGGCTTCGACCTGGCCCGCTCGTTCACCCCGGCCCCGGCCATCGGCCGCGCCAACGGCCTGGTCAACGTCGGCGGCTTCACCGCCTCGCTGCTGGCGATGGCTGCGATCGGGGTGGTGCTGGACCTGGTGGAACCCGGCGGGATGGACGCCTACACCCTCACCGACTTCCGGCTGGCCCTGTCGGTGCAGTACCTCTTCTGGGGTGTCGGCGTGGTCCAGATCCTGCGCTACCGACGACGCGGGCTCGCCCACCTGGAGCGGGAACACCCCGGCTCGTTGGAGCAGCTGCGCGCCGGACGACCCTTCGTGCACCCGGCCACCGACGACGAGGGCGTCTGAGACGTCCGTCAGCCGCGTCCCTCGGCCCGGTCCATCGCGGCGTAGATGCGCTTGGGTGAGACCGGGGCCGGGGTGCCGAGCCGCTGGGCGAAGAGCGAGACCCGCAGCTCCTGGACGGACCAGAGGACGTCGAGCACGTCCGGGTCCTTGCGTCGGTGCGGGGGGAGCTTGTCCAGGAAGCCGGCGACCTCCTCGAGGACGACGTGCACGTCCTCCATCCGCTCCGCGTCCCGCCGCAGGTCCTGCACGCCCTTGTCCAGCCGCTCGGTCATCGCCCGGAGCCAGACCACCATCCGCGGCAGCCGGTCCCGCCCCACGTCGGCGATGAACCCGGGTCGGACCAGCGTGTCCAGCTGCTGGCGCAGGTCGCGCACCATCGGGGCCGCGGCCGGGGCGTCCAGCCGCTGCAGCCGCAGCGACACCTCTCGCGCGGTGTCCAGGATCGGCACCACCGACTCGACGATCTCCAGCACCCGCGGGACGCTCTGCTGGCGCACCCCGACGAGGGCCTGCTCGAGCTGGGCCGGGCTGCGCACGCCAGCACCGGGCTGCTCGGCCACCACCGAGTCGACGGCCGCGGCCAGCGCGTCCTCCAGCAGCGCCGGCACCGACCCGTGCGGGTTGTGCCCCAGCGAGAGCTTCTGGGCGTTGGTCAGCAGCGCGAGCAGCCGCTTCCACGGCGGGGTGGTCCCCAGCAGCAGCAGCCGCCGCACCCCGCGCAGCGTCTCCCGGTCCGCCTCGGACCGGGTGGCGAGCACCCGGACGTCGACGGCGTCCCCGGTGTCCACCAGCGCCGGGTACCCCTGCACCGACCGGGGACCCACCTGCTGGCTGAAGGTCTCCGGCAGCGGGTCGTAGGCGGACCCCTCCGGCCAGGAGGTGAGCCCGGTCCGTTCGACCCCGGAGGCGGCGGAGGCCATCGTGCTGCGGACCTGGCCGGCCAGCTGCTGCTGCAGGATGGCCAGGTCCTTGCCCTCGCCGAGTACCTCGACGCGCCCCCGCGCACCCCGGCGTCCTCTCCCCCGGCCACCGCCGACGGCCCGCTCCACCCGGAACGTCATCCGCAGGTGGTCGGGCACTCGGGACCAGTCCAGGTCCTCGGGGCGGACCCGGGCCAGGCCGCGCCGGGTCAGCTCGGCGGCCATCGTCTCCGGCAGCGGGGCGGTGCCGACGGCTCCTCGCTCCCGCATCTCGCGCAGCACCGCCCGGGCGTGGTCCGGTGCGGGGACGAAGTTGCGACGCAGGTCTTTGGGCAGGGCCTTGATCAGGGCGGTGACCAGCTCCTCGTGCATCCCCGGCACCAGCCAGTCGAAGCCCTCCTCGCGCACCTGGTTGAGCACCTCGACCGGCAGGTGCACGGTGACGCCGTCGGCGTCGGCCCCCGGCTCGAACTGGTAGGTCAGTCCGAAGGTCAGCTCGCCCTGGCTCCACCGGGTCGGGAAGTCGTCCTGGCTGACGGTGCCCCCGCCCTCCCCGAGCAGCAGCTCCTCGGTGAAGGTCAGCAGGTCCGGGTGCTCCCGGCGCTCCTGCTTCCACCAGGTGTCGAAGTGGGTGCCGGAGACCACCTCGGCCGGGATCCTGCGGTCGTAGAACTCCACCAGCGTCTCGTCGTCGGCCAGGATGTCCCGTCGGCGGGCGCGCGCCTCCAGCTCACCGAGGTCGCGGACCAGGGCGCGGTTGGCGTGGAAGAACTCGTGCCGGGTCTCCCAGTCCTGCTCCACCAGCCCCTGCCGGATGAAGAGGTCGCGGGCCGTCTCCGGGTCGATCCGGCCCAGCGGCACCTGCCGTCCCGCCACCAGGGGTATGCCGTACAGCGTCACCCGTTCGTCGGCCACCGCCGAGCCCGCCGACCGGGACCAGCGGGGCTCGCTGTAGGACCGCTTGACCAGGTGCGCGGCGGCCCGCTCCACCCAGGCCGGGTCGATCGCCGCGTTGGTGCGCGCCCACAGCCGGGTGGTCTCGACGAGCTCCGCGCTCATCACCCAGTCCGGGTTGGCCCGGTGCAGCACCGAGCCCGGCTGCAGGACGAAGCGGGCGTTGCGGGCCCCCAGGTAGGCCCGGGACTCGCGCTCGTAGAGGCCGACGTTGGACAGCAGCCCGGTCAGCAGCGACTGGTGGACCTGGTCCGGGGAGGCCGGGTGCCGGTTCAGCTCCAGCCCGAGCCGGGTGACCGCACGCTTCAGCTGGGTGTGCAGGTCCTGCCACTCGCGGACCCGCAGGTAGTGCAGGTACTCGGCCTTGCAGAGCCGCCGGAAGGCGCTGCCGGAGAGCTCCTTCTGCTGCCGCTGCAGGTAGCTCCAGAGGTGCAGGACGACGAGGAAGTCGCTGTCCACCGCACCCTTCGCACCGTCCGTGCCGTCGCTGGGTATGCCGCCGGGTCGGCGGAAGCGGGCGTGCGCCTGGTCCGCCTGCTGCTGCTGGTCGGCGGGCCGCTCGCGCACGTCCTGGATGGAGAGGGCGGAGACCACCACCAGGGCCTCCGTCAGCGCCCCCTGCCGCTCGGCCTCGATGAGCATCCGGGCCAGCCGGGGGTCCACCGGCAGTGCCACGATGGCCCGCCCGTAGGGGGTGAGCCGCTTGCGGGGCAGGTGCGCCGGGGCGTCCGGGTCGATCGCCTGCAGCTCCGTGAGCAGCCGCACCCCGTCGGCCACCTGCCGGGAGTCCGGCGGCTCCAGGAAGCCGAAGCGCTCGATCTCCCCGAGCCCCAGGTTCGTCATCTGCAGGATGACGCTGGCCAGGTTGGTGCGCAGGATCTCCGGGTCGGTGAACTCGGGCCGGGCCGCGAAGTCCTCCTCGCTGTAGAGGCGGATCGCGATCCCGTCGGCGAGCCGCCCGCAGCGCCCGGAGCGCTGGTTGGCGCTGGCCTGGCTGATCGGCTCGATGGGCAGCCGCTGCACCTTGAGCCGCTGGCTGTACCTGCTGATCCTGGCGGTGCCGGTGTCCACCACGTACCGGATGCCGGGGACGGTCAGCGAGGTCTCGGCGACGTTGGTGGAGACCACCACCCGGCGGCCCTGGTGCCGGGAGAAGACGCGGTGCTGCTCGGCGGCGGAGAGCCGGCCGTAGAGCGGCAGCACCTCGGTGCCGGGCAGCCCCAGCCCGGTGAGCGCCTCGGTGACGTCCCGGATCTCCCGTTCCCCGGAGCAGAACACCAGCACGTCCTCGCCCAGCCCGTCCCGACCGGAGGCCGGGGTCGTCCACAGCTCCTCGACGGCCTCCACCACCCCGGTCACCTGGTCCACCTCGACCTGGGTGGGGCGGCCCTCCCGGTCCGGCGGGCCGGGCCGGGTCAGCGGGCGGTAGCGGACCTCGACCGGGTAGGTCCGCCCGGACACCTCGACCACCGGTGCCGGGGCGCCCTCGGCGTCGGCGAAGAAGGCGGCGAACCGGTCGACGTCGATCGTCGCCGAGGTGATGATCACCTTGAGGTCGGGACGCCGGGGCAGCAGCTGACGCAGGTAGCCCAGGATGAAGTCGATGTTGAGGCTGCGCTCGTGCGCCTCGTCGATGATGATCGTGTCGTAGCGGCTCAGCGTCCGGTCCCGCTGCAGCTCGGAGAGCAGGATGCCGTCCGTCATCACCTTGATGAGGGTGTCGCTGCGCGAGCTGTCGGTGAACCGCACCTGGTAGCCGACCAGGGTGCCCAGCTCCGCCCCCAGCTCCTCGCTGACCCGTTCGGCGACCGAGCGCGCCGCGATCCGCCGCGGCTGGGTGTGCCCGATCAGCCCCTCGACGCCCCGGCCCAGCTCGAGGCAGATCTTCGGCAGCTGGGTCGTCTTGCCGGACCCGGTCTCCCCGGCGACGACCACCACCTGGTGGTCGCGGATGGCGTCCCGGATGTCCGCGCGGCGTTCGCTGACCGGCAGCTCCGGGGGGTAGTGCAGGGCCCCCGGCTGCGGCAGGGCGCGGCGGCGGGCCTCGACCAGCTCGGGGCCCCCGCCCCGCTGACGGCGCGGTCGACCGCGGCGTCGTTCTGGCTGGGGCACGCTCTCCACTGTAGCGAGCGGGCACCAGCGGATTTCCCGCCCGTGGTCGTGCGGCTCAGGCGACCCCGCTGCGGGGCCGCAGCTGGGCCGCGACCGGCAGGTGACGGACCCCGGCAAGGGTGACCAGGTAGGTGCCCCAGAGCACCAGCGCGTGCTCCCGGCACACCTGCAGGGCGTGCTCGTGCAGCGCCCGGTCCGCGTCGTCCACCCCGCCCCGGGCCCGGGCGATGGCCAGCACGAAGCCCGAGGTGGCCGGCAGGTCCACGACGACCCGGGCCATCGCGGTGAGCGCCCCGGCCGGGTCGTGGCCGACGTCGGTGAGCATCACCGGTTGGGCCAGCGAACCCTCCGGCCGGCACAGCAGGAAGCCCAGGCCGCCCTGGCGCCGGTCGGTGTCGTTGACCACCAGGTCGACGACGTCCGCACCGATCACGGGATCACCCAGCGGGCGGGCCGGCCAGTCGGCCGGCAGGTCCTCGAAGCTCATGCCCCGAGCCTGCCTCGCCCCGCTCCCCTGCCGCAGAAGTTGTCCACAGGCGGCACCGGGTGGGCCGGACGTACGGCTCAGAGCAGGTGCAGGGAGATCGCGTGGATCACCAGCCCGACCAGGGCGCCGACGACGGTGCCGTTGAGCCGGATGAACTGCAGGTCGCGGCCGACGTGCAGCTCGATCTTCTCGGAGGCCTCCCGGGCGTCCCAGCGCTGGATGGTGCCGGAGATCACCGAGGTCAGCTCCGGACCGTAGCGCCCGATCAGGCTGACCGCGGTGTCCACCACCCAGCCGTCGAGCCGGGACCGCAGCCGCTCGTCCTCGACCAGCTGGGTGCCCAGGCCGACGAGGCCGACACCCATCCGGGTCCGCAGCGTGCCGGTCGGGTCGTCCAGCGCGTCCAGCACCGAGTCGCGCAGCGTCTCCCCCAGGGCCACCCCGGTGGCGCTGACCTGGGGGTGGTCCAGCATCCGGTTCTTCAGCGCCTCGAAGCGGTCGCGGGTGTCCTGGTCCTGCTGCAGGTCCCGGCCCAGGTCCGCCAGCCAGGTGTCCAGGGCGTGCCGCACGTTGTGCTCGGGGTCGTCCTTGACGTCCTTAGCCCAGCGCAGCACCTCGGTGTACACCCGCCGGGTCACCTGGTCGTTCACCCAGGAGGGTGCCCACTGCGGCGCCCGGGACCGGATGACCTCCTCCACCTGGTGCTCGTGCAGGGCCAGCCAGCCGTGCAGCTCGCGGGCGATCAGGTCCACCAGCCCCCGGTGCGAGCCGTCCTCGACGACCCGCTCGAGCAGGTGCCCGGCGACCGGGGAGAGCGGCTCCCGGCGGATCTGCGGGACGACCACGCCGTCCACGAAGGCACGGATCTCGGCCTCGTCCAACCGCTCGACCGCGCTCCGTAGGAAGGGGGCGGCCTCGGCGACCACCCGTTGCGCGTGCTCCGGCTCGGCCAGCCACTCCCCGACCCGGCGCACCACCTGGGCGTCCCGGATCCGCTCCTCCATCACCTGCGGGGTGAGGAAGTTCTCGGCGACGAACTGCTCCAGGCTGGCACCCAGGTCGTCCTTGCGCCGGCGCACCAGGGCGGTGTGCGGGATCGGCAGCCCGAGCGGGTGCCGGAACAGCGCGGTCACCGCGAACCAGTCCGCGATCGCCCCGATCATCCCCGCCTCTGCCCCGGCGTTGACGTAGCCCCAGACCCCCTCCCGGTCGTGGGTGAGGACGTAGATCACCGCCATCAGCACCAGCAGCCCGGTGGCGACGGCGCGCATGCGCTGCAGTCCCGCGCGACGGCTGGCGTCGTCGAGGCGGGGGGCGGTGCGTTCCACCTGGGTCCCTCCTGCTCGGTATGCCGTGGGCAGCAGCTGTCGCCCGCGTGCGCCCGCCACCCTAATCCGCGCGGCTGCGAACCGTCCCACCAGCCGGTATGACCTGGCGTTATGGTCCGCGGGGCACCGACCCCGTTGTGCGCGCGGGCGGCGATGGGTCACCCTGCTGCCCATGCCGAGCACGCCCGCAGCCGCCGACCCCGCAACCGCAGCACCGACCACGTCCCCGGGCGAGCACCCGCTGCTGCGCAGGATCCGGGAGTCGGTGATCGGTGAGGACCACGTGATGACCACCCCCTACGGCCAGCGGCGGGTCACCTACGCCGACTACACCGCCTCCGGCCGGGCGTTGGGCTTCATCGAGGACGCCATCCGCGAGGTGGTGCTGCCCAGCTACGCCAACACGCATACCGAGTCCAGCGGGACCGGGCTGCAGACGACCCGGCTGCGCGAGGACGCCCGGGCCGCGGTGCACGAGGGGGTCGGCGGCGACCGGGACACCGTGGTGATCTTCACCGGGTCCGGGTGCACCGGTGCCATCGCCAAGCTGGTCGGGGTGCTCGGCCTGCGGATCCCCTCGGTGCTGGAGGACACCCACCGGCTCTCCCGGCACATCCCGGCGGAGCAGCGGCCGGTGGTGCTGATCGGCCCGTTCGAGCACCACAGCAACGAGATCCCCTGGCGGGAGTCGATCGCCGACGTGGTGCAGGTGGCGATGGACACCGACGGGCACGTGGACCTGGCCGACCTGCGCACCCAGCTGCGCCGGTACGCGGACCGGCCGCTGCTGATCGGCTCGTTCTCCGCCGCCTCCAACGTCACCGGCATCGTCTCCGACACGGACACCATCACCGAGGTGCTGCACGAGCACGGGGCGCTGGCGTTCTGGGACTTCGCCGCGGCCGGCCCCTACGTGGACATCCGGATGAGCGCCCCGCCCGGGCGCCCGCGGGCCGCCAAGGACGCGGTCTTCCTGTCGCCGCACAAGTTCATCGGCGGTCCCTCGACCCCCGGGGTGCTGGCCGCCCGGCGCGAACTCTTCGGCAACCGGGTGCCGGACGTGCCCGGCGGCGGCACCGTCGCCTACGTCAACCCGGCCGAGCACTCCTACCTGGCCGACCCCGCGCACCGGGAGGAGGGCGGCACCCCGGCCATCGTCGAGTCGGTCCGGGCCGGGCTGGTGTTCCGGCTCAAGCAGGCGGTCGGGGTGGACACCATCCGGGCCCGTGAGGACGAGTTCCTGCGGCGGGCGGTGCGGGCGTGGCGCGCCGAGCCCGGACTGGAGCTGCTGGGCAACCTGGACGCCGAACGGCTGTCGATCCTGTCCTTCGTGGTCCGCGGCCGGGAGCAGCCCTACCTGCACCACAACTTCGTGGTGGCCCTGCTCAACGACCTCTTCGGGATCCAGGCCCGCGGCGGCTGCTCCTGCGCCGGGCCGTACGGGCATACCCTGCTCGGCATCGACCTGGAGCGATCCCAGGCCTTCGAGCGGCAGATCACCGGCGGCTGTGAGGGGATCAAGCCGGGCTGGGTGCGGGTGAACTTCAACTACTTCATCTCCGACACCGTCGCCGACTACCTCGTCGAGGCGGTCCGGATGGTGGCCCGGGACGGTTGGCGGCTGCTCGGCGACTACCGGTTCGAGCCCGCGAGCGGGCTGTGGCGGCACCGGGACGGGCTGGTCGAGCCGCGGGTGCGCCTCGACGACATCCGCTTCGGCGCGGACGGCTCGGTGAGGCTGCCCGAGCCCGGCCCCACGGGGGGTGAGGAGCTGCTGGCCGACCACCTCAGGACCGCGCGCGACATCCTCGCGGCCGCGACCCCGCCAGATCTGCAGCCCGGCTCCGGCATCTCGGGCAGCGACCTGGACCGGCTCCGGTGGTTCGACCTGCCCAGGGACGCGGTGACCGGCTGACGGACAGGATCCGTCCGGGTCGGGCGCTAGCGTGCCTGGCATGGAGGCACCGTCGCAGCACCCGGGTATGCCGCCCGGCTCCCCCGACCTCGAGGTCACCGGGGAGGTCGTCGAGTGGCGCGGCCCGGCGCCCTTCCACTTCGTCGTCGCCCGGGGCGAGGAGGGCGCCTGGCTGGGCGAGGTGATGCGCGAGGTCACCTACGGCTGGGGCATGGTCCCGGTCCGGGGCCGGCTCGGCGGCACCGCGTTCACGACGTCGCTGTGGCCGCGCCAGGGCGACTTCTACGTGCCGCTCAAGGACGCGGTCCGGCGCGCCGAGCGGGTCGACCTGGGTGACGTGGTGACGGTCGCGCTGTGGATCGGCCGCTGAGCACCGGCACGCTCAGGTCACCCGCAGGAACTCCAGGTGCCGCTCGTACTGCTCCAGGCAGTCGTGGATGACCTGGCTGGCGCGGAAGCCCATCACGTCGTAGTCGAGGCCGCCGTTGGGCCCGTGCACCTCGAGCCGCGCGTACTGGTCCCGGTCGCCGACCATCCGGCCGCCGTAGGTGGGCACCGGTGACAGGTGCACCTGCACCCGGTAGACGAAGCGCTGCTCCGCCTCCTCGGTGCGCAGCTCCACGAACTCCCCGAAGCCCTTCTCGCCGGCGACACCGGTGCTTATCGCGGCCGGCACCTCGCGGGCGGTGAGCTCCCCGGCGACCTCCCGGAGGGCCGGCTCGATGACCCGGTGCAGGTACTGCGAGGCGTCCTGCTCGTCGACGAAGTTGGTGGCGCGCGCCAGCCGGGCCCGCCAGATCTCCCGGTTGTCGTCGGCGACGTGCCAGGTGGCCGCGGGGGCCATCGCCCCGCCGACCCCGGCCGCCGCGAGCCGGTCGTCCTCGCGCATCGCCTTGGCCAGCCCGATCATCACCAGCACGATGACGAAGGCGAAGGGCAGCCCCATGATGATGGTGGCGTACTGCAGCGTGACGATGCCCCCGACGAGCAGCATCGCGATGGTGAGCAGGCCGGTGGCGGCCGCCCAGACGATCCGCAGCCAGGGGGCGCAGTCCTGCTGGACGTCGCGCAGCACCGAGCACAGGTTGCCCATCACCAGCGCGCCGGAGTCGGCGGAGGTGACGTAGAAGAGCAGCCCGACGACGACGGCCACCAGCACCAGGCCCTGGGCGCCCGGGTAGCCCTCCAGCAGCTGGAAGAAGCCGCGCCCGTCGAACTCCTGGGCGGCCGCGGCGAAGTCGGTGTCCCCGCTGCGCACCCGGTCCAGGGCGGCGTTGCCGAAGATGCTCACCCACATCACGATGTAGGCGAACGGGATGGTGAGGGCACCCAGCACGAACTGCCGGATCGTCCGGCCACGGCTGATCCGGGCCAGGAAGAGGCCGACGAAGGAGGCCCACGCGACCCACCAGGCCCAGAAGAAGAGGGTCCAGGAGGACTCCCACGCCGCCGTGTCGGAGAAGGCGAAGGTCTCCATCGTGCGGGTCCCGAAGGTCTGCACGAAGTCCCCGACGTTCATCACCACGGACTCCAGCAGGAACTGGGTCCGGCCGGTGACCAGCACCCAGGCGGCCAGGCCGAGGGCCAGCAGCACGTTCAGCTGGGAGAGCAGCCGGATTCCCTTGTCGACCCCGGTGGTGGCGGACACGGTGGCCATCCCGACGGCGAGCGCCACCAGCGCGATCTGCGCCCCGGTGCCGATCGGTACGCCGAAGAGCGTGTTCAGCCCGAAATTGAGGAAGACCACGCCGATCCCGAGGCTGGTGGCCACCCCGAAGATGGTGCCGAGCACGGTCGCGGTGTCCACGGCGTGCCCCAGCCCACCCTCGATCCGCCGGCCGAAGAGCGGCTGCAGCGCGGAGCGCACCGCCAGCGGCAGGTGCCGCCGGTAGGCGAAGTAGCCCAGCGCCAGACCCATCAGCACGTACAGCCCCCAGCCGGAGATGCCGTAGTGGAAGAGCGTCCACACGGTGGCCTCGCGGGCGGCCTCGACGGTCTCGCCCTCCCCGACCGGCGGGGCGACGTACTGGCTCACCGGCTCGACGACGGAGTAGAACATCACGTCGGTGCCGATCCCGGCCGCGAAGAGCATCGAGGCCCAGGCGAAGGTGGAGAACTCCGGGCGGGAGTGGTCCGGGCCCAGCCGGATCCGCCCGAACCGGGAGAAGCCGAGGTAGACGACGAAGGCCAGCACCACGGTGGTGAGCAGGATGTAGAACCAGCCGAAGGCGCCGGTCACCCACTCGACGACGGTGAGGATGACGCCCTCGGCGTTGGCCGGCGCCACGATCGCCCACAGGGCGACGAGGACGACGCCGGTGAGCGCGGCGATGAGGACCGGCCAGCGCACCTCCGGCGGTGAGTCGTCGGGCAGCTCACGCTCGGCGGCAGGCGTGCTGGTGGTGGTGCCGGGTCCCTCGCTCATGGCTGCTCCTCGGGTGTCGCGTCGGCCGCCAGCCGGGCACGGGAGGCCGAGGGCGGGTCGGTGGTGGCGTCCCAGGCGTCGTTGCGGGGGTCGCCCGGTGGGTACAGCGGCTGCCCCTGGCCGTGCCGGTACCAGGGGGCGTGCTCGGCCGGCAGCGGGGTGTTGCCCGCGATCAGGTCGGCGGCCTTCTCGGCCACCATCATCACCGGGGCGTAGATGTTGCCGTTGGTGACGAACGGGAAGACGGAGGCGTCCACCACCCGCAGCCCCTCGGTGCCGTGCACCCGCATCGTGCGCGGGTCGACCACGGACTGCTCGTCGGTGCCCATCCGGGCGCTGCACGAGGGGTGCAGGGCGGTCTCGGCGTCCTTGCGGACCCAGTCCAGGATCTGCTCGTCGGTCTCCACCTCGGACCCGGGCGAGATCTCCCCGCCGGAGAAGGCGGAGAAGGCGGGCTGTCCCAGGATCCCGCGGGCGGCGCGCACCACCTCCACCCACTCCCGACGGTCGGTCTCGGTGGACAGGTAGTTGAACAGGACGGAGGGACGCTGCGCCGGGTCGGCGGAGCGGATGTGCACGTGGCCGCGGGTGTCGGCATACATCGGACCGATGTGGACCTGGTAGCCGTGGATGCCGTGCTCGGTCTCGGCCGGCTTGCTGCCGTCGTAGCGGATCGCGATCGGCAGGAAGTGGAACATCAGGTTCGGCCAGTCGACGACGTCGTTGGACCGGATGAAGCCGCCCGCCTCGAAGTGGTTGGACGCGCCGACGCCGCTGCGGCCGAAGAGCCACTGCGCGCCGATCCGCGGCTTGTGCTGGTGCGCCAGCCAGGGGGCGATGGAGACGGGCTGGGTGGAGGCGTGCTGGACGTAGACCTCGAGGTGGTCCTGCAGGTTGGACCCCACCCCGGGCAGGTCGACCCGGGTGGGGACGCCGGCTGCGGAGAGCACCTCGGGGTCGCCGATCCCGGCCAGCTGCAACGTCTGCGGGGAGCCGAAGGCGCCGCCGCAGAGGATGACCTCGCCGGCCTGCGCGGACCGCTTGAACCGCCCGGCGCGCAGGTACTCCACACCGGTGCACCGGGTGCCGCTCATGGTCAGTCCGGTGACGGTGGCCAGCGTCTCCACGCTCAGGTTCTTCCGGCCCTTCACCGGGTGCAGGTATGCCCGTGAGGCGGACAGCCGGCGTCCCCGGTGCACGTTCCGGTCGAACTTGGCGAAGCCCTCCTGGCGGTAGCCGTTGACGTCGTCGGTCAGCGGGTAGCCCGCCTGCTGGACCGCCTCGAAGAAGGCACCGAAGAGAGGGCTGCGGGCCGGGCCGCGCTCGGTGACCAGGGGCCCGGAGCCGCCGCGCCAGGCGTCGGCGCCGGTGCTGCCGTCCTCGAGCAGCACCGTCTCCATCCGCTTGAAGTAGGGCAGGCAGTGCGCGTAGTCCCAGTGCTCCATCCCGGGCTCGGCGGCCCAGCGCTGGTAGTCCATCGGGTTGCCGCGCTGGAAGATCATCCCGTTGATCGAGGAGGAGCCGCCGAGCACCTTGCCCCGGGCGTGGAAGACGCGCCGACCACCCAGGTGCGGCTCCGGGTCGGTCTCGTACTTCCAGTCGTAGAGCCGGTTGCCGATCGGGTAGGGCAGCGCCGCGGGCATGTGGATGAAGGGGTCGACGCGGGCGTCGCTGCGGCCGGCCTCGAGCACCAGCACGCTGACGCCAGGGTCGCTGCTCAGCCGGTTGGCGAGCGCGGACCCGGCCGAGCCGCCCCCGACGATGACGTAGTCGTAGCCGTCCCTCATGCCTGCTCCTCGCGGACCTCGAACCAGCCGGCCGGGGCCGGTCGGGTGTTGTGCCAGATGTGCTTGCTCTCCCGGTACTCGGCCAGCCCGGCCAGGCCCAGCTCGCGACCGACCCCGGACTGCTTGTACCCGCCCCACTCGGCCCCCGGCACGTACGGGTGGTAGTCGTTGATCCAGATCGTCCCGTGCCGGAGCCGCCGGGCGACCCGCTCCGCCCGGCCCGCGTTCTGCGTCCAGACCGCGCCGGCCAGGCCGTAGATGGTGTCGTTGGCGATGGCGACCGCGGCGTCCTCGGCCTCGTCGCCGGTCCCGGAGAAGGTCTCGACGGTGAGCACCGGCCCGAACGACTCGTCGTGCACGCAGCGCATGTCCTGGGTGCACCTGTCCAGGACGGTGGGCCGGTAGAACCAGCCGTCCGCGAGCTCGGGGTCCTCCGGCGGGCCACCGCCGCAGCGCAGCACCGCACCGTCCTCGATCGCCTCCCGGACGTAGGTCGCCACCTTCTCCCGGTGCGCCTCGCTGATCAGCGGACCCGCCTCGGCGTGCTCGTCGAAGGGCCCGCCCAGGCGGATCCCCTCGGCCCGGGCGACCAGGGTCTCCACGACCTCGTCGCGGATGCTCTCCTGGACCACCAGCCGGGTGCCGGCGCTGCAGACCTGGCCGGAGTCCAGGAACACCGCGGTGAGGGCGTTGTCGATGGCGGCCGGCAGGTCGGCGTCCTCGAAGATCACGTTGGGGTTCTTGCCCCCCAGCTCCAGGGCCACCCGCTTCACCGTCGGCGCCGCGGCCGCCATGATCGCCCGGCCGGTGACGACGCCACCGGTGAACGAGACCAGGTCCACGGCCTGATGACCGGTGAGCACCGGGCCCAGCACGGAGCCGGCGCCCAGCACGAGGTTGGCGACCCCCGGCGGGAGGCCCTCCTCCTCCAGGGCCCGGACCAGCCAGATCGAGGTGTGCGGGGTGAGCTCGCTGGGCTTGAGCACGAAGGTGTTGCCGGCGGCGAGCGCGGGGGCCACCTTCCAGCTGGTCTGCAGCAGCGGGAAGTTCCACGGGGTGATCAGCGAGCAGACGCCGACCGGTTCGTGCACCACCCGGCTGGAGACGTCCGGCATACCGGTGTCGACCACCCGGCCGGCGTCCGCGGAGGCCAGGTCCGCGAAGTGGCGGAAGACGGCCTCGATGTCGTCGACGTCGATCCGGGACTCCACCATCCGCTTGCCGGTGTCCAGGCTCTCGGCACGCGCCACGGTCTCCTTCTCCGCCACCAGCCGGTCCGCCAGCCGGCGCAGCAGGGCCGCCCGTTCGGGCGCGGGGGTCAGCGGCCAGGGCCCCTCGTCGAAGGCCCGGCGCGCCGCCAGCACGGCGGCGGTGGCGTCCTCGGGGGTCGCCTCCGCCACGGTGCCTACCGGGGATCCGTCGGCCGGGCACGCGATGGTGCGGGTGCCGCCGTCCGAGGCGGGGCGCCAGGATCCGTCGATGAGCAGGGTGTGGTCCGGGAGAGAAGTCACGCCGATCAGCCAACCACGCCCGGCGCCCGGCGTCGAGACGCCTGCGGTGAGCGGTCGGGGCCCCCACGAGGACCGTGGGGCTGACCCCCGTGTGCAGGAGGCGGAACTCAGGACACAATGGGCACGTCACAGCCGGTGACGTCGTGTCCTGACGGGGGACGCAGGCACGCACCGACCTGCACCGAGGAGAGAGCATGACCGACCAGCCCCAGCCGCTCGCCGCACCCGAGCCCACGGCGGAGCCCCTGGTGCTCACCGCCCCGGCCGCGACCGAGCCGGTGACCAGCACCTCGGCCCCGGCGATGGCCCCCCAGGTCGACCCGGAGGCGATGCCCGCCCTGGACGCCAAGGTGGAGGCATACCTGAACGGCCTCACCCAGACGGAGACGAAGTCGCCGGAGTTCGCCCAGCAGGCCGCGGACGTGCGGACCATGGGTGACGCCGACATCCGCGCCGCCGCGGAGACCTCCAACCGGCTGCTGCAGTCCCCCGTGCGGGCCCTGCAGCAGGGTGGGGTATCCAAGGAGTCCAAGGTGGGCGCGACGTTGATGGAGCTGCGCCGCACCATCGAGGACCTGGACCCTGCGCAGGCGACCGGGGTGAAGAAGTGGTTCGAGCGGTTGCCGTTCTCGGACCGGCTGACGAAGTACTTCCAGAAGTACGAGTCCTCGGAGAAGCACCTGGACGCCATCCTGCATTCGCTGCGCAGCGGGCAGGACGAGCTGTCCAAGGACAACGCCGCGCTGAACATGGAGAAGCAGCAGCTGTGGGCGGCGATGGGACGGCTGAACCAGTACGTCTACATCGCCGAGCAGCTGGACGCCAAGGTGGCCGCCAAGATCGCCGAGCTCGACCAGAGCGACCCGGAGCGGGCCAAGGCACTGCGCGAGGACGTCCTGTTCTACGTGCGCCAGAAGCACCAGGACCTGCTCACCCAGCTGGCGGTCTCGATCCAGAACTACCTGGCCATCGACATCGTCATCAAGAACAACATCGAGCTCATCAAGGGTGTGGACCGGGCCTCCACCACCACCATCTCCGCGCTGCGCACAGCCGTGCTGGTCGCGCAGGCGCTGAACAACCAGCGGCTGGTCCTGGACCAGATCACCGCGTTGAACAAGACCACCTCGGCGATGATCGAGAGCACCAGCGTGCTGCTGCGCGACAACTCGGTGGCGATCCAGGAGCAGGCCGCCTCGGCCACCGTGGGGCTCGAGCAGCTGCAGGCGGCGTTCACCAACATCTACGCCACGATGGACGCGATCGACGAGTTCCGGGTCCAGGCCCTGGACGGGATGTCGCAGACCATCGGGGTGCTCGAGGGCGAGGTGGAGAAGTCACGGAGCTACCTGGACCGGGCCCAGCGCACCGACGCCAGGCTGGCCGGCGGCCAGCTCGACATCGGCGGCACCGGCGGGTCCGCCTCCGGGCGCTGAGATGGCGTTCTCCGCCCTGCTGGACCGGATGCTCGGGCGCTCCCCCGACGGTCCGGGCGAGGACCGGCTGACCCTGCCGCCGCCGCCCACCGCCCAGGACGTGTATGCCGCGCTGGACGCGACCGAGGCACTGCTCACCTCCGCGGCGCTGCCCTCGGTGGTGGTCGCCCGCGGCAACCGGATCATCGGCACCGTCCGGGACACCGTGCCCCGGCTGGAGAAGGTGAGCGGCAGCGACCTCGGCTACACGGTGGTGGCCACCGCCACGGACTACCTGCCGGAGGCCGTCGGGTCCTACCAGCGCCTGCCCCGGCGGTATGCCGACACCCGCCCGGTCGACGGCGCGAAGACGTCGCTGATGGTGCTGGTGGACCAGCTGGACCTGCTGGGGCTCACCATGGACCGGGTCTTCGACGCGGTCTACCGGCAGGACGCGCAGGAGCTGGTGGCCCAGGGGCGGTTCATCGCCGAGAAGTTCGGCTCCGCCGGGGCCGGGGGGTCGTTGCGGCTCTCGGAGGAGGACCACGCACCGGTCCCCGAGGCAGAACCGGAGAGCGGGGTCGCCCCGTTGGCACCACCGCAGGGAGGGAACGGATGAGTGAGCTGAGCGACGCGGTCGACCTGCTGGCGCGGGTCGGGCGGGAGGCGGGTCTGGACGAGCAGGGGGTGCGCGCCGAGGGGCAGCACCTGGCGGCGGCCGTGCTGGAGCAGCCCGGGCCGAGCAGCGCGCATACCGTGTGGGCGAGTGCCTTCGACCGACCCGCCAGCGACTTCTTCGGCGCGGTCCCCAAGGGGCGCCGGTATGCCTCGATCCCGACCCCGCTGCTGTCCACCCTGGTCGCCGAGCGGAGCACCCGGGCCGCCGGTTACGCGCAGGCGCTGGCCGACGTGGCCACCGCGGCCTGCACGATGCCCGGTGCCGGCCAGGTGAGCGTCGGCAGGGCCACCTCGGTGGCCCGGGCCCAGCTGGCCGCCGCCGGGGTGGCGTCCGCGCACGGCCCGGGGACGGCGACGTCCGGTCTCACCCCGCCCGGCGAGGCGTCGGGGGCACTGCCCGGGGCGGGCGGTCACGGCCTGCCGCGGACCCCGGAGGGGCTGGAGCTGTGGTCCGGGGACCTGCTGCGGCGCGCGCAGGAGCAGTCGGACCGGGTCCGGCAGATGCTGGGGCAACCACCGGCGACGCCCGGTGGGGTCGGTGGGCAACCACCGGCGACGCCCGGTGGGGTCGGTGGGCAACCACCGGCGACGCCCGCCGGTGCGGAGGCTGAGGCGACCGCTGACGAGGTGGACGAGGCGGTCGAGCAGGAGCCGGAGCGTTCCGTCGAGGAGCTGCTGGCCGAGCTCGACGAGCTCATCGGGCTGGACCGGGTGAAGGCCGAGATCCACCGTCAGGTCGCCGTCCTCAAGATGGATGCCCGGCGGCAGGAGGCGGGCCTCAAGATCGCGACGCTGACCCGGCACCTGGTCTTCGTCGGCAACCCGGGCACCGGCAAGACGACGGTCGCCCGGCTGGTCGGCGCCATCTACCGTGCCCTCGGGCTGCTGTCCAAGGGCCAGCTGGTCGAGGTCGACCGCAGCGAGCTGGTCGCCGGGTACCTGGGGCAGACCGCGGCCAAGACCGCGGAGGTGATGGCCAGCGCCCACGGCGGCGTGCTCTTCATCGACGAGGCCTACAGCCTGGGCGGCGACCAGTACGGCAAGGAGGCCATCGACACCCTGGTCAAGGAGATGGAGGACCACCGCGAGGACCTGGTGGTCATCGTGGCCGGCTACCCGCAGCCGATGGCGGAGTTCGTCGCCACCAACCCCGGGCTGGAGAGCCGCTTCCGCACCATCATCGAGTTCGAGGACTACACCGACACCGAGCTGTCCGCGATCCAGGCCCACCTGGCCGGGCAGATGGACTACGACGTCTCCGTCGACGCCCAGGAACGGTTCCGGGAGATCCTGGCCGCCACCCCGCGCGGGCCCAGCTTCGGCAACGGACGGTTCGCCCGGAACATGCTCGAGGCGGCCATCGGCCGGCACGCGTGGCGGCTGCGGGACGTCGAGGACGCCGAGGTGAGCGACCTGATGACCCTGCAGCGCCAGGACTTCGAGGACCGCGACGCCGTGGACCTCGCCACCGGCCCGGACGAGCCCGGGACCGGCGCCGACACGCCGTCGGAGGACCCACCGTGAGGACCCCCGGTCAGCAGCCCACCGGTGCTCCGGGACCGAGCACCACGACCTCGGCCACGACCCCTGCCACGACATCGAAGGCGACGGCGACCACGACCTCGCAGGCGACGTCCACCACGACCTCCACCCCACGGTTCCTGCGGGTGGCCCGCGCCGCGGCGGCCGCGGCGGCGCTGCTCACCGGGGTCGCCGCCACCGGCACCTTCTCCACCGGGGGCATCAACGCCACGCCGAACGTCATCGCGGGTGAGTGGACGGCGGCCGAGCAGGCCGGGGTGCGGGTCGCCGAGGCGGACCTGCTGGCCGCCACCCGGCTGGCGGCCGACGACCCGCAGCAGGACGTGGAGGCCTACGACGCCGCGGTCGGCCAGGCGAGCCGGGACCTGGGCAGGATGGGCGACCCCTCCGGCGACGCCGCGTCCGACTGGAGCGCCGCGGTGCTGGGCGCCGAACGTGCCGTGGCCGTGGTCGCCGAGGAGGGATCAGCCTCCGACCAGCTCTACGCGCCGTCCTCCGCGCTGGCGCGTGCCGCCGCCGCCCAGAGCGACGTGGTCGCCGAGCGGCACGCCGACGACCTGCTGACCGGGTCCCGGTCGATGCTCACCGCGATCGTCGGCACCCTGGGGACCCTGGTGCTGGCCGCGCTGCTCGTCCGGCTGGCGCTGCGGACGCGGCGCATCCTCAACGTGCCGCTGCTGGCGGCCACCCTGATCACCGGCGGCCTGACCTACCTCTCGGTGAACCCCTCGGCGCTGCCCCTCGACTACGACCAGCGGGTCACCGGGACCACCGACACCGCCCAGGCCCTGCAGACCGTCTACCAGGCCCGGCAGGCCCAGCAGGCCCAGGCCCTGGGTGTGGGCGAGAACTGGGACGCCGCCGCCGGCACCGCCACCACGACGCTCGAACGCCTCGACGACGACGACCTGACGCAGGCCTGGGACCGGGTGTCCGCGACCACCGCCGACCCGGAGGCGGTAGCGGCAAGCCAGCAGGACTTCGACACCGTCCGGGAGGAGCTGGACGCGATGTTCGCCGACCGCGTCGGTCGCGTCGCCGGCGAGGTGAGCGCGCCGGCCGTGATCACCTCGGGGATGGCGCTGCTGCTCGGGCTGGCCGGGGCCTGGCTGGCCTGGGCCGGGGTGTCCCAGCGGCTGCGGGACTACCGATGAGGGCAGCGGGCACCACCATCCAGGAGGGGGAACGATGAGCGAACGTCCGGGGGACGACGAGCAGCCGATGCTGGTGCTCGGCGAGGACCGGCCCGACGTCGAGGACACCACGGCGGAGCAGCTGCGCGAGCAGCAGGCCGAGCTGGAGCGGCAGCGGGCCAGGCACGCCCAGGAGGTGGCCCGGCAGCGGGCCAGGCACGCCGAGGAGGTCGCCCGGCAGCGGGAGAAGTCCCAGGAACGGCTGGAGCAGGAGCGCGAGGAGGCCGAGCGCATCCTGGCCCGGCGCCAGCGCGAGATCGACGACGCCGAGCGGCAGCTGCAGCGCACCGAACGGCGGCTGCGCCAGCAGGCGCAGCGGCTCGGGCGGGCGCACGAGGTGCCGCGGGTACGGCCTACCGGCGGCCGGTCGGCCGGGAAGGGCGGCAAGGGCAGGAAGGGCGACAAGGGCGCCGGCCGGGACACGGCCAGCAGCGGCGCGCGCGCCCTGCTGGCCGGCGCCCGGGCCGCCGCCGACGAGCGGGTCCCCCGGGCCGTCCCGGTCCTGGTGCTGCTCGGGTTGGCCTCCGCCGCCCTGATCGGCGGCACCGCCGCCACCAGTGCCACCCCCGCGACGGAGGAGGTCAGCAGCGTCACCAGCCGCGAGGAGGCCCGGGAGCTGCTCTACCGCTCGGCCCTGGCGCTGGACCGGGAGGTCCTGCTGGCCCTGGCAGGGCAGGACCTGCCCGCCGACGGCGACGGCGACCTGCCCTCGGTCACGCTGATCCAGGAGGCCGCCGACCTCCACCCGGACCTCGCGGACTACTACGTCGAGCGCCTGGAGGAGCACGCCGACGTCCTGCTGGACGGGGCGGGCGACACCCCGGTGCGCGCCGCCACGGCCTGGCAGGAGGCCAGGTCGATGACCAGCTACGCGGTCCCCCAGAGCCGGGTCACCGAGGACGTCGCCGCCCTGCCGTCCTCCGTTGCGGGCACCGTGCTGCTCTGGGGTGCCGCCGTCCTGCTCGCCCTGGCCGCCCTGGTGCTGGCCCTCGGGAGCTCGTGGGTGGCGGCCGTGCTCACCCTGCTCGCCCTGGTCCCGGCCGGCCTGGTGCTGGCGACCGACCCCCGGTTCGACGCGGCCTTCGCCGAGCAGTCGGAGCGCCGCACCGAGGCCGTGGACCAGGCGGACGACGTGCGCACCCAGGTGGGCCGGGATCTGGAGGTCGTCGTCGGGCTGCGGGCCCTGCAGTCCTACGAGCTGCCCTCTGACCGCTCCCCCGGCTACTGGGAGGAGAACGACCGCCTGCCGCCCGGCACCGAGGAGCTGGCCGCGGCTCGCAGCACGCTCGGCCAGGTGCTGGAGGAGGGTGGGAACGAGCAGGTCACCGAGGCCGCGCTGGCCGTCGTCGACAGCGGCGAGGAGGCGCTGGCCGAGACCGAGCAGCGCGCCGACGAGGCCCGGACGGCCCTGCTGGCGACCGCCCAGGACCGGAGCGACACGGGGATGCGCTGGGCGGCGGCACTGGCCGCCGTCGCGCTGCCGCTGGTCGGTCTGGGCGGGGAGTGGCTACGCCGACAGAGGAGGACCACATGAGCAGCACCTACGCCGTCGCACCGGCGGCACCCGGCTCGCTGGGCTCGGACGTGCCGGACACCGAGCTGCTGCGCTACCTGGACGCCATGCTGCACTGGAAGGACCGTCGGCGCACCGAGCTGGCAGCCCTGGACCAGGCGGCCCTGGAGCTCCAGGACCCCGGCGAGCGGGCCGCGGTCACCCCCGACGTGACGCTGTCGATGACGCTCTGGCAGGGGGTCGCGGACCGGTTGTCGCTGATCACCGCCACCTGGGACAGCGGCCGGGTCGGCGAGAGCGAACGTCGCCGGATCACCACCCTGGTCTGGGGCACCCTCGAGCAGCCGGGCTCGCGCGGCACCCAGTCGCTGGCGGTGTCGCTGCCCGAGGCGTGCCGGCTCTCGGACTCGCTGGCCTCCTCGCTGCGGTCCCGGCTGCGCCTGGACGGCGCCGACCCCGACCTGGCGGGACGCCTGCGGTCGTTGCGTCAACAGGTGGAGCGGATCGCCGACCAGGTGCGGCTGGTCCCGGGCTCGCGCAACGCGTCGGCCGCCGCCGCGCACGCGTCCCTGGACCAGCGGCTGGAGGACGTCACCGAGCGGGCCCGCCGCGGCGCCGACGTCGGTGGCCTGCTCGGGCCCCTGGAGTCCCAGGCCGCGACCGTCGAACGTGACCTCATCGTGGCCGCCTCCGCGCGCGCCCACGCCAAGGCCGACCATGCGCAGGCGACCCGCGAGGTCGCCGAGCTCACCGCCCGCGGGCAGGCCGTCCGGGCCCTCGCCGGACGGACCCGCGCCCAGGTGCGTCCGGCACCCACCCTGGCCGTCCCCGACGCCGCCGCCCTCGGTGCGGTGCCGGGGGACCCGGAGGAGCTGACGGCATACCTGACCCGGCTGGAGCGGGTGGAGCGGGCGCTGACGATGGCGCACGGGGAGTATGCCGCCGCGCTCGCCCGGCGTGACGACCTCGCCGAGCGCGCCGCCGCGGTCCGTGACCGGCTGACCGGACCGGCGGGTGACGGGGACGACGGAGATCCCGACGACCCCGACGACCCTGCCGCCGTCGCGATGTCCGGCCTGGTCCGCCAGACGCAGGCCCTGCTCGCGGCCACCCCGACCGACCTGACCCGCCTGGAGGCCCTCGTCCAGGCGCAGGAGACCTTCCTCCGGACGATGGGAGCGCCCTCATGACCGCCTGCCTGGAGCCCGGGTGCACCGGCGCCTACGAGGACGGGTGGTGCAACGTCTGCGGCTCCCCCGAGCCGACCCAGTCCCCGGTGGCCGCGACCCCGTTGGACCCCTCCGAGAGTGCCGACGGGACCGACGCCGCCGCGTCCTCGCGGTCGCGACCGGACGGGAACGACAGGCAGGACGGACAGGCGGGCACCGGTGGATCCGACACGTCCGGTGCGCCCGCCTCCTCCGGTGCGCTTGACGGGGACGGCTCCGGTGACGCCGCTGCGGGCTCCGCCCACATGGTCGCCACCCCCGCCCCCGGCCAGACCAGGCAGGCGGTGCGGGCGGCGACGGTGCGACGGCGCCGTGCCGACGCCGGTCGCCGGTCGCGGCTGGGGCTCGGCCTCACCGACGTCCCCGACATCCCGCTGAGCGACCCGGCCGAGAAGGTGCTGACCGACCCGGCGGTCCCGGAGGACCGGCGCTCCTGCCCGGCCTGCGGTGCGCGGGTGGGCCGCGGCGCGGGTGAGTCCCAGGGCCGTCAGCAGGGGTTCTGCCCGCAGTGCCGGGCCCCCTACTCGTTCACCCCGAAGCTGGCCCCCGGTGACCTGGTCGCGGGGCAGTACGAGGTGGTCGGGGCGCTCGCGCACGGCGGCATGGGCTGGATCTACCTGGGCCGGGACCGCAACGTCTCGCACCGGTGGGTGGTGCTCAAGGGCCTGCTGAACACCGGTGACGACGACGCCCTGGAGGCCGCGGTCGCCGAGCAGCAGTTCCTGGCGCAGGTGAAGCACCCGCTGATCGTCGAGATCTACAACGTGGTGCAGCACGAGGGCGACGCCTACACGGTGATGGAGTACGTCGGTGGCCGCTCGCTGAAGCAGCTGCTGCAGGACCGGATGCGCGAGGCCCGGGGCTACACCCCCTTCCCCGTGGACCAGGCCCTCGCCTACGTCATCGAGACGCTGCCGGCCTTCGGCCACCTGCACGACCTGGGCCTGCTCTACTGCGACTTCAAGCCGGACAACCTGATCCACGAGCGGGACGGGGTCAAGCTCATCGACCTCGGTGGGGTGCGCCGCCAGGACGACCTGAACTCCCCCATCTACGGCACCGTCGGCTACCAGGCACCGGAGGTCGCCGAGGTCGGGCCCTCGATCGCCTCCGACATCTACACCATCGGCCGGACGCTGTGCGTGCTCACCTTCGAGTTCCGCGGCTACCAGAGCGAGTACGAGCACTCGCTGCCGCCGATGTCGCAGATCCCGGCGTTCACCGAGCACGACGCCTTCTACCGGCTGGTCGCCCGTTGCTGCGCCCCCGACCCCAACGACCGGTTCCTCACGGTGGAGGAGCTGCGCAGCCAGATGATCGGGGTGCTGCGCCAGGTGGTGGCGGCGCAGGGCACCGGCGGCCCGGCCACCATGTCCGCCCAGAGCGCCGCCTTCGAGCCGCCGCTGTCCACCGGCGAGACGCTCGCGTGGTGGGAGCTGCCCGAGCTCAAGCGGGACGACACCGACCCGATGCTGGACTGGATCGCCGGGCACTCCGCCGCCGACCCGCAGTCCACCTTCGACGCGTTGCGCGCGGCACCCGAGCAGACGCCCGAGGTGCACCTGGCGCGGGCCCGGGCCGGCATCCGGGTGGGACAGCGCCCCTGGGTCGACGACGCGGTGCGCGGGCTGCTGGGTCACGACCCGTGGGACTGGCGCGCCTCCTGGGTGCGGGGCCTGTGGGGCCTGTCCCAGGCGGAGGGCGAGCAGGCCGCGACCCTGGCGCAGGAGGCGGCAGGACACTTCGCGGCCGTCCGGGACGCACTGCCCGGGGAGGTCGCTCCCCGGCTGGCGCTGGCCCTGTCCACCGAGCTGGGCGGCTACAGCCGGGCCGCCGAGCTGGACTACCAGCGGGCCTGGCGCACCGACGCCGGGTATGTCGCGCCCGCCGCCTTCGGGCTGCACCGGGTCCGGCTGGGTCGGGACGACGTCCCGGGGGCGATCGACGCCCTGGACTCGGTGCCGCCGAGCAGCCGGGCCCACCCGCGGGCCCGGTGGCTGCGGGCCGAGCTGCTGCGCGGCCGTGGCAGCCTGGCCGACCTGCGCGAGGCGGTGCACTCGGTGCGCCGGCTGACCCTGGACCCCCGGCAGCGGGCACAGTTCAGCGCCACCCTCTACGAGCAGGCGCTGCAGCAGGTGACCGCGCACGGTGAGCAGCCGGACTGGCGGCTCGGCGAGGTGCCGGTGACCCGGGAGGCCCTCCGGCGAGCGCTGGAGCGGGAGTACCGGGTGCTGGCCGACTACACCCCGGACCCGCAGGAGCGGGCCCGGTTCATCGACCGTGCCAACGCGGTCCGTCCCTGGAGCTGGATATGAGCGAGAGCAACGGCCGCCCCGAGGATCCGGAGGTCGCGGAGCAGCAGACCGCGGAGCAGGAGGTCACGGAGCGGGAGACCACGGAGCCGGAGACCACGACCCCGGAGCACGAGGCGCAGGAGGCCGAGCCGTTCAGCGAGGGCCCGCCCCCGCTGCCGGAGCCGATGCTGGTGCTGGACGGCGACCTGCCGCCGGTCACCGAGCAGAGCGAGGACGCACCTCTCGACCACGGCACCTGCGCGGCCTGCGGCGGCGCCTTCGACGAGGACGGCTGGTGCACCCGCTGCGGCGAGCGCCGGCCCGACCCGCGGGACCACTACAGCGAGGCGCCCGCCCCGCACGCGGCCGGGGTCTGCGACCGGGGGGTGCGGCATACCGAGAACCAGGACTCGCTGGCGGTGCTGGCCGACATGGGCTCCCCCGGCGAGGCGGCCCTGGTGGTCTGCGACGGCGTCTCCAGCGCCCCGCGCTCCGGCGAGGCGAGCCTGGCGGCGGCCGCGGCGGCGGTCCGGGAGCTGGCCGACCGTTCGACCCCTGCCCGGGACCGGCTGGCGCGGGCCGCCGCGGCCGGGTCGGCCGCCGTGTCCGAGGTCGGCCGGCAGGTCCCCGACGGGGCACCGTCCTGCACGTTCGTGGCCGGGGTGCTGGAGGAAGGCGTGCTGACGGTCGGCTCGGTGGGCGACAGCCGGGCGTACTGGTTCCCCGACGAGGGCCCCGGCGTGCTGCTGACCACCGACGACTCGATGGCGGAGGAGCAGATCCGGGCCGGGATGAGCCGGGTCGAGGCCGAGACCGGTCCGTTGGGGCACACGATCACCCGGTGGCTGGGCCCGGACGCACCCGACCACCGCCCGGCGGTCACCGTGCAGGAGGTCGGGACTCCCGGCTGGGTGGTGCTGTGCAGCGACGGGCTGTGGAACTACGCCTCCGAGGCGTCCGACCTGGAGCGGGTGCTGCGCACGGAGCTGTCCCGCACCGGGCAGCAGCCGTTGCCGCTGGCGGAGGCGCTGGTCGCCTGGGCCAACGGGCGGGGCGGCATCGACAACGTGACGGTCGCCCTCGCCCGGGTGGAGGGCACCAGGCAGGATGGACGACATGTCTGAGTTCACGTCGAGGGTCCACCAGAACGAGTTCCTGCCCGACGGCGGCACGGACGTGCACGGCATCGTCTCGGTCACCTGCACCGGGGCCGGGACCGTGGCCCCGATGAGCAGCGCCTCCGGCGAGGCCGGGGAGATCATCATCGTCGACGTCTCCGGCTCGATGGACGTGCAGGGCGTGCAGGCGGCGGCGTATGCCGCGTCGGCCGCGCTCGACCAGATCGTCGACGGCGTGTGGTTCGCCATCGTCGCCGGGAACCACGAGGCGGCCCTGTGCTACCCCAGCACGACGGCCGCCGCGATGGCGCAGATGTCGCCGCAGACGCGGCTGGAGGCCAAGCGGTCGCTGCAGCGGCTGGTGCCCGGGGGTGGCACCGCCATGGGCCGGTGGCTGCTGGCCGCGGCACAGCTGTTCGGGACCGTGCCGGCGCTGTCCAAGCGGCACGCCATCCTGCTCACCGACGGGGCCAACCAGCACGAGACCCCGCAGGAGCTGAGCTGGGCGATCGAGCAGGTGCGGGGCCGGTTCCAGGCCGACTGCCGCGGGCTGGGTGCCGCGTGGCAGGTGGCCGAGGTGCGCCGGATCGCGGAGGCGCTGATGGGTGGCGTCGAGCTGATCCGCACCTGGGACGGGCTGAGCGAGGACTTCGCGGCGCTGATGCAGTCGTCGATGGGCAAGGGGGTGAGCGGGACCGAGCTGCGGGTCTGGGCGCCGCAGGGGGCCGAGGTGCTCTTCGTCAAGCAGGTCAGCCCCACCCTGGAGGACCTGTCCGCGCGGCGGACCGAGGTCAACGCCCTCACCGGCGGCTACGACACCGGGGCCTGGGGGGACGAGACGCGGGACTACCACGTGGCGGTCCGGCTGGCCCCCAAGGCGCTGGGCCAGGAGCAGCTGGCCGCCCGGGTCCAGCTGGTCGTCGGCGGCGAGGTGCGCACCCAGGGGCTGGTGAAGGCGGCCTGGTCGGGTGACAGCGGGCTCACCGCGCAGATCAGCCCTGAGGTCGCGCACTACACGGGGCAGACCGAGCTGGCCTCGGCGATCCAGGAGGGGCTGCGGGCCAAGTCGCTGGGCGACGACGCCACCGCCACCTCGCGGCTGGGCCGCGCCGTGCAGCTGGCGCAGGAGACCGGGGACGCCGGTGCCACCTCGCGGCTGGCCCGGGTGGTCGACATCCAGGACGCCGCGACCGGGCGGGTGCAGCTGCGCCGCCACGTCGACAAGCTGGACGAGATGGAGCTGGACACCGCCTCGACGAAGACGACCCGGGTGCGGCCCAGCTGATGGCGACCTGTCCCGAGGGCCACGACAGCGAGGCGAGCGACTACTGCGACACCTGCGGGTCGCCGATCGGTGCCGCGCCGGGGCCGTCCGGAGACGGTCCGGAGGGCGCGAGCACTCCCTCGGAGGCCTCCGGGGCGTCCCTGCTGGACCTGGGACCGGCGGTCGCGACCCTGGACTGCCCGCACTGCGGGGCGGTCAACCTGGCGGACGCACTGTTCTGCGAGGCCTGCGGGTACGACTTCACCACCGGTGCCCTGCCGATGGGGGCCGAGCCGGAGCCCGAACCAGAGCCCGAACCAGAGCCAGAGCCGGCGGTGGCTGCGGAACCTGAGGTCGAGGTCGAGGTGGAACCTCCACCCGAGGTCCAGCCCGACGTCGACCCGGAACCGCAGCCCGTACCGGACCCGGAATCAGCACCAGAACCGAAACCGGAACCAGAACCGGAACCAGAATCCCGACCGGCACCGGAACCGGCGGCGGCCGCCGCGCACCCCCGGCCGCGGCATACCCCGCCGTCGCGCGACCTGGCCGACACCTGGGTGGTGGAGGTCTGGATCGACCCGGACTGGTATGCCGTGCAGCAGACCGAGGAGGCGTGCCCCAGCGCCGGGGTGCCCGACGTCGTCACCGTGCGCCGCAACGTGGTCGTCGTCGGTCGCCCGTCCGGCAGTCTGGGCGGACGACCGGACGTGGACGCCGGCGCCGACAGCGCCGTGTCCCGCCGGCACGCCCAGCTGACCAGCGACGGGCGGCGCTGGTGGATCGAGGACCTGGGCAGCAGCAACGGCACCTTCGTCGGAGTCGTCGGCGAGCCGCTGCCGACCGTGGCCCTGACCCCTGGGCAACGGGTCGAGATCGACCGGGACGACCGGATCTACGTCGGCGCCTGGACCCGGCTGGTGCTGCGCCAGGCCACCGAGTCCGAGCGCCGCGGCGAAGGGTGAGGACGTCGGCGGCGTGCCGTACCCGGCGTCAGCCACGACCCGCCGCCTAGAGTCGTCCCCATGTCCCCCGACCCCGGCACACCGGACCCCTCCCGGACCGGCCGCGCCCGGCTGCGCCGCTCCGGGCGCCACCTGCTGCGCCTCGGTGCACTGCTCGCGGTGGTGTCCCTGGTCGTCACCCTGATCGCCGGCTGGGCCACCCGTTCGCTGCTGGACCACCTGCAGACCAACTCGGCAGAGCTGCTGGACGGCACCGCCACCATCACCCTGTCCGAGGGTGAGGAGCGCACGCTCTACGTCACCGGCGGGCTGGTGGCGCCCGGTGAGACCGTCCCCACCCCGGTCGACCAGATCAGCTGCACCATCACCGGGCCGGGGGGCGAGCTGCCCTTCGCCGACCTCGCCTCGCAGGACCGCCGGGTCGGGATCGACACCGCCCTCGCCCGGTTCCAGGTCGTCGGCGACTTCGCCGCCGAGCAGTCCGGCGAGCACCGGATCGACTGCGAGGGCCTCGGCGTCGTCGTCGCCCCCGAGGTGAGCCCGGTCTCCGCGCTCGCCCGTCTCGGCGGGCTGGCGCTGGGCACCATCGGCTCGTTCGCCGGCCTGTCCATGGTGCTCATCGGGGCGATCCTGGTGTTCTTCGTGCGCCGGGCAGGCGAGGAGGACGACGAGGTCCTGGACGACGCCGTGCCGCCCGAGGAGGGCGCCGACGAGTGGTGGGAGGAGGAGTCCACCTCCGGACCCGAGGGCAGCGACGACGAGTACGTCGAGCTGAGCCCGGAGGAGCTGGAGGCGATGTCGCCGGAGCAGATCGAGGAGCTGGTGCGCTCCGGGGCGCTGGTCTTCGACGACGACGACGAGAGCGGCGCCGACGGGACCGGCACCGCTGACGCGGCCGACACCGGCAGCCATACCGACACCGACGACCGGCGCGCTCGTCCTCCCGGGGACCGCGGCGACGCCGGTTAGGCTGGTCGCATGAGCTTCGGGAACCAGCAGCCGGTACGGCGCAGCGGACTGACCACGGCCGGCAAGTGGATGTTCATCATCGGGCTGGTGCTCTCGTTGATCACCGGAGCCGTCGTCGCGTGGGGCGCGTTCCAGGGGGCCAGCCTCTACAACGACGTCACCAACGACACCAGCACCTTCGAGAACGGTGAGGCCACCGTCGCCATGGAGGAGGGCGACTCCCGCTTCGTGGTCGACGAGGCCAGCGGCGGCGACGCGGCCAGCTGCACCGTCAGCACGCCTGACGGCACCCAGGAGCAGCTCTCCACGGACAGCCAGATGGGCGCCGAGAGCGGCACCGACGTGACCATCGTCGGCTCGTACGCCGCGACCACCTCCGGGGAGCACACCTTCGCCTGCGAGGGTGGCTCGCCGTCGCTCAGCCCCAACATCAGCAGCAGCGCCATCATCGGCATCGGGGTGGCCGCGCTCGGCGTGCTGGCCCTCATCCCGCTGGTGCTGCTGACCGTGATCGGTCTCATCATGTGGCTGGTCGGACGCGGCCGGGACCGGCGCGCGCAGCAGGCTCCGGTCGGGGGCGGCGGCTACCCGGGCCAGGGTGGCTACGGCGCCCACGCCTCCCCGGAGCAGGCCGGCTACCAGGGACAGGCATACCCGCAGCGGCACGACGCGGGCCCCAGCTACCCCGGTCCCGAGTCCCCCTACCAGCGCCCCGAAGACGACACGCGCCGCTGAGGCCGCGCACACGCAGAGCGCCGTCACCACGCCGAGGAGAACACCATCGTGACCCGCGCCACCGGACGACCCCGATCGGCGATGCTGGCCGCAGGCCTGGCGACGACGCTCGTGCTGGCCGCCGGCTGCACGCCGGAGGGCGACACCGGGACCGAGGACCAGGCCACGCACACCCGTGACGACGGGACCACCGCGGCCCCGCCCAGCGACCCCGAGGCACTGACCTCGCTGGTCGCCTCCGCAGCCACGGAGCCCGTCGTGCTGGACGCGCCGGAAGCGGCCGGGCTGTCGGCGCAGGCCTCCGGACAGTTCTTCGACCGGGCACCGGTCGTGGTGCTGGCCGGCGAGCAGGACCAGCTGCGGGCTGCCTCCGCCGCGCTCTCGCTCGGCGTGCCGGTGCTGGTCGACGGCCCCGAGGTCGCGGATGAGCTGGAACGGCTGGGGACGGAGGTGGCCCTGGTGGTCGGGGACGTCACGGACCCCGGGGTGGACGTCGTCGTCGCGCAGGACGAGGACCGGCTGCGCGAGCTGGCCGGCCTGCAGGGGGACCCGGTCGCGGTGAGCGAGGACGAGCAGGTGGCGGCGCTGGCCGAGGCCGAACCGGGCGAGCTGCTGTCGGGTGACGGGGCCACCGAGATTGCCACCGAGGGCGACGCAGCCTCGAGCACCGCCGACACCGCCGGCAGCACGGCTGCCGCCGGCGAGCCCCTGGAGTCCGACCTGGACGAGCTGCCGCTCACCGAGCCGCCGGAGCAGGTGCCCGGCGTGACCGTCCTGGCCACCGGCGACGCCGCCGAGACCGCCGCGGTGGCCACCGCCCGCGCCGCCGGGGCCCGGGTGGTCGTCTCCCCCGAGCCGGACCCGCGGGCGAGCACCGAGAGCGTGCAGGCGCTGGCCGACGGCGAACCCGGGGCCGTGGTGGCCCTCGGCGACGGCACCGATGCCGAGACGCTCGGCTGGCAGGCGCGGGCCGCCGCCTCCGGGGTCGAGCTGCCCGGTGGTGGTCAGCTGACCCTGCCCGGCAAGACCTACGTCGCGCTGTACGGCACCCCCTCGACGCCGTCGCTCGGGGTGCTCGGCGAGCAGGCCCCCGAGGAGACGATCGCCAGGGCGCAGGAGCACGCCGCCTGGTTCGAGTCGCTCACCGACCAGCCGGTCGTGCCGACGCTGGAGATCATCGCGACCGTCGCCAGCGCGGACGCCGGGGCGGACGGGAACTACTCCAACGAGCTGCCGGTCGAGGAGCTCGAGCCGCTCGTCGACCTGGCTGGGGAGCACGGCATCTACGTGGTGCTGGACCTGCAGCCCGGGCGGACCGACTTCCTCACCCAGGCGAAGCTGTACGAGGACCTGCTGCGCCGGCCCCACGTCGGGCTGGCGCTCGACCCGGAGTGGCGGCTGGGACCGGACGAGCGACACCTCGTGCAGATCGGCAGCGTCGGCATCGACGAGGTCAACGAGGTCGTCACCTGGCTGGCGGATCTCACCCGTGACGAAGGGCTGCCGCAGAAGATGCTGGTGCTGCACCAGTTCCGGATCTCGATGATCGGCGACACCGACCAGGTCGACCGCTCCCGCAGCGAGCTCGCTGTCGTCCTGCACGTGGACGGGCAGGGTGGGCAGCTCGACAAGCAGGCGACCTGGTCGGCGCTGCACCAGAACGCACCGTCGATCGACTACTGGGGCTGGAAGAACTTCTACGACGAGGACGTACCGGCCCCGTTGACCCCGGAGGAGACGATGTCGCAGGTCGACCCGGTGCCGGACTTCATCACCTACCAGTAGGCGATCACCTACCCGTCGTCGACCGGGTCGCCCCGACCCTGTCCACCTCGTCGACCCGCGGGGGCGACCCGGCGTTGTCCACCAACGTGCCGCGGCGGGAGTCGAGGGCCTGGACCGCCAGGAAGGTGAGCACGCTCACCGGGAAGCCCACCAGCACCGGGTGCACGCCGGTCGCGCCACCGAACAGGGCCCACAGCACGGCCACCCCCAGCCCCGACCACATGGCGGCGATGCCGGCGCGGGCGGAGACCCGCGGCAGGTAGAGCGCCATCAGGGCCGGGAAGAGCAACCCGGAGACGAGCATCGCGGTGCCGGTGACCCACAGCTCCACCAGCCGGGGCACCGCGAGCGCCAGGGCGAGCGCGATCGCCGAGGTGATGACCACCGCGGCCCTGCTCCACCGCAGCAGCGTCCGCTGACCGGTGTCCGGGGAGAGCCGCGGCCGGATCACGTCGTTGACGATGGAGGACGCCCCGCACATGAAGAACGAGTCGGCGCAGGAGATCACGGTCGCCATCAGCGCGACGATGAGGACGACGACCACCGGGAACGGCACCAGCTCGTTGATAACCTCGTAGTAGATGAGCGCGGGGTCCGCGGACTCGATGCCCAGACCGAACCGGGCCCAGACGCCGATCCAGACCACCATGACGATGGTCACCGTCATCAGCACGATCGAGATCCAGTAGCCGGTCATCACCGTCCGCAGGTCCCTGGCCGCCCAGGCCCGCTGCCACAGGTCCTGGCGGATGAGCTGGTACGCGCCGACCGTGAGGGCATACACCAGCACCTCACCGGCGCCGATCCCGAAGAGGCTGACCATCTGCCCCTCCCCCGCGGCACGGGCGTTCTCGGAGACGGTCGACATGTCGCCGACCACGACCAGGACGAGCACGAAGAGGCCGAAGATGGCCACCGTCTGCAGGGTGCCGTGCACCGCGTCCTGCCATATGACGGCCTTGAGCCCGCCGAAGACGGTCTTCAGGGTCAGCACCAGGCAGGAGATGAGGATGCCCTGGGTCAGCGGGATCCCCGCGATGAGGTCGAGCACCAGCGCGATGGAGACGAACTGCATACCGGTGACCGCGCAGTATGCCGTCAGCACCGAGAGCGTGGTCGGGATCCGGGCGCCCGGGCCGAAGCGGTGCGCGGTGAAGTCACCGATGGTGACGTAGCGGTGCTCCTCGCCGAGCTCGCGGATCCGGCGGATCACGAAGAGCGCCATGATGACGCTGACGACGAGGATCATGATGTTGAACCACTGCTGCCCCATGCCGAGCACGTAGCCGTTCGTCATGATGCCGAGCAGCAGCGAGCCACCGATCGCCGTGCCCACGTAGGTGAGGATCAGCGGGAACAGCGAGACGTTGCGGGAGGCGACGTTGAAGTCGTCGTAGGTGCGGATCTGGCGGACGCCGATCCACACCGAGACCCCCAGCAGGAAGAGGAAGTAGAGCACCGTGGTGACGGCGAGGACGGTCTGCTGACCTTCGGTGAACATTCCACCACCTTGGCGCACTTCGGTGTCGGCCGCGTTTCGGCGACGTCAGGGCTTTCCCTGCTGGTGTGCCGGGGGCCTCCCCTCAGGCGTGACCGCCCGAGGCCCCGGCTCCCGGCTGGACGGACCACGACGGGGGCTCGTCGACGCCGGACTCCTCGTCCCGTTCGGCGTCCGCAGCACTCTGCTGCACCACTCCCTGGGCGTGGTGCACCGGGGCGTAGACGGCATACAGGCGCATCGGCTCGTCACCGGTGTTGATGACGTCGTGCCAGGTGCCGGCGGGGACCTGGATGGACCAGCCGTCGGACACGTCCTGGGTGAAGGTGAGGTCGTCCTGCGCCGGGCCCATGACGCAGCGGCCCCGGCCGGAGTCGAGCCGCAGGAACTGGTCGGTCTCGGGGTGCGTCTCGAGCCCGATGGACTCCCCCGGCGGGATCGACATGAGGGTGACCTGCAGGTACTTCCCGGTCCAAGCGACGGTCCGGTAGGTGTCGTTGCCGCGGGTCTCGGTCTCGATGTCGAAGGCGTGCGGCTGGGGGCCGTTGTCGGTGACCATGGTCGTCCTCTCGGTGCGGTGGCTCTGGTGTCCCAACCTACGACCTCGCACCGACACCGTGTGGTGCGGCGTCCGCGGCGTCCGGGTGACGGCTGGGCGTGCGGCCTGATGCGCGTTGCCGCACAGTGGGGTCCATGGAACAGGTCAGGTTCGGGTACACGCTGATGACGGAGCAGGCCGGCCCCAAGGAGCTGGTGCGGTATGCCGTCGCCGCCGAGGAGCGCGGCTTCGACTTCGAGGTCTCCAGCGACCACTACTTCCCGTGGCTCTCGGCGCAGGGTCACGCCCCGCACGCGTGGACGGTGCTCGGCGCGGTGGCGCAGGCGACCGAGCGGGTGGAGCTGATGACCTACGTCACCTGTCCGACGATGCGCTACCACCCGGCGATCGTGGCCCAGAAGGCGGCGACCCTGCAGATCCTCGCGGACGGCCGCTTCACCCTCGGGCTGGGCAGCGGTGAGAACCTCAACGAGCACGTCATCGGGGCAGGGTGGCCCACCGTCGACACCCGGCAGCGGATGCTGGCCGAGGCCATCGAGGTCATCCGGCAGCTGCACACCGGGGAGCTCGTCGAGTTCCACGGCGACTTCTTCGACGTGGCCTCCGGGCGGGTCTGGGACCTGCCCGAGCGGCCGGTGGAGATCGCGGTCGCGGTGAGCGGGGAGAAGTCGGTCGCCACCTTCGCCCCGATCAGTGACCACCTCATCGCCGTGGCGCCCTCCGCCGAGCTCGTGTCCGGGTGGAACGACGCCCGCGGGTCGTCGACCATCGGGTCCTCGGCGCGCGCGATCGGCCAGATCCCGATCTGCTGGGACCCGGACGAGCAGGCGGCGGTCGAGCGGGCGCACGACCAGTTCCGCTGGTTCGCCGGCGGGTGGGTGGTGAACGCCGACCTGCCGACGACGGCCTCCTTCGCCGGGGCCACCCAGTTCGTCCGCCCCGAGGACGTTGCCGCGCAGATCCCCTGCGGCCCCGACCTGGACAAGATCGTCGAGGCGGTGAAGCCCTACTGGGAGGCGGGCTTCACCGACATCGCGATGGTGCAGATCGGCGGTGAGCACCAGGACGCGTTCCTGGAGCAGGTCGCCGAGCCGCTGCTGGCGAAGCTGCGCCGCGCGGCCGGCTGACGGCATACCGAGACGCCCGGTCCGGCAATCCGAGACGCCCGGTCGGGCAAGTCGGGACGTCCGGTCCGGCAATCCGGGACGCCCGGTCGGGTCAGGACTGGGAGGAGAAGGCGGCGTCGAAGGAGGTCGTCGACGGCGGGAAGTCCAGGCCCTTGAGGAAGTCCAGCGCCTCCTTGGCCCCGTGCAGCCGGTCCATCCCGGCGTCCTCCCACTCCACCGAGATCGGCCCGGCGTAGCCGGCCCCGGCCAGCGCCCGGAAGCAGTCCTCCCAGGGCACGTCGCCCCGGCCGGTGGACACGAAGTCCCACCCACGACGCTGGTCGCCCCACGGCAGGTGCGAGCCGAGGCGGCCGTTGCGGCCGTTGCCGACCCGCATCCGGGTGTCCTTGCAGTCCACGTGGTAGATCCGGTCCGCGAAGTCGGTGATGAAGCCGACCGGGTCGATGTCCTGCCACATCATGTGGCTGGGGTCCCAGTTCAGCCCGAAGGCCTCCCGGTGCCCGAGCGCCTCCAGGGCGCGGTGCGTGGACCAGAAGTCGTAGGCGATCTCGGAGGGGTGCACCTCGTGCGCGAACCGCACGCCGCACTCGTCGAAGACGTCCAGGATCGGGTTCCACCGGTCGGCGAAGTCCTGGTAGCCGGCCTCGATCCGCTCGGCGGGGACCGGCGGGAACATCGCGACGTACTGCCAGATCGAGGATCCGGTGAACCCGACGACGGTGTCCACCCCCATCCGCCGGGCCAGCCGGGCGGTCAGCGTCAGCTCCTCAGCGGCCCGCTGCCGCACCCCCTCGGGGTCGCCGTCGCCCCACACCCTCGAGCCGACGATCGAGCGGTGCCGCTCGTCGATCGGGTCGTCGCACACCGCCTGCCCGGTGAGGTGGTTGGAGATCGCCCACACCCCCAGCCCGTGCCGGCGCAGGATCTCCAGCCGTCCCTCGACGTACTCCTCGTCGTCCCAGCGCCAGGCGTCCAGGTGCTCACCGGACACGGCGATCTCCAGGCCGTCGTAGCCCCAGCCGGCCGCCAGCGAGGCGACCTCCTCCAGGGTGAGGTCGGCCCACTGGCCGGTGAAGAGGGTGAACGTGCGTGCCATGGCGTCTCCTTCGTGCGGGTGCTGCGGGTGGTCCTGCTCAGGCGGGGGTATGCACCGGGGCCGCCGGCTGCGCGCTCGGCACCTCGACCCGCGCTCCCCCGGCCTGGTGGCTGGTCTCGATCGCGGCGAGCACCTGCTGCACGGCGAGACCGTCCTCGAAGCCGGGGTGGATGGGGGTGCCGTCGGCGACCGCGCGCAAGAGGTCGGCGGCCTGGGAGGTGAACGTGTGGTCCCAGCCGAGGGTGTGCCCGGTGGGCCACCAGGCGTCGAGGTACGGGTGCTCGGGCTCGGTCACCAGGATCGTGCTGGCCCCCTGGCCGTCGACCAGCACCAGCTCGTTGAGCCGCTCCAGGTCGAAGCGCAGCGAGCCCCGGGTGCCGAAGACCTCGATCTGCAGCGAGTTCTTCCGCCCGGTGGCCATCCGGCTCACCTCGAGGCTGGCGACCACCCCGGAGTCGGTCTCCAGGGTCGCCCATGCGGCGTCGTCGACGGTGACCTGCTCGAGGGTGCCGTCGGGTCCGGGTCGCTGCGGGACGAAGGTGCGCAGCTGACCGCGGACGGCCTGGACGCCCTGGCCGAGCAGGAAGCGCAGCTGGTCGACGGCGTGCGAGCCGAGGTCGCCGAGCACCCCGGAGCCGGCGGTCTCGCGGCGCAGCCGCCACGACATCCCGGCATCCTCGTCGGCGAGCCAGTCCTGCAGGTAGGCGATCCGGACCTGGCGCACCTGGCCGACCCGGCCCTGGGCGATCAGGTCGCGGGCCAGCGCCAGCGCGGGCACCCGGCGGTAGTTGAAGCCGAGCATCGAGCGGCCGGCACCGGGTGCCTGGGCGGCGGCGACCAGCGCCTCGCAGTCGGCGACCGTGTTGGCCAGCGGCTTCTCGACGAGCACGTGCTTGCCGGCGGCCAGTGCCGCCAGCGCCACCTCGGCGTGCAGGTGGCCGGGGGTGCAGACGTCGACGACGTCGATGTCGTCCCGGGTGAGGACCTCGCGCCAGTCGGTGGCGGTGTCGGCCCAGCCGAGGGTGTCGGCGGCCCGGGTGAGGGCGGTCTGGTCGCGACCGACGAGCGTCTGCATCCGCACCCGCGGGGCGTCGGGGTAGAAGGCGCCGACGTTGCGCCAGGCGTTGGAGTGCGCCCGGCCCATGAAGGAGTAGCCGATGACGGCGACCCCCAGGGCGTCCCGGTCAGTCATGGGTGGGTCCTTCGGTAGCGGTCAGCGAGCGGAGGAAGGCCAGGCCGTCGGCGGCCAGGGCGTCCTGGGTCGGGGCGAGCGGGCGCCAGATGGAGGCGGCAGTGGCGATGGTGTCGTTGTCAGCGGTGAACGACTCGATCACCAGCGGACCGGCATACCCGACCTCGGTGAGCGCGGCGAGCACCGCCGGCCAGTCGGTCTGGTCGCCGCCGGGGGCGCCGCGGTCGTTGCCGCAGACCTGGACGTGCACCAGGTGCTCCCCGGCGAGCCGGATCGCCTCGCTGCTGGAGCGCTCCTCGATGTTCAGGTGGTAGGTGTCCAGCGCCAGGCCGACGTGCGCGGCGAGCGGGCCGTCGAGCAGCGGCCCCAGCGCGGTCAGCGCCTGCTGGGTGGTGTTGATCAGCGACGTCTCGTAGCGGTTCAGCGGCTCGATCCCGATCCGGACCCCGGCGTCGGCGGCGTGCTCGACGACCGGCTCCAGGGCGTCCCGCCAGCGCGCGTAGGTCTGCTCACGCTGCACCGGCGTCATCCGCCAGGTGCGGCCGGTGGCCGCGGAGAAGGGCCCGCACACGGCGGTGGCACCGATCCCGTGCGCCAGGTCGACGCACGCGCGCAGGTAGTCCTGGGTGGCGCGGACGGTCGCGGCAGTGGGCGGCTCGTCGTCGGGACCGACCAGGTCCCGGCCCGGGCCCATGGCGCCGACGACGCAGGCCTGCAGGCCGGTGTCGTCCAGCGCCGCCCGCGTCGCGGCGACGGTGAGGTCGCCGGGCTGCTCCAGGGGCAGCTCGACGACGTCGAACCCCGTCGCCGCGACGTGGGCGAGCAGCTCCCGGGCCTGGACGTCGCACAGCGGCGACGTCCAGACCCAGGTGTTGATCCCGATCAGTGTCACGGGATGACGCGGTCCTGCCACACCTGCGGGTAGCCGGGAAGGTCCTCGCCACCGAACTTGACGTAGTGCCCGTCGGGCATGCCGTCGTTCTCGGTGAGGAACTGCTCACGCTCGTCCTCGAGGATCGGGGTCTGCGGCAGCACCCACTCGGTGGGAACCTCCTCGCCGGCGAAGATCATCTCCAGCGCCAGCAGCGGGGTCCGCCACTGGAAGTTGGAGTAGACCGGGGCCATCCCGGTGAGGCCGGTCTCCTCCCACTTGCGCAGGAAGCTCATCTCGTCCTCGCCGGTCATCACCGGGTAGTCGGCGCCGGCGTCCTCGAAGGCCTCGATCGCGGCGACCGCACCGTCCCCGGCGTCCATCCAGATGCCCTGGACGTCGCCGGTGGCGAGCTCGTCGGAGACGATCTTCTTGATCTCGGTCGGGTCGGCGCCGGTGAAGTAGTCGGTCGCCTCGATGCCGTTCTCGTCGAAGATCTGCTCGGCCGCTGCCCACCGGTGCTCCAGCACGTCGACGCCGGGCAGGATGCGCAGCGCGACGACCTTGTCACCCTCCTCCAGGTTCTCGGAGAGGAACTCGGCGGTGTCGATGCCCCAGGCATACCCGCCGATCGGGTGGATGAAGGTGGTGGCGCAGTCGGTCTCGACGCCACGGTCGAAGACGACGACCGGCAGACCGGTGTCGCAGGCGCGCTCCACGGCTGGGGTGATCGCCGCCGTCGAGTTCGGGGAGATCACGAAGGCGTCGCACCCGCCCTCGGCGATGAAGTAGTCGATGTCGGCGATCTGGGTGTTGTCGTCGTCCTGCGCGTCACGGGTCTCCATCTCGGAGATCACGCCGGACTCCTGGAGCGCCCCGAGCTGCTCGTTCATGGTGATCCAGCCGGTCTGCCGCCAGGGGTTGCTGATGCTGGCGTTGGAGAAGCAGACCTTCTTGGCGCCCTCGGAGGCGAACTCGGAGGTGTCGGTCATGTCGCCGTCGATGTACTGCAGGTGCGGCGCCGCGGGGTCACCCTCGAAGGTGGCCGAGCGCTGCTCGAACTGCTCGTCGTAGTCGGCCTGCTGGAACCACTCCTCGGAGCCGGCCTCCTCGTCGGCGTCGCCCTCGGTCTCAGCATCGGCATCGGCATCGGCATCGCCCTCGGCCGCCGGGTCCTCGGCGGACTCGGCTGCGCCCGGGTCGTCGAGGGACTCGTCGGTCGAGCACGCCGCCAGCATGGCGAGCGCTGTCATGGCGGCGAGAGTGCCGCCCATCATCTTCCTGCGCATCAGTGATCTCCTGTGGTGGTGCCCGGTGCGGGCGGGGTGGGGTCGGTGGAGGAATCGGGGGTGGCGCCGGCGTTGCGGCGGCGACCGGCCTGCCAGGCGCGGGCGCCGGCCGCGACGGCGACGATGATGATGACGCCCTGCACGGTGGGTCGCCAGGTGGAGGCGACGCCGACGAAGTTCAGCAGGGTGAAAAGCAGCTCCAGGGCGAAGGCACCGGCCGCGGCGGAGAGCACCCAGCCGCGTCCGCCGCCGAGCACGACGCCACCGACGACGACGGCGGTGATGGCGGTGAACTCGTAGCCGCTGCCGACCGAGGGGTGGACGCCGGCATACCCGACCAGGATGATCCCGGCGACGGTCGCGGCGAGCGAGGAGAGGATGAAGGCCCGGGTGGTGAGCCACCAGGTCGCCGACCCGGAGAGCAGCACCGCCTGCGGGTTGTCGCCGACCGCGACCAGGGTGCGGCCGAAGGGGCGGCGCATCAGCCAGACGGCGGCGACCGCGAGCACGCCCAGGATGATGGCGGGGTAGGGGATGATCTCCAGGACCGGGACGTCGCGGATGCCGCCGCGCCCGATCTGGCGGAACGAGTCGACCGGGTTGCCGGTGGCCGCGCCGCCGGTGAGGTAGAGGACGAGCCCGGACAGGGCCAGCATGGTGCCGAGCGTCACGATGAAGCTGGGGACCTTGAGCAGCGTGGTGGCCAGCCCGTTGACCAGCCCGACGAGCACGCCCAGGGCCAGCATCAGCAGCATCCCGGGCAGGATCATGGCCTCGTCCTGGCCGATGACGTTGCCGGCGACGACGACCTGCATCGCGACCACCGAGCCCATCGACAGGTCGAACTCGCCGGAGACGATGACGAAGTACTGGCCCATCGCGGCGATCGCGATCGGGGCGGTGCGGCCGATGAAGCGGATCAGCGAGCCCGGCTCGCCGAAGTTCGGGTTGACCGCGATGACGCTGACGAGGAGCACCGCGACCAGGACGAAGACCGCTCCCCCGGGGGTGCGCAGCGCGCGCAGGGCGCGGGAGGCGGTGCTGCCCTCGTGGACCGGCAGGTGCGCCGTGCGGGGCTGGGTGGCGGCGGTCATCGGGCACCTGCCTGGGTCGCGGTGAGGGATCGGGGTTCGTCGGCGCCGTCCGGGGTATGCCGGAAGCGGGGCGGGCGGGCGTCGACACTGCGCCGGGCGTAGACCGCGACGGCGATGACGATGACCAGGCCGCGGACGACGTCCTTGAGGAAGGCGTTGAGCTCCATCACGCCCATCACGTTGTCCAGCACGGCGAAGATGGCGACCCCGCCGAGGGTGCCGAGGATGTTGCCCTTGCCGCCGGCCAGGATGGTGCCGCCCAGGACCACCGCGGCGATCGACATCAGGTCGTAGCCGCCCTGGCTGCCGATGGTGGGGCTACCGACGGAGAGCCGGGCCAGCAGCAGCAGGCCGGCCATCCCGGCCAGCACGGAGCAGAGCACGTGCGCCAGGATCAGCGGCGGCTGGGTGCGCACCCCGGAGAGGCGGGCGACGTCGCGGTTGCCGCCGACGGCATACAGGTGGTGGCCGACACGGGTGCGGCGCAGCAGCAGGATGACCAGCACCGCGCAGCCCAGCATGAGCAGCGTGGACACCGGGACCGGGCCGATGTTGGTGGCGCCGATGAGGCGGAAGTCGCGCGGTGCGGAGCCGGCGGAGCCCTGGTAGGTGGTGCCGAGATAGCCGGCCAGGATCAGCCCCATGCCGAGGGTGGCGATGAAGCCGTGCACGTGCAGGTAGGTGACCACCAGACCGTTGACCAGACCGATCAGCGCGGAGACGCCGAGCGCCAGCAGCACCGCCACGGCGATGTTGCCGCTCTGGCCGGCCATGGTGACGCCGGCGACCAGGCTGGAGAGGCTGACCACGTAGGGCACGGACAGGTCGAGGCTGCCGCCGAGGATGACCAGCGTCTGACCGATCGCGATGAAGCCCAGGATGCTGGTGCCGGTGAGGATCGCCGAGACGTTGCCGCCGGAGAAGAAGTTGCGTCCGGCGGAGGCGGTGAGGATCGCGCCGGCGACGATGACCAGGGCCAGCACGAGGAAGACGATGCCGGTGCTGGTGAGCCGGCGGGGGCGCAGGGCGTTCATGAGGCGGCTCCGGTGGCGAGGGCGAGGACGTCTTCCTCGGAGGATCCGGCGGGCAGCTCGCCGGCCAGGCGGCCGTCGCGCATGACCAGGATGCGGTCGGACATGCCGATCACCTCGGGCAGCTCGCTGGAGACCATGAGCACCCCGACCCCGTCCGCGGCCAGGCCGCGCATCAGCTCGTAGATGGCGTGCTTGGCGCCGACGTCGATGCCGCGGGTCGGCTCGTCCATGAGCATCACCCGGGGCTGGGTGGACAGCCAGCGGGCCAGCACCACCTTCTGCTGGTTGCCGCCGGAGAGGAACTGGACCTCCTGGTCCAGGGCCCGGGCGGAGACGGCCATCGAGGACAGCACGCCGGGCATGTCGGCGCGGGCGGCGCCGGTGCGGCCGGGGAAGACGGAGCGGACGACACCGAGCGCGTTGTCCAGGATGGACTGCTGCAGGGCCAGGCCCTTGGCCTTGCGGTCCTCGGTGATCAGCGCGAGGCCGCGGCGGATCGCCTGGCGCGGGGTGGTGGGGGCACCGGACGTGCCCTTCTCGCCGGAGACGGTGACGGTGCCCCGGGTGAGCGGGGTGACACCGAAGATCGACTCGACGAGCTCGGTGCGCCCCGAGCCCTGGAGCCCGGCCAGGCCGACGATCTCCCCGGCGCGCAGGGCGAGGTCGATGCCGTCGACATACCCGTTGCCGGCGCCGGAGAGGACCAGCAGGTCCTCCCCCGGCTCGGTGCCCTCGACGGGGTCGGGGAAGAAGGAGGACATGGGGCGACCGACCATCAGCCGCACCAGGGTGGCCTCGTCGAGCTCGGCGGTGGGGCTGGTGGTGACCTGTTGGCCGTCCTTGAGGACGGTGATGGTGTCGCAGAGGTCGAAGATCTCCTTGAGCCGGTGCGACACGTAGAGGATCGCGACGTCACGGGCGAGGAGGCGGCGGACGATGGCGTACAGCAGCTCGACCTCGTGGTCGGCGAGGGCGGCGGTGGGCTCGTCCATCGAGATGATGCGCGCGTCGTAGCTGACCGCCTTGGCGATCTCGACGATCTGCTGCTCGGCGACCGAGAGGGAGCGCGCGGTGCGGGTGGGCTCGAGTCCGGTGACACCCAGGCCGTCGAGGAGCTCTGCGGTGTCGCGCTGCATGGCGGCGGTGTTGACGAACGGACCCTTGCGGGGCTCGCGACCGAGGTAGATGTTCTCGGCGACGGTGCGGTCGGGCAGAAGGTTGAACTCCTGGAAGACGGTGGACAGGCCGGCCTGCTGCGCCTGGACCGGGTGGGTGAAGCGGCGCTGCTCGCCGGCCAGCTCAACGGTGCCCTCGTCGGCCTGGTGCACCCCGGCGAGGATCTTCATCAGGGTGGACTTGCCGGCGCCGTTCTCGCCGACGAGGCCGTGCACCTGGCCCGGGTGGAGCTCGATGCTCACATCGCTCAGCACGGTGTTGCCGAAGAACCGCTTGGTCAGGCCGGTCGCACGCAGCACGGGAGGGCCGGAGACCTCCGGGGTGGAGGTCGCAGCGCTTTGGGTGCCAGCAGCCGTGGCGACGGCGTCGTCGAACGTCACATCGGTGACTATGGCACGGCTCACACACTTTTGTCGAGAGCCTGGCAAAAGTTGATGCTTGATGGTGACGAAGTGGTCGTGGTTCACTTCCGAGGTGCGCACCAGCGATATCTTCGACCTGCTCCGGGACGGCCGACCCCGGACCCGGGCGCAGCTCGCGGACGAGACCGGGATGGCGCGTTCGACCATCGCCGCACGGGTGGACGTGCTCATGCGGCTGGGGCTGGTAGCGCCCAGCGGCGGCGCTCGGTCGACCGGTGGGCGACCGCCGTCGCTCTTCGCGCTGAACCCGGCGGCGCGGGTCGTGGTCGGCGTGGATGTCGGTGCGACACACGCGATCGCGGCGGTGACCGACCTGGGTGGGACCGTGCTGGGGGAACGTCAGGCCGCACTCGACATCGCCGACGGGCCCGAGGTGGTGCTCGGCTGGGTGGTGTCGGTGATCGGTGAGCTGCTGGCCGATGCGAAGCGCCCCGAGGCGGACCTGGTGGCGGTCGGGATCGGGCTGCCCGGCCCGGTCGAGCACTCGACCGGGCGGCCGATGAACCCGCCGATCATGCCCGGGTGGGACCGGTACGACGTGCCCGGCCATGTGCAGCGCACCTACCCGGTGCCGGTGCTGATCGACAACGACGTGAACATCATGGCCCTGGGTGAGCGGGGCGCCTACCTGCCGGATGTGGACGACCTGATCTTCATCAAGGTGGCCACCGGCATCGGCGCCGGCATCATCTCCGGGTCACGGCTGCAGCGCGGGGCCCAGGGCACCGCGGGCGACCTCGGTCACGTGCGGGTCGGGACCGGTGACGGGGTGGTATGCCGGTGCGGCAACGAGGGCTGCCTGGAGGCCGTGGCGGCGGGGCCGGCGCTGGTCAGTGCCCTGACGGCGAAGGGGCTGGCCGTGGCCTCGACCGGCGGCGTGGTCGAACTGGTGCGGGGCGGGGATGCCTCTGCCGTGCAGGAGGTGCGGCGTGCGGGACGCGACATCGGTGAGGTCGTCGCCACGCTGGTCAACGTGATGAACCCCTCCGTGGTGGTGATCGGCGGGCGGCTGGCGGACGCGGGTGAGCACCTGCTGGCGGGGATCCGGGAGATCGTCTATCAGCGGTCGCTGCCGTTGGCGACCGAACACCTGCAGATCGTGGCGTCCCGGGCGGGGGCCCAGGCGGGCGTGCTCGGGGCTGCGACCATGGCGGTCGAGCACGTGCTGTCACCGGAGGCGATCGAGGCGGCCAGCGCGGGGGTCGGGTAAGGCAGGGCCGGAGACATGCGCCTGCGCGAACTCCAGGTCCGGATCCGCCGTGGCCCGCCCTCAAGCGAGAACAAGGACGGGTCCAGGATGACTCTGCTCAAGGGCGACAACCTTCGCTCGAATCGGGTCGGCAGGTCCCTGAGGGTTGGACACGAGCCCGCCGTCAGCCAGGCGCCCAGTCGCTAGGTAACCGCCCTTCGCCGGTCGAGGGCCTCCACGACCTTGCAGATCGCTGTCTCGACAGGCTCGTGCTCCCAAATCCGCAGCACCTCCCACCCAGCCCTACGCAGAAGACCGTCAGTGTCGCGATCTCTTGACTCATTCGCAGCGAACTTGGCCTTCCACCACTCACTGTTGGCTCGAGGTCTCATGCCATGGTCGGGGCAGCCGTGCCAGAAGCATCCGTCGACGAAGACCGCGAGCCGGACTCTGGTGAACGCGATGTCGATAGAGCGGCGGCGATTGCCAGGGACTGGGTAGACGACACGAAAGCGCAGGCCACGCGCGTGGAGCGCCCGGCGAAGCAGAAGTTCGGGCACGGTGTCGCGCCGGCTGAGGCTCGACATCCTTCGCGAGACGCTGACCGAGGAGCCACCCGGGTGCGGTGGCACGGTGAAGCCGCTCACGAGATCACCGTAGTTGATCCGTCCAGATCAGGGCTGTCGGTAGTGGCTGCTGTACTGAACACATGTTCGAACAGCAGCCCCTTGCTCCCTTCCGGCCGGAGACCGTCAAGCGCGTCATGCCAGGTCCCTCGCCGGATCGCGATACGTTGTGGGACGTGAGCCCGAGCAACCGTGACGATGAGGTGGCCTTCACCTTCTCAGACCTCTTCGCAGGCATCGGCGGCTTCCACTCCGTGCTCTCGGACGCCGGTGGCCGGTGTGTCTTTGTCTCGGAGATCGACAGAGAAGCTCGCACGACCTACCTCCGCAACTGGCCCGCCTACGGTGAGGGCTACCACCTCAACGAAGACATCAACGAAGCCACACCTGAGACCGGCCAAGTGGCCCTGCCTGAGCATGACGTCCTGGCCGCCGGGTTTCCTTGCCAGCCGTTCTCCAAGTCCGGTCGCCAACGTGGGATGGACGAGGTGCGGGGCACCCTCTTCTGGAACATTGCTCGAGCACTGCAGGCACGGCGCCCATCGATCATCTTGCTGGAGAACGTCCGAAACCTGGCGGGCCCCCGCCATCAGCACGAATGGCGCATGATCATCCGCACGCTGCGCGAGTTGGGCTACCGGGTGAGCAGCACGCCGACGGTCTTCAGCCCCCACTTCTTGCCCCCGTCCCTCGGAGGCACGCCCCAGGTGCGCGATCGCGTGTTCATCCTGGGGACCTACGTGGGGCCGGAGCGAGCTTTGGCTGAGACCGATGCCCCCCCGACTGTCATCCGGGGGCCGGTCGATGGCTGGGACCCGATGTGGTGGAAGGTGGGCTGGATTCTCGACGCCGACAGCACCGTAGACGCAACCACCTACGGGCTCTCGCGGGACGAGACGAAGTGGATCGACACCTGGGACGACTTCGTCGTACGGCATCGAGTCGCCACGGGTGAGCGACTGCCCGGACATCCACTCTGGTTCGACGAATGGGGCAGCGAGGATCGGTACACACCTGGAGCACTGGCGGCGATGCCAGCCTGGAAGGTCGACTTCATCAACAAGAATCGAACCTTCTACCGCAAGCACCAGGACCTGATAGAAGAATGGATCCGTGACAGGCCGGAGATTCGGGGCTTCCCAGAGAGTCGGCGCAAGCTCGAGTGGCAAGCGCAGGACACCCCGCGCCTGTGGAACACCTTGATGCACCTCCGACCTTCGGGGATCCGCGCCAAGGCACCGACCTACCTACCGGCCCTCGTGGCGATCACCCAGACCTCGATCGTGGGGCCACGCCGTCGGCGGCTGACCCCGCACGAAGCCGCCCGCGCTCAGGGGCTCCCGCGTTCTTTCAGTTTCGCAGGGCAGCGGGATTCTGCCTCCTACAAGCAGGTCGGCAACGGGGTGGCTACGGGGGCGGCCTGGTATGTGTTGAGGCAGCACGTGCTACAAGACACCGCGAATGCTGCGGACATCCCGCCAGCGTTGCGCGAGGCGATCCTTGGCGCACCGGCCAGTCCGACCGGGGATGCCCTGTCCCCGGAGGCCCATCTCTTCGAGGCTACCTGGCGTCAAGCTCAGGGACAGTCCGCGAGCAGGCTCGCGTCCTGAGATGCCTGACCGCCTGGAGGTCAGGCCATCCTCACGCCCGCCGAACTTTCATTGAACATGA